>JAYTQG010000245.1:0-2974 GCA_043746815.1 Thermoleophilia bacterium | reverse complement strand
GTGACCTTCGCGACCCGATCCCACGCCCCCGCCGCCATCGCGCGGCAGAGTTGCTCCTCCACGCTGAGGACAAGGATCTGGCGGTTTCCCACGCGGCCGGGGACCGAAGCTGCGAAGAGGGTTTCGTCGTCGCTCGCGAGTGAGCCAGCGGTCACGCCCGCCGAGATGTCGACGTTGACGCCAGCAATTCTCGTCGCGCCCCGACGGGAAGTCCAGCCGCCGCCTTCGTCTCCTGAGAGTGTGACGGCGAGTGTCGAAGCAGCGAGGTCCGCGTCACTGGTCGCGACCTCAATGTCCAGATCGACGGGCCGCACCGCAAAACCCATCAGCGCGCGGGCGGTTGAACCGGCGACCAGCCATCGTACCCCTGCGCGGTCCAACCGGAGTGCCACCGCGGTGAGGGCCGCCTGGACCTTGGGAGGGATGGCATGGCCCATGCGTAGACTCCCACCGCTGTGAGCACGCCCTTCTACATCACCACGCCCATTTACTACGTGAACGGCGACCCTCACGTCGGTCATGCGTATACGACGATCATGGCCGACATCATCGCGCGCCATCATCGCCAGCGGGGCGACGATGTGTTCTTCCTCACCGGAACGGACGAGCACGGCAGCAAGATCGCCGAGGCCGCCGAGAAGGCCGGTCGGGAGCCGCAGGACCACGCGGATGCGCTGTCGGAGCGGTTTCGCGCCCTGGCCGGGACCGTGAACGCAAGCCAGGACTTCTTCATCCGCACCACTGACGGCCCGCACAAGGCTGAGGTGCAGCGCATTGTCGACCAGCTGCACGCCGCAGACCACATCTACAAGGCTGCCTACGGCGGGTGGTACTGCACGCCGTGCGAGGCGTTCTACACCGAAGACGAACTCGGGCCGGACCACGCCTGCAAAATTCACGGCACGCCCGCGGTGTGGACCGAGGAGGAGAACTGGTTCTTCCGGCTCTCGGCCTTCCGCGATCAGCTACTCGATTGGTACGAGTCGCATCCGACGTGGGTGCGCCCGGGGCATCGGTACAACGAGGCCCGGAAGATGATTGAGATGGGCCTCGAGGACCTCTCAATCTCCCGCTCGCGCATCACCTGGGGCATTCCGCTGTCCTGGGACCACGAGCAGGTGCTCTACGTCTGGGTGGACGCGCTTTTCAACTACTGGACGGCGCTCCAGTACGCCCACCCCGGTGAGGACCTCACGGAGCGGTACTGGCCGCCGACCGTGCAGCTCCTCGCGAAAGACATCCTCAAATTCCACGCCGTGATCTGGCCTGCGCTCTGTCTCGCGGCTGAGCTTGAAATGCCCAAGCAGCTCTTCATCCACGGGTACGTGCTGAAGGGCGGCGAGAAGATGTCCAAGACCTCCGGCAATGTCGTCGACCCGTTTCCGTTCATCGAGGCCTACGGCATCGACGCCCTTCGCTACTACCTTGCCCGTGAGATCCGCTTCGGTGAGGATGGGACGTTCACTCAAGAGGGCTTCGAGCAGCGGTACCAGAGCGAACTGGCCAATGAGCTTGGCAACCTCCTGAACCGCACCGTCAGCATGATCCGCCGATATCGCGGTGGCGTGGTGCCCCAAGAACGACCGCATCGAGACGAAGCGGTTCGAAACGAACTCCTTCAACCGCTTGGCGGAGTGCGCCGCGCCATTGACGAGTACGACCTGACGGACATGATCGAAGCGGTCTGGAAAGCAGTTCGGTTTCTGAACCAATTGGTCGAAGTACGCGCCCCATGGAAGCTTGCAAAGGATCCGTCGCAGGGAGAGGCCCTCGACGAGGTGCTCCACACTCTCGCCGAGGGCGTCAGGATCATCGCAATCCTCCTCTGGCCCGTGATGCCAGGCTCATGCGAGGCCATCCTCGCCCAGCTTGGTCAGCCGACCGAAGCCGTTTCCTTGGACCTCGCGGAGTGGGGTCGCGGCACTGCCGGAGCGACCGTCGGTACACCGGTTCCACTCTTTCCCCGCGTCGAGGTCGCCGAGCCGGAGTGATCGACACCCACGCGCACCTCGAAAGCTGCGAGGGCACCGTCCCCGAGCTGCTCGCGGCCTGCCGGGCGGCCGGTGTTGACCGGGTCATCACCATCGGCTGCGGTGAGGAGTCCAGCCGCTGGGCCGTCGCAACCGCCGAGGCCCATCCGGAGGTCTTCGCAACGGTTGGTGTCCATCCCAACCAGGCATCCGAATACCGGCCGAGCGATGTCCACTGGATTCGCGAGTTGGCTGCGCACCCCAAGGTCGTCGGGATCGGCGAATGCGGTCTGGACTACTTCCGCGACCGCGCCACACCAGCGGATCAGATGCGGGCGTTCGACGCCCAGATCGAGATCGCCACGGATCTGAACCTGCCGCTTTGCATCCACACCCGCGAGGCCACCCACGACACCCTCGCCCGCCTGGCCGATGTGCCGAGCGGTCTGCCCGTCCTGATCCACTGCTTCTCGATCCCCGAGCGGGCCGAGGAGATCATCGAACGCGGTTGGTATGCAGCCTTTGGCGGTGCAATGACCTACCCCAAGAACGCTGATCTGCGTGCCGCGGTTGCTGCCCTTCCGGCTGAGCGGCTCCTGATCGAGACCGACGCCCCGTACCTCGCGCCCCAGGGTTTTCGCGGCAAGCCGAACCAGCCCGCCCTTGTCGCCCACACGCTCGCCGTCCTGGCCGAGGCGCGCGGGATCGATGTTGCGGCGGCGGATGCCCTGACCAGCCAGAATGCCGAGCGTCTGTTTGGGCTCTGACCCGCCCGGGCGCGTCGGCACGATCGCCCGCCTGGCCGAGTACGGCATCCGCCCGGACACCAGTCTCGGGCAGCATTTTCTTGTCGACGAAAACCTCGCCGACCTCGCGATCCGCCAAGCGCGCCTCGACCCGATGTCGGTCGTGTTGGAGATCGGTGCCGGTGTCGGGACGCTGACCGAGGCGCTCGCCCACGCCGCAGGGCACGTCCACGCCGTCGAGATCGACTCGCGCCTCCA
>JAYTQG010000244.1:0-2983 GCA_043746815.1 Thermoleophilia bacterium | reverse complement strand
CTGACCTGCGCGACCCGATCTTGGTCGCGGCCTTCCGCGGGTGGAATGACGCGGCCATGGCGGCCTCCTCGGCCGTCGCGTTTATCGGTACGACGCTGGACGCGACGCGCGTCGCGCGCATCGATCCGGAGAACTTCTACGACTTCCAGTCGGCGCGTCCGATCATCGACCTGTCGAGGCCCGGCGAGCACACGCTGGAGTGGCCCGAGGTCGAGTTCTATGGCGCGCACGTCCCCGACGGCGAGCGCGATCTGGTCCTTCTGATCGGCACCGAGCCGTCAATGCGCTGGCGGACCTTCTGTGGTTTGGTCATCGAGGCGGCCCAGCAGCTTGGCGTCCGGCGCACCGTGACCCTCGGCGCCCTCCTCGCTGACGCGCCTCACACCGAGCCGATCGATCTAACTGGGATGGCCTCTGACGAGGATCTCATCGATGGCATCACCGGGCGCCCACCGTCCTACCACGGCCCGACCGGCATCGTCGGCGTCTTGCATCACGCGTTCGTGGAGGCAGGCTTCGAAGCCCTTTCACTCTGGGCACCGGTCCCCCACTATGCCGCTGGCGTCCCCAACCCCAAGGGCGCTCTTGCGCTTGTCCACGGCGTCCAGTCCACCGCGGGCGTCACCTTCGACACCGCCGAGCTTGAGGCCAGCGCCGACGAGCACGAGCAACAGATCACCCGCGCGGTGCAGTCCGACCCGCGCCTCCAGGCGCACGTCGAGGGGCTCGAACA
Source organism: Thermoleophilia bacterium (assembly GCA_043746815.1). Classification (GTDB taxonomy): domain Bacteria; phylum Actinomycetota; class Thermoleophilia; order Miltoncostaeales; family Miltoncostaeaceae; genus JAYTQG01. Next base: position 2,250 of record JAYTQG010000244.1, on the reverse strand, counting down.
CGACGACGACGCGGACGAGGCCAGCGAGGACGAACCCCTCCCCTCCGGTGACGAGCTTGCGAAGGAACTGGAACGTTTCCTCCGCCAACTGGACGACGACGCCACCGACCCACACGCCCCGTAGCCCCATGGCGGCGCTCTGAACTGAACGTCTGAATCGTTCGAGATTCCATCCGTTCGGGGGGCGCGAATCCCGGATAGCTGATTTTCGGGGTCTGACCCGGGTCCGACCCCTTTTTGAGAGACCCAACCCGCGGGGCGACGATTACGGAACAACTCGAGCGTCAATTGCGGTGCGCGATGACCGTCGATTGCGGCATTCGAGTAGCGTCGATTGCGGAACTGTGCGATCGTACCCCCATGACGCTCCCTCAATTCGGTGACAGAGTTCGACGTCGGCTGCAGGATGTGGTGAGCTCACGGGTGGCGCGGGAGCCAGTCGTTGCGCTCCACGGGCCACGCACCGTCGGGAAGTCCACGCTCCTCGATGACGTCGCGGAAAGCGCTGGGCGAGTTCGGCTGGATCTGGACGATCCCGCGACGCGTATGGCTATTTCCGCTGATCCGATGGCGTTCGTCCGCGGCCCGTCGCCGGTCTGCATCGACGAGTACCAGCACGCCCCGGAAGTCCTTGCGGCCATCAAAGCGGAACTCAACCGGGAGCTTCGCCCCGGGCGTTTCATCCTCACCGGTTCGACGACCTACGCCAGCCTTCCGTTGACGGCCCAGTCACTGACCGGCCGTCTGCATCGCATCACCGTGTGGCCACTCTCTCAAGGCGAGATCGATGGGGTTCACGAAACGTTCGTGGAACAGCTACTCGACAACCCCGCATCGCTGGTTGCGACCGCCGGGGCGTCGACACCCCGGGAGGAGTACATCGAGCGGGTCGTACGCGGTGGGATGCCGCTCGCCCTTCGTCGAAGCACGGCGCGAGATCGCGACCGATGGTTCGACGACTATGTCGCGCAGGTCGTCGAGCGCGACGTCCTTGATCTCTCGAAGGTCCGCCAGCGCGAGGCACTCCCGCGACTGCTCGCCCAACTCGCCGCCCAGACTGGCGGAATCCTCTCGATGGCGAGCGCGGCGCGACGCGCCGGGATCGAACCGTCGACGGCCGAGGACTACACCCAGTTGCTTGAAGGGGCGTTCCTCGTTCACCGTATCCCAGCCTGGGGGAGAACACTGCGCGCAAGAATCGGCGCGAGCCCAAAGCTTCACGTCGTGGACTCCGGCCTTGCCGCACGCGTCCTCGGAATCAGCGCAGAGAAGCTCGCCCGACTTGAGCCCGCGGCACTGACCGAGCTTGGCCACCTCCTCGAGACCTTTGTCGTCGGGGAGATCCTGAAGCAGGTGAGTTGGCTGGATCAGCGCCTCACCATCGGACACCTCAGAACCAAGGAACTCCAAGAGGTGGACCTCATCCTCGAAGCGGCCGACGGTGGAGTCGTCGGGATCGAAATCAAGGCGGGAAGCACCGTAAACCAGCGCGATCTCCGCGGCCTGCGTCTGCTTCGCGAGATCACTGGTGACCGCTTCGGCGGCGGGGTCCTCCTGAACCTCGGCCAACACTCCTTCACCATCGATGACCGCATTCACGTTCTCCCCGTCGAACGCCTCTGGCGGAGCTAACGGCTCCGATTCATTCGAAAACCCATCCATTCGGGGGGCGCGAATTCCGGATAGCTGATTTTCGGGGTCTGACCCGGGTCTGACCCCTTTTGGAGAGGCGCGACCCCGATTCGTTCCAACGGCGCTCGCGCCGGTGGTCAGCTCAGTACCACTTGCCTTTCGCGAAACCACCGAAGGCGACAAGGCCAATAACCGCGACAACGATGCCGATCCAGCCGTTCCAGAAGATCGCCATCAGGATTCCGGCGATCACCAGGGCACCGCCAGCGCCGATTCCACCCATTCGATTCGCTGCGTTTTCCGCCATTGTTGCCCCCATGATCCGGCGAGCCCGGCGGGCCCGTCTCGTAGGTGTAGTACCCGCCGGTGTCGCCCCGTCAAACCTCCGAAGAGCGCCCGGGTTTTCGCTCGTGGCGCTAAACCCCTCGACGAGGTCTTGGGAGGAACCTCAATTCCGAACAGTTGGTTTCCGGGGCCTGGCCCGCGACTGAACCCATCTTTGAGCGGGCTGACACGGTTTCCGGCCACGACGGAAGAAGACCCGCGTCGATTGCGGTGCTCAGCGACCGTCGACTGCGGTGTTCGGGTCGCGTCGATTGCGGAACCGGTGGCGGCAGA
>JAYTQG010000243.1:0-2992 GCA_043746815.1 Thermoleophilia bacterium | reverse complement strand
ATAGAAGCCGCCCGACGTGAAGTTGTCGCGCAGCAGTCCAAGGACAGCCTCGCCATGACTCATTCCGTGCGACGCGCTGTTCGGCCGAGCGGGGTCCTCGGTGTCCTCGGCATATGACAGAAAGCCGTGCAGCGTCTCCGAGCGAAGGAAATAGGCCCACTTCGGTGCCCGCGGATCGCGTACCAAGCGCAAGCACCCGTGGAGCGGCGACTGCGTTTCCCGAGTGCGGTGGTGGGCGTGGCGACTGCCCCCCTCCGGGTTCATCCCGTAGGCCGCGGCGACCGCCTCGACGATCGTTGACTTCCCCGAACCATTCGCACCGACGACAAACGTCATGCCTAGCGAAAGATCCAGACCCTCACTCAGAATCTGACCGACCGCCGGAATGGTGAACGGCCACTTGGCCGCGTCCACTTGGGACTGAGCCGCGGGTTCGAACTCGACTCGGATGACCGGCTGCGGTACGCGCACCCGGCGACCCTACCCGGCGATGGCCTCGCGAATGCCCACTGGGGCAACCATGGCGGCAGCAAGGGCCTGGACGACCGCGACCATCACGATGAGGCTTGGGTGTCCGCCGCGCTCGTCGGTTGGAACCACGCGGCAGAGCGGCCCTCGAGCGACCGGGGACAACGCGGAATCCACGAGCACCGCGGCCGGGACCCCGGCTGCCGCGGCGGCTCGTAGCGCGGCATCAGCGACAGTGCTCTCGCGCCCCACGCTGATTGCGATCACGGCACCGGAGCGCGGCAGCGCCGCCATGCGAGCACTGTCGCGGGCGGTCAGCCCCTCGACAACCAGCAGGGCGCGACCGGCGCGGGCAAGGCGCTCTTCAAGGATGGCGATGACGGCGCGGGCGTGCCCCTCACCGGCAAGCAGCAGCGGACTGCGGCCTGCGAGTGCCGCCACGATCGGGGCGATCCCAGCACCGGCGAGTCGCTCGGTTGCGTCGGTTAGCGCCTGACGGTCGGCAGCGAGAGCCCTGCCGATCGGATCGCCTGGACCGGTCTGCGGGGCGTTTCGCTTGATTCCGCCGTTCATGGCCTCACGCTGAGTCTGGCGGACCAGGCGCTGCACGGCAGGGTACCCAGCAAAGCCAAGCGACTGCGCGAACCGGACAACCGTCGCCGGACTGCAATGCGCCGAGGCCGCGATCTCCTGGGCCGACAGCAGAGGAAGCTCCGCGACATGGTCGGCCAGGTATCGCGCGAGCGACTGTTGCGCGGGCGAAAAGCGCCCGTAGTCGCGGCGGAGTGTCTCCAGAAGTCGATCGACGTCGGTGCTCATCGGCGAATGGTTTCGACACCGACACGCCGTGCCCTTCCCCGTCCCTAGCGAATTTGGATCTTCAAGGTGCCGACGAGTCTTCCACCCGACCATGCGCGGATCGCAACCACCGGTTCACTGGCGAGGCCGCGAAGGGCCACGTAGATCGTCGCCGCATGGCCCGGCCCGATCCTGCTGGGCCAGGCGAGACCCCGCCGGGCGCCAGGAGGCACAACACGGGCAGCGGGAATGAGCGGGGCGAGCCTGCCGGATGTGCCCTCCGCGATGAGGACCGGCGCGGTGGCAACGACGTCGCCCGCGTTGACGAGCGCCACGACAGCGATCCGCGTTCCTCTACTGAAGCGAAGCCTCGTGCGCAGGCGGTTTGCGATCGGATCCAAGGCCCGGAAATCCACAGCGACTCCCAGGCCAGCCTCGGTATGCCCGACGAGGTAGCCCGTGTCAGGAGGGAGGCTAAGTGAGAGCACCGACGACCTGCGCAAGGTCCTGGGGGGCATCCAGAACGGGACGAAACAGGTCCCCGTGCTCAGCAATGCGGCGGGCGATCTCGGCAATCGTGAGCACTTTTGGGTCCAAGGTCGCATCTACCTCATCCCAGTCAAGCGGAGTCGAAACACTTGCCGCTGGCACCGGGCGCACCGAGTACACGCTCGCGAGGCTTTTCCCGTGCCCGTTTTGAAGCGGGTCGACATAGATTCTGCCTCCCCGATTCGCCTTCATGCGTTCCACCGTGGCGATCGTCGGCAGCTCGCGCGCAACCTGCGTCGCGATCGCCACCGCCGCGGCCTGAACGACATCGTTCGGGAGGGAGGCCACGACGGGGACGTAGATATGGAGCCCCCGCGAACCGCTCGTCTTCGGGTATCCCCTCAGCCCCACGGAGCCGAGCACCCGCCGGGTGGCCTGCGCAACCTCGACGACACGCGGAAATGGCGTGCCGTCTGGGGGATCAAGGTCGATCACAAGGCTCGTCGGCACGTCCGGTGCGTCGGCGAGGCTCTGCCAGGGGTTCAGGTCGATGCAGCCTAGGTTCGCCATCCAGGCGAGGGCGAGTGGGTCGTCCACAAGGCCGTAGACGACCGGTTCGGCGTCCGGCTTGTCGGACCGGGAAAGGGTGCGCCGGTGCAGCCACTCCGGGGCGGTGTCGGGGAGGTTGTGCTGGAAGAAGAACTCACCGTCGATCCCGTTCGGGAACCGCTTCATGATCAACGGTCGCCCGGCCAGGTGCGGGACGAGAACCTCCGCGACCCGCAGATAGTGGTCAATGAGGTCGCCCTTGGTGATTCCAAGCCGCGGCCAAAAGACTTTGTCCAGGTTGGTGAGTTTGATATTCCGCGGACCATCGGCGAGGACCAGCTCACGGGCGCGGGGGGCGCCAAGGGTGACGGCCGACGCGCGACCCAACCACACGGGGTTGCGCAGTCGCCGATCGCGGGTCCACTCCGTGAACCGTACTGTCCCACGGATCTCGGGGGTCACCCACCGCGCGCCCCGCTCATCCGGTGCCTCGACGAACGGGCTGGACTCGGTCTGAGTGGCGGCGAGGTCCTTCGCAAGGGCAGCGAGATCGCGATCGGCAAAGCCTCCCCCGACACGCCCGGCGTAGATCAACCCGCCTTCGTCCGCGATGCCGACGAGTAGCGCCCCGAACGTACCGCGGCGCGCACCCTCTCCAGGGAGGAAGCCACCAACGATGACCTCGACC
>JAYTQG010000242.1:0-6632 GCA_043746815.1 Thermoleophilia bacterium | reverse complement strand
TCGCAACCGCGTCCGGACTACAGTGGCCGTGATCTGTTCAGCCCCGCTCGGCTTGGACCACTTGCTGGCCTGGAGGGAGAAGGTATCGATGATGCCGTCTCACTGAACGTCTGGAATGCGTGGGTCGCTTCGAGGTTGTGGCTCCCGATCTGGATCGCGGAGGTCGCCTACCGGAACATCACCGATCAGATCGCGTCGGAGACGCACCCGAACGGACCGGGTTGGCTCTTCGCGCGACCCGGTAGTTTGAGCGAAGGGGCGCCGGGCCTTGCGGTAGCTACCCCGAGTGGCGTTTGGGACGACCCGGTGGCGAGTGCTCACGCCCAAGCGGTTCAGCAGGGCACCAGCGAACCAACGCGCGATGACGTCATCGCGCGCCTCACACTCGGCTTCTGGGTCGTACGCACTCAAACAGCGTTTCGCAACGGCTCGCCGAGTGTGGACCTCACCCGGCTTGTGGGCCTCAGACTGGGCACGCGATCAGACGACGGACCCGGGGAATTCCGCCAGGCGGTCATCCGGCTTCACCGCCTACGAAACCGTGTCGCCCATCACGAGCCACTGGTCCTGCGCTCGAAGTACCTCCTCACCCGAAACGCCGCGCCGAAAAAAGGTCTTGACCTCCTCGGCGCCGTTCACGACGCCATCTGGAAATTCGGGCGCAAAATCGACGACATTCAAATGACCGCTGTCTTCTTGGCGCCAATGGCCAGACCCCAGATCAACGCAGAGATGGACGCCATCAGAGCGTCCCTCAACAAACTCATTGACCGAGTCGACGCCCGCACCTTGATCCTTCAACGTGAGCGTGATGAACGCAGGACAGCGGGCCGCTAAAGCGCCCGCGAAAGAGGCGTTTTCACGGGCTTTTTGGTTTGGTTCTTGGTTCCGTCTTCAGCGTAAGTCTCTCCCAGGAGCCGTCTCCGCAACCCGATACGGAGGCGGAACAAGAGGCTTCCGTGGCGGCGAGGCCGCCGCCGCCGGTGTCCGCCTGTTCGCGGAGCTTGCGAGGCATCTCGCCAGCTCCTGAGGGCGGCCGGACTCCGGCCAGATTGTGGTTCGGTGCAATTCGATTGACGCCTAGCCGAACACATTCGCAATGTGTTCGGTACAATTAGATTGTGCCTCAGCCGAACAAACTCCCCCCCATCCGCCGTGGACGCCCGTCGCGGGCAGAGGTCTATGAACGACTCCACCGCGAGATCCTGGAGCTACGGGATCGCCTCGGCGGCTTGCCGCCTCCGATCGAAGCCGAGGGAATCTGGAGGGGAATTTGGCTTGAGGAGGCGCATCACTCGACCGCAATCGAGGGAAACACGCTCGTCCTAAAACAGGTCGAGACGCTGCTTTCGGAGGGAAGGGCCGTCGGAAACAAGGCGCTCAGCGAGTACCTGGAGGTCGCCGGATACGCCAACGCGGCGGACTGGGTCTACGGGCGAGGAGTCCACGGAGGCGATTGGAGCGCCGGAGAACTCATCTCGCTGGCGGAGGTGCGCTACGTCCATTCGCTCGTGATGACCGGCGTCTGGGAGGTTGCTCCACACCCGCAGGCGACCGAACGCGAGGGCCCCGGATCATTCCGAGAGCACGACATTGAACCGTTCCCCGAAGGAATGACCCCACCGCCGTGGCCGCAGGTACCGGTTCACATCACCGAGTGGGTCAAGGACGTCGAAGCGCTTCGGAAACTTGACGAGCGCCAAATCGCCGAGGCATTAGCCGCGATCCACGCACGCTTCGAGCAGATTCACCCGTTCCTCGACGGGAACGGTCGTACCGGCCGACTGATCCTGAACCTCCTCCTGGTCCGACTGGGCTACCCACCCGCGATCATCTACAAAACGGATCGCGAGAAGTACCTGTTCGCGCTCCGCAGGGCCGACCAACATGATCTGGGCCCACTCGGAGAGTTCCTCGCCCGGGCAGTGCTCGACAACCTCTACAAGTTCGTGGTCCCTGCCGTAGCTGGCCCCGCCCGGATGATCCCGCTCCCTGCGCTGGCAACGCCCGAGCTGTCGGCAAACGCGCTCCGAGTCGCCGCCGTCCGGGGGCGTCTCAGGGCAGCGCGCGCGGCGGACGGAACGTGGAGGAGTTCCCGCGCGTGGGTGGACGAGTACCTGGCGAGTCGCTATCGGAGGACGGGATAGCGCTCAACGCTTTGGGGTCAGGTCTTGCGTTCCGTCTGCGGCGTAAGTCTCTCCCAGTAGCCGTCTCCGCAACCCCATGCGGAGGTGGAGCACGGGGCTTCTGTGAAGTCCACGCGATGCTGGTCCTCCTCGCCGCGTGATGCTTTACGCCGTAGGTCGAACGCAAACCTGACCCCCAAAAGACCACCCCTCGAAGAGCCTCATTTTGACATCGCGAGGACCATCTTGATCCCGGCGCGTTGGGAAGTCCGGTCGGTGCCGTGAACGCTGGCGACAACGTCATAGCCACCATGTTCGGTAAACGCCGCGAGGTGACCGCCGAGCAGCCCTCCAGCGGGATTTGCCGGGAAGCGGTAGAGGCGGACCCGGCGACCCGAGATTCGCGACGTCGACACCAACACTGGCTTGCCCTTCACAACGTTGTACCTGTCGTCGAGCAGCCACGTCTTCAAGGTGTCGGGCCGACCTTTCCCTACGATCCAGTGAAGCGTGCCAGGGTTTTCACCGTTGTTGAAAGTGAGCACATAGCCCTTCGAGTCGATGCGGTAGATGCCGCTGAGGGCTGGACCCCTGGGGTCTGTCCCAACGATGGGAACGTCGGGAACGAGCGGTGGGCAGGTGAACGGCACTCGTGTCTGGGCGCGGGCCATGCGACATACCTTCCTCACCTCAGCTGGCGCCTGGCGAGTCAGCCGGAAGGGGGTGTCGGCGAGATCGGTACGTGGTGGGACGCGCCGAGCCGCGTCGGGCTGTCTCACGGCAGATGCTGGCAACCCGTCAGCGCAACATAGGGCGGCCATGAGGCCGATTCGATGGCGAATTCCGCGGTGTGTGCCGGGGGTCATCTGATCCTCTCCCCGCTGCTGGCTGGATGTAGGCACTACGTGGCTGCGCGTGCGATAGGTCCGAAGGTTGAAAGGGCCGGTCCAGCCCAGTTCCGGCCCACCAGTCTGCCCTCCGCTGATCACGCGTCAGACAACGCTTTTGGGTCAGGTCTTGCGTTCCGTCTACAGCGTAAGTCTCTCGCAGTATCCGTCTCCACAGGCCCATACGGAGGTGGAACAGGAGGCCTCCATGAGGTCCACGCGTTCTGGTCCTGCCGGCCGTGTGATGCCTTGCGCCGTAGGTCGAACGCAAGACATGACCCCTTAGGGACCCCGAGTCCAGGTCCGAGGTTCCTACTCCTCCATGACGGCCACGAATTCAGGGGAGACGCTCAGGCGTTTCTCCACTCCCAGGGAGCACTGCCAACGATCCGCTTGAACGCGCGACTGAACGCGGCCTCAGAGCCGTATCCCAGTTCAAGGCCGACGGTCGCGATCGGATCGTCGGTTTCACGAAGTCGTGTCGCTGCCACCTGCATGCGCCAGCGGGCGAGGTAGTGCATCGGGGCGTCGTCAACAAATCGCGCGAACCGGTCGTGGAGCGCCGATCGCGAAAGGCCCACACGTGCGCCCAGTTCCTCGATCGTCCAGGAGTGTCCAGGGTCCGCATGGATAAGCCCGAGCGCCATTCCGACGCAATCGTCGCGTAAACCGGCGAGCCACCCCGTCGCGTCCTGAGGAAGCTGGCCGATGTAGCGGCGCACCGCGTCCACGAACATCATCTCGCTGAGGCGCTCGAGCACCGCGGCACTACCTGGCCTGCGCTCGAGCGACTCGCGCACCGCCTGGCGTACCGCGTGGACGCCCCAGCCCTCGGCTCGCTCGGCCGGGACGTGCAGGAGGCGCGGAAGCGTCGCGATAAGGGCCGCAGGTCGCAGCCAAGGAAGCCACATGCGACCACCGTCTGGGCCCGGTCATCCTCGGGGACCGCGGAAACGCGAACCGTACCGCTGAGCGCAACCGGAATCGGCTTGGGGTCGTTGGCCGTCGCGACATGCCAAGCCACGTCCGCAGGCATTGGCCGTGGACGTGGTCCGCTCGAGATGACGTGTGGGTCGCCATGCGGAACAACCACGATGTCCCCGGTGGCCATCCGTATCGGGGTCTCCCCAAGGATCGCCGCCCAGGCCTCACCCCGCGTCACGACGTGGTACTCCATGACGTGCTCGGAGCCGGGCATCACCGCGGCGGCGATCTCGCGCGCAGGGGGTGCCTCGCCCGACCAGGATTGGCCCCCGCGCACGTCGTAGAAGACAGCTCCGCGAAGACGCACGCTGCGAAGCACCTGCGACACCGTGTCGTATGTCGTATCCACCACGTCGCCCTTCTGGATCACTGAGCATGACGCCCTGTTCGAGCATAGAGGGGGCAGATGCCGGACGTGCGATCAAGTTTCGCAAACGCTCGAACAGGCGCCCGTGCGACGGAGACGCGACGCTCTATCTCCAACTGTTCAACGAATGGAGACGGTGAAATGGCCACTCAAACAACCGCTGCGCAAGGCTCATCGGACACCCCCCATGGCGCGCCGCAGGGCGACTCCAAGACGATCGAGATGACGACGATCCTTGATCGCCACATGGCAGCGTTCTCGGCGGGCGACCTCGACGCGCTGGTGGAGGACTACACCGACGCGTCGGTCATGATCACCCAGGACGCAACCCACAAGGGGCGCGAGGCGATTCGCGTCTTCTTGAGCGGCCTACTCGCAGAGCACTTCACGCCAGGGACCTACGACTTCACCATGGACGTGGTGACGTTCGAGGGAGACACCGCCTACATCGTGTGGCACGCGAGCTGCGCATCCGCCGAGGTGGTACTAGCGACCGACACCTTCTTCTTGCGTGACGGCAAGATCGCCACGCAGACCTTCACCGCGAAGATCGAACCGAAGTAGCGGAGTCGGTCGTCGGACAAGACGCATCGCGTCCGAGCACGACGCGCGAAGGCACCGACAAGGAGGGGTCGCTCAGCGCAACCAGGATCGACTCGCCTACACGTATTGGCGTCCAGAAGTCGCGGACTGAATCGGCGGCGCGGACAAGCGGGAAGCTTCCAGTCCCAACGAGAAGCCGAAGTTAAGGGGGTCTGACCCGGGTCTGACCCAGGTCTGACCCCCTCAAGCAGCCTCAGTCCTCGCGCTCGTACTTGAACGACAGGTTCAGGCGGGTACGGAAGCGGATGATCTTGCCCTCGTCGATGCTGACATCAAGCTTCGTGACCTCAGCGACGCGGAGGTCACGGAGGGTTCCGGAGGCCGTTTCAATCGCCGTCTGCGCTGCGGCTTCCCACGACTCGCTGCTCGTGCCGATCACTTCGATGACGCGGTAGACGCTCTCTTCTGCCATGACTCCGCCCTTCGCGTTGTGTGTTGAACATCCTGACGCTTCGTAACGATCGTCACGATTCAGGTAGCGGGAGTCTCACAGCGAACGGCGCTCCAGGCAAGGCCCGAAGCGGGGCTATTCGGGCGGGTTCAGCAGCTGGTCGACGGCGGCGCCGGGGTCCAAGAAACGTGCGGCGACCGCGTCAACCAGATCCCGCACCGCATCGGGTGGTGCCGTCGCGAGTTGCCGCTTCAGCCGTTCCAGCGCGAGCGACCGGAGCTGGCGTTCGATGCCCTCGCGGCGGCGCGCCTCAAACCGGCCATCCTCAGACAGGAAGGTCTGGTGGCGTTCGACCTCCGCCCAGAGCTCCGCAACGCCACCACCCTCAAGTGCGACGGTCTCGACGATCGGCGGACGCCACGGACCGGATGGCACCAACGACAGCGTCGCTTCAAGCTCCGCCCGCAGGAGACTGGTACCGGGACGGTCGGCCTTGTTGATGACGAGGACATCCGGAATCTCCATCAAACCGGCCTTGATTGCCTGAATCCCGTCGCCGCTCCCCGGCATCAGGGCGAGCACGACGGTCTCCGCGAGCGCCTGGATCTCAATCTCGTTCTGGCCAGCCCCGACGGTCTCCACAAGAACAACGTCGTAGCCAGCGGCGTCGACCATCAGGACGGCGTCGGCGGTCCCCTCGGAGAGCCCGCCGAGGTGCCCGCGACTGGCCATCGAGCGGATGAAGACGCCCTCGTCCAGGAAATGCTCGGTCAGGCGAATCCGGTCGCCAAGGACCGCACCGCGGGTGAACGGGCTGGACGGGTCCACACTCACCACGGCAACGCGTTTTTCGTCGGCGCGCAGGTGGGTGATCAGAGCGCCAATCAGGCTGCTCTTGCCGACCCCAGGCGGGCCGGTGATCCCGACACGAAGGGCGCGGCCGGTCAACGGATAGAGCGTCGCCACGGCGGCTCGGCCGAGCGGGTCGCCGCGCTCGGCGAGGCTGATCGCGCGCGCCAGGTGTCGCTTCGAGCCAGCCCTGACGCCCCCGACCAGCTCCTCCAGATCCATCAGGCGCTCTCGGCGAGGGCCTCGGCAAGGGCATCCAGGAGTCGCTGGTTCTCATCCGGCCACCCGATCGTGAACCGCAGCGCCTCGGGGGCGCCAAACGGACCAGCAGGTCGTACGATCACCCCGCGCGCGAGGAGGGCGGCGTTCACGAGAGCGGCCCGTTCGACACCGAGGTCGATGAAAAGGAAGTTGGCATCGGATGG
>JAYTQG010000241.1:0-15705 GCA_043746815.1 Thermoleophilia bacterium | reverse complement strand
CCGGCCGCAAAGTTGAGGCCGGCCTTGTTGTTAACCTGCACCTGGTTGACCCCCGCGAGGCGGTACTCGACCGGATCCTCGACGGTGATGATGTTGCGCTCGGCGTCGTTCAGCTGGTTCAGCGTTCCGTAGAGCGTCGTGGACTTGCCGGAACCGGTCGGCCCCGTCACCAGAACGGCCCCGTACGGACGCTTGTAGGCGCTCTCGTAGCGACGGAGCACATCCGGATGGAAGCCCAGATCGGACAAATTCAGGACGACATTCGAGTTGTCGAGCACGCGGATGACGATCTTCTCGCCATAGACCGTCGGCAGCGTGGCAACACGCAGGTCGAGGTTCTTTCCGCCAACTTTCAGGCTGATGCGGCCATCCTGCGGGATGCGCTTTTCGGCGATGTCGAGGTCGCTCATGATCTTGAGGCGCCCGACGATTCCTGCGGTCGTCCGCAGCGGTGCGCGGGCGATCTCACGTAGCACGCCGTCAACACGGAAACGGACGACGAGGTCATTGGCCTGGGGTTCAAAATGGAGGTCGGAAGCGCCTTCGTCGACGGCGCGGACGATCATCTCGTTCACGAACCGGACGTTTGGCTTGTCCTCCGAGGCGTCGGAGATGTCCTCACGGTTTGCGGCTCCGGAGCCATCGTCCTCCGTTCCCGCCATGAGATCGGAGACGACGTCGTCCATGCGCGAGCTCTGTGCGAGGAGTCCGCGAATCTCATCCTCGGATGCCAACACCTGGCGGATTTCACACCCGGCAAGCATCCGCAGGTCGTCGACGGCAACGACGTTGGCCGGGTCGGCCATCGCGACGACAAGACGTCCGTCCGGGTCACGGGCGACTGGGACCGACATGTAGCGACGCATCGCCCGCGAATCGATCACCAGGGCAACGTTGGGGTCAACCCCGTCGGCCATGTTGTAGACGCCAATACCCAGGCGCATCGCCTGAACCTTGCTGAGCTGATCCTTCGTCACGCGACCGGCTGACAGCAGAATCTCAACCAGCGGACGACCATCCGCCTGCTGCTCGGCCAGGGCTTCTTGGAGGTCCTTCAGCGTGATCGCGCCCGTTCCAACCAGCATCTCGCCCACCGGCAGGTCACTTGAGGCCGGACCGCGCTGTTGTGCGCGGGCAGGAGGGCCAGCATTGGGTCGTGAGGGTGGTTGGGCGGTGGTCGCCACGGTCCGCTTTCATCGGGGGATGACCCCGTTGTTGTCGGCCTCCCCATCCCCCATCTTGAGGAGGGCGGCACCCGGTCGACTACGGGCCGGGCAGCCCCAACGCCGCGCGCATCGCTGAAATTGGCGGTTCCACACCGGTCCACTGTGTGAACGCCGCAGCACCCTGGTGAAGCAGCATGGCCGCACCATCCACCACCGTGGCCCCACGGGTCTCGCAGCGGTGCGTCCACGGCGTGACGCCACCGGGCCGATAGACAAGGTCATACGCGACTTGTCCGGCGCCGACCGCGGGGAGTTCAACGGGGACCTCAGGGCTCCCCATACCGAGGCTTGTCGTGTTAACCACCAGCGCGGCGCGCGCTGCCGCAGCCGCCAGGGCAACCGGCGTGAACGGCACGGTACGGCTGGCCAGTTCCGCGGCCCGAGCGTCGGTTCGGTTGCTGACGCTGACCCGGGCACCGCGCTCACCGAGCGCCCAGACCACTGCCCGCGCTGCCCCGCCCGCGCCGATGACCAGCACCTCCTGCCCCGAGAGGTCCAGGCTCGCCGCCTCGTCAAAGCCACGCAAGAAGCCTTCAGCGTCGGTGTTGTCAGCCCGGAATCCGCCCGACCCGTCCGGCACCAGCGTATTCGCGGCGCCAATTGCGTCCACCGCCGCAGACCGGGCGGAGACACTCGCGAGGACGGATGCCTTGTGCGGAACCGTGACGTTGAGGCCCCGACACCCCGCCGCCGCGAGCCCCGCGACCGCCGTATCGACGCGGCCAGGTTCAACCGGAAAAGCCACGTAGACCCAGTTCAGTCGAAGCGCCGCAAACGCTGCATTGTGCATCGCGGGCGACAGCGAATGGGAGACCGGCCAGCCGAGAATTCCCGTCACGGCGGTGTGCGCATCAATCACCCGCCAGCGTTCGCTTTCGCCTTGGCGACGGCGGCCTGAAAGTCGGCGTCGGTGGCCGCGAAGTAGCTCCCCCCACTGCCGTCGCCTTTTGCGACGTAGAACAGATAGTTGGATTTCGCCGGATGGGCCGCGGCTTCGATGCTGGCGAGCCCTGGATTAGCGATCGGTCCCGGAGGAAGACCACGCGCTTTACGTGTGTTGTACGGCGAAGGGTTGTTGAGGTCGGACACGGTGAGGTTCGTTTTCCAGCTGCCGACCGCGTACTGCGTGGTCGCGTCGATGTCGAGGCGCATTTGGGCACGCAGCCGGTTGTAGATCACGCTCGCGATCAGGGGGCGATCGGCCGCGATTCTCGCTTCGCGCTCAATCATGGAGGCGATGATCAGCACCTCATACGGAGTGAGGTTCTTCGCCCGCGCCGCGACGTACCGGACCTTCCTGGTGTTCGCTGCGTACGCATTCAGTTGGGACTGGATCAGATCAGCGACGGTTGTCTTGGAACCGATTTGGTACGTCGCCGGGAAGAGGAACCCCTCCAACGAGCGAACTCCCGAGGTTCCTGCAAACGACCGCCCACGGTCACTCTCGGCGGTCTGACGCAGGTACTCCGCACCGGACAGCCGTGTCTCCGCCGTGAGCTTGGCGGCGATGTCCTCGCGGCGGAGCCCCTCCGGAATGGTGAAGGCAACCGGGGGAGCCTCGGTGGCCGTCCTCACTGGTGGCTTGTCCGGGCTGCGGTTCCTGAACGCGGCAAAGGCTCCCAGCGCGGCGATGCCAGCGAGCAGCAGTATCCACGTACCGCCGCCCTTCTTCGTTGGCGCTGGACGTCGTCGCGGCGGGGGACGTCGGTCTCGGCCACTCATGGCTGACCCGCCAGGTAGGCCTCCAGGAGGACGCAGGCCGCCAGGCTGTCCAAGGCGGCCTTCGAACCCCCTTCGCGGCCCCGGCGGCCCCCCTCAACCGTGGACATCCGTTCGTCCAAGAGGTCCACGGGAATGTCAGTACGGGAGCGCAGTCGCTTCGCGAATCCCGCCGCCTGTTTCGCCTGCGTGCCCCGCGCTCCGGACATCAGGCGCGGCTCACCGACGACGATGCGCTCCGGCGCCTGCGCTCCGATCACGGCATCAAGGGCACGTTGGCCATCCGGCGAATCCACCCGGGCGATGGGGTCCAGCGGCCGCACGAGCGTGCCGGTCGGGTCGCTGACAGCGACTCCAGTACGCGCGCTGCCATGATCGAGTGCGAGAACTTTCATTGCGGCCATCCGTGTCCGGAAAACAGATCTAACCCGCTCGTTCGCGAGCGTAGCGCTCGGCGGCAGCAAGCGCATCGGGGATCCCCTCGGGGTCTTTACCACCTGCTCGAGCAAGGCCAGGTTTTCCTCCGCCGCCGCCACCCATCAGGGGCGCAGCGGTCTTTACGATATCCCCAGCCGACCATCCCGCCGCGACAGCCTCGACACCCAGGCTGACGACAAGCATCGCTCGGTCGCCGTGGCGCGCCGCGAGGACGACGACCGCGTTCGCTCCGGCGGCTACTTTCACGCGATCGCTGATCCCCATGAGGTCCTCCATGTGACCGACCTGGACCTCCTGCGCGACGAACCGGACCGGCCCGATCGTTTCCGCCGACGCTGCGAGCGCCCCGGGGTCGACGCTCGTGGCCTGCAGCTGTCGCGCCTCCGCTTCGTCGTCGCGCCGTTGCCTGGCCGCGGCCTGGGCGGCCCGCTCTGCGTCCTGCGCTGCGGTCCACTCTGCAACGGCGGCGCCGGTCAGGGCCTCGATCCGGCGTGTCCCCGAGCCGATTCCGGCCTCGGCAACGATCGCAAAGTCACCAATCTCGCTGGTATTCGCGACGTGCGTGCCACCACACAGCTCCCGCGAACCGGAGCCTGCATCCACCACGCGGACCACCTCGCCGTACTTCTCCTCGAAGATGCCGACGGCACCGGAGGCGTCGGCATCGGTGCGCGCCATCGACGTCGCCGTTACTGGATTTCCGGCAGCGATCTGCGCGCGCACAAACGCCTCGATCCCGGCCTTCGTATCGGCGCCCAGACGGTCACGCTGGGTGAAGTCAAAGCGCAACTTGTCTGGGCCCACGTAGGACCCCGCCTGACGAATATGGTCACCGAGATACTCCCGCAGTGCCCAGTTCAGAAGGTGCGTTGCCGTGTGGTTTGCCGCGATGACCTCGCGCACCGGGTCGACGGTGGCAGTAATGGTGTCGCCGACGCTCACGGTCCCCGTTCCAACCACGCGCAGAACCTGATCGTCTCCGATGCGGTACACGTCCGCGACCCGTCCCGATCCGCTGGTGCTCTCCACCGTTCCCGTGTCGGACACCTGGCCGCCACCCTGGGCGTAGAACGGCGACTCAGCGAGCTTCACCAGGTGGATGCCACCGCCCAGGTCGTCAACGGCGGTGACCGTCGTGCGCACATCCAGCTGGTCGTATCCAACAAAGACGGTCTGCGGCGCGGCACTGCGAAGGGCCTCAGCACGTGCGCGGCCGTCGTCGTTTGCCCCCTTTGCCGCCGCACGCGCGCGTGTGCGCTGCGCGTCCATCTGCGAGTCGAAGCCCTCGGTGTCGACCGCGAGCCCCGCTTCCTCAGCTGCATCAAGCGTCAAATCCAGGGGAAAGCCAAACGTGTCGTAGAGACGAAATGCGTCCTCGCCGGAAATACCCGTCGCCGCCGACGCGCCGATCACGGATTTCAGCTGACGCTGGCCCTGCTCAATCGTCCTGGCGAACTGTTCCGCCTCCTCCTGGAGAATCTCAGTCACCGCCCCGCGCTCGGTTGAGAGCTCCGGATATACGTCGCCCCAACCGGCAATCACCTGATCGGCGAGCGCTCCCACGATCTCCGGTTCGAGTCCGAGCTGGCGAGCCTCACTGACGGCCCGGCGGATGATCCGGCGCAGCACATAGTCGCGTCCTTCGTTGCCCGGCCGGACACCGTCGGTGGCCAGGAACGTCATCGACCGGCCATGATCAGCGAGCACCCGGAGCGAACGGTCGTCGCGGTCGTTCTTGCCGTACGCACGGCCGGAGACCTCCGTACCCCAGGCGATCAATGGCGCAAAGGCGTCGGTATCGAAGACCGAGTCCTTCCCCTGGATGATCGCCGCGATTCGCTCTAACCCGGCACCGGTGTCGATGTTCTGCGCGGGCAGTTCCGTCAGCGTCGCGTCTGCCGAGCGGTTGTACTGCATGAAAACGAGGTTCCAAAATTCCAGGTACCGGTCGCTGCCGCTTGCAGGCCCGCCGGGGGGACCGTAGGCCGGGCCACGGTCGATGTACAGCTCGGTGTTCGGGCCACACGGACCCGTCGGCCCAACCTTCCAGAAGTTGTCGGGGTCCCCGAGGGCCTGGATTCGCTCCCTCGGAAAACCGAGGTCCATCCAATGTTCAACGGCCTCATCATCGGCTGGAACCCCCGGCATTCCCTCAAACACGGTGATCCAAATATCCGCAGGATCGAAGCCGAAGACCTCGGTGGAGACCTCATACCCAAACCGGATCGCCTCGGTCTTGAAGTAGTCGCCGATCGAGAAGTTCCCCAGCATCTCGAAGAAGGTCAGGTGCCGGGCGGTGCGGCCAACCTGGTCGATATCCAACGTGCGAAAGCACTTCTGCGAACTCGTCATCCGGACGGCGGGCGGGGCCGCCGTGCCCATGAAAAAGGCCTTCAGCGGCTGCATCCCGGCAATCGTCAGGAGTACTGACGGATCGCTCTCATCCGGTATCAGAGAGCCCGAGGGCACCCGATGATGGCCCTTGCCCTCGAAGTACTCGAGGAAGCAGCGGCGAATCTCGTGGGTGGTCATCGAACCTTGCGCTCGGCCGTTTCGACCTCGTGATCAAACGCATCGACAGCCCTGTTACGGGCACGATCACCGGCCGCCCGGGCCTCAGCGAGGTCCTCCCCGATCGTGCTCAAACGACCACGCAGACCGCGGGGATCCCCACCAAATCGGCGAGCGACAAGGGCGGAGCCGACGAGCAGCGAGAGTCCGACGGCGCGCCGCTTCACGAGTGGTGTACCCCGGCGCCGTTTTGAACCGTGGACGGGTACGGCAATTCCATCCCGCGCTGAACGGTCTGCACCGCGGACGCGACCGGTTCGTCAGCCGCAAGCGGCACCGACCATTCCGGGGCGGAGCCCGCACCCACGGCTTGCTTCATGGCTCCGATTGCATCCCGAACCACCTTTGTGGCACCGCTAATCGTCTCCGCCGGGCTTGCTGGCGTGTTGGAACCGACGGCGTCCCGCTCCCTGGCCTGGCGGCGCGAGCGAAAGGTCTGAATCTGCTGCTGGGCCTTCGCGGCAACGCCACTGACCTTGCGAACCGGCGCGGCGACCGCACCGGCGACGGAGCCCACGGCCCGCTCGGCACCCTTGGTTGCGCCCACGGCGCTCAGCATCAGCTCGTCAACGCGGCTGAGTTCCAGGTTCACCTTTTCGACCGTGGTCTGAGCGTGCGACAAGATCGGGACGGCCTCATCAGTAACACGGCGAACGGAGCTGGACATGCTCCCGAAGGTGTTGCCGAGGCGTACGCAGACGTAGGCGATCCCACCTCCGGTGGCAACGAGAAAAAACGCGAGCGCGGCGCGTACGACATCCGGCCAATCCACAGTCTTATCCTTCGCGTTCGGGGTTGTGTGGCGCGGTGATGGTACCGGCCGCCACCAGTCGATCGTTGTGGTAGAGCGCAGCGGTCTGTCCCGTCGCGACGCCGTCGGCAGGATCAGTGAGTGCGACGCGAAGACCACCGCCGGGTTCCTCCACGGCGACGCCGCGAAGGGACGGGCCCCGATAGCGCACGCGCACCTCCAGATCCCCATCGATGAGGGGCGCAAAAATGGAGGCTGGCGAGAGACGAAGGGTGCGAGTGGCGAGGTCGTCGCGGGCACCGACGACCACGGTGTTGTCCGCCGCACTGACTGAGAGCACGTACCGCGCGTCGCTCCCGTCCACGCGGAGTCCCTTGCGCTGCCCAACGGTGTAGCGCCAGTAGCCCTGATGGACACCGATGTCGTTGCCTGACAGGTCGCGAATCGGACCCGGGCGATCCTGAAGTCCGCCGTGTCGCTCCAGAAATGGCACGTAGCCGCCCTCGCCGACGAAACAAACATCCTGACTCTCGACCGAGGCCGCACAGGGAAGCACAGCATCGGCGGCAAGTGCGCGGACGGCGTCTTTCGTGAGCTGTCCGAGAGGAAACTCCAGCCGTCCGGCGAGATCCCGGGGAAGGTTGGCGAGCATGTAGCTCTGATCCTTCGCGGTGTCCGTGGCACGGGCGAGCACACCGCCATCCACCTGCACGTAGTGGCCACTCGCGAGGCGCCTGGCCCCCAGGAGTGCTGCCGCCTGGTCCAGCACGCGAAACCTGACGCTCCCGTTACACGTCACGCAGGGGTTTGGGGTTTCTCCCGCCTGGTAGCCACGGATGAACGCTTCGACGACCTCACGGCGGAAGGTCTCAGCGACGTCGAGGGTCAGATGAGGAATCCCGAGGTGGTGGGCGCTGGCGCGCGCAAGGCGCACGGTCTCCGGCGAACAGCATGAGCGCTCGGCGGCGGCGGCCAATGGGTCGTGCCAGAGACGCATCGTGACGCCGACAACGTCATAGCCCTCCCGCACGAGCAGCATCGCGGCGACGGCGCTGTCGACACCCCCGCTCATGGCAACGGCCACCCGGTGGCCGAGGCGCGGAAGTCCCTGGGTCCCGAGGCGGGTGGAGTACCACTGCTCAAGCGCACGGGCAAGGGCATCAACGACGAGATCCGGCCCGTGACGGTGCTCGTCTGACAGGCCGCCAAGGTCCGTATCGATATCGGCGATCGAGATCCGCATCGCGTCCAGCAGCGACGCGCCGCGAAGCCGGGCGCACGCGGCACTGGCAGCGCCCATCACCGCCGGACACCCAAAAGCCAAAAAGGCCGCCTCACGCACATACCCACCGGAGATCCGAAGCTCCATCCGGACGAGGTCGCCGCAGTGCGCGCTGCCCGATTCGCCGACCGCGTCGGGTGTCAAAAGCGGGCCGACACCGACGGGATCGCGCAGATGAGCGCTCACGGCATCTGGGTAACGGGGCATCCGCCGAGGCTAGCAGCCGTCCCCCGTGTCGATGGTTCGCACGCAACCATCCGGCGGGCAAACGTGGGCGAGCTACTGCATACTCAGGGCCGCTGTTCACCGACGCAAGGATGCTGCTCGCCGTGCTAATCCCGCCCCCCCCACCGATGTTCACGCTCTCGCCCGCGCTCATGGAACTCCCCGCTGAGGAATTGGCGGGCGTCGAGCGTTGCGTCGCAAGTCTTTCCGGCAAACTCGCCGGGGTGATCGTGACCGACGTCCGCATCCGCGGCCGCCACCGCGTCGTCGTCCTCGAAACCTCCCTCGGCCCGATGGTCATCTCGGAGCGACTCGAACCCGCCAGCATCCACGCCGCCGCCTAGTTCGGGGTCAGACCCGGGTCAGACTCCCTTAATATTTCCAGGCGGTCTCGACGATCACCTCGAGGCGGCTCGAACCCTCCGCCAACTCCGCGCTGCTGGCGAGTTCGGGGCCAGACGCCGCCCGCCGCAGGCAGTTCGGGGTCAGACCCGGGTCAGACCCCCTTAACAATGCGCGGTGAGCATTCGCCTCCAGTCGTGCCCTTCCAGGACCACCAAAGACCCCCCATTCTGGGGACAAGATTCAAGCAAGGCCGTTTTTAGGGATCGGACCCTGGTCTGACCCCCAAAATGGGTTGAATTTAGTCGCTCTCCCCCAAAGGGGGGAACTCTTGCGCGATACCGGTCAGAGTTTCCAGTCGACAGGCTCGCCGCCGAGGGCTTCCAGCGCCGCGTTGGCCCGGCTGAAGGGGCGCGAGCCGAAGAAGCCGTTTGCGGCTGAGAGCGGGCTGGGGTGAGCGCTCTCGATGGAGGGATGCGGCTCAAGGAGCGGACGCAGGTTGCGGGCATCGCGGCCCCAGAGGATCGCCACGAGTGGTCGATCCCGTGCGGCGAGCGCGCGGATGGCCTGTTCGGTGACCTCCTCCCAGCCGATTCCCCGGTGTGAGCCCGATTCGCCCGGGCGGACAGTGAGGACACGGTTCAGGAGCATCACGCCGCGCTCAGTCCATGGCGAGAGGTCCCCAGTCGCGGGGGTCGCCAGGCCGAGGTCCTCGCTGTATTCGCGGAAGATGTTCGCGAGGCTCCTCGGCACCGGCCGAACATCGGGGCTCACGCTAAACGACAGTCCGACGGGGTGACCCGGCGTCGGATACGGGTCCTGCCCGACGATCAGGACACGCACCGCGTCAAAGGGCTGACTGAACGCCCGCAGGATGTTCTTCGCCTCCGGGAGAAACGTCCGCCCCGCCGCGCGCTCGGCGCGCAGGTGGTCACCAATCAGCGCAAGGCGCCCCTCCACCGGGGCAAGCGCCTCCGCCCACCCCGGACCGAGCGTCCCGTCTCGGCTCAGGCGGGCTTCGCGGTTGGGATTGCCTGGACGCCCAGCTCGCGGAGCTGCCGCTCGTCGACACCCGCTGGCGCACCCGTCAACGGATCGGCTCCCGTCGCGGTCTTCGGGAAAGCGATGACGTCACGAATCGAGTCCTCACCAGCCAGCAGCATCACGAGACGGTCGAGTCCAAGCGCAATACCGCCGTGCGGCGGCGCTCCCAGGCGAAGGGCCCGCAGGAGGAAGCCGAACTTGTTCTCCTGCTCGTCGGCGCCAAGACCGATTGTGTCGAAGAGGGCCGCCTGGACGTCACGGTCGTGGATACGGATGCTGCCGCCGCCGATCTCAACGCCGTTCAGGACAACGTCGTAGGCCTGTGAAAGCACCTTGCCCGGATCGGTCGCGAGCAGGGCCTCGTCCTCCGGGCGGGGAGCCGTGAAGGGATGGTGCACGGCGTCCCACCGTTTCTCGTCTTCGCTCCATCCGAGCAGCGGGAAGTCGACCACCCACGAGAGGTTCCAGACGCCCTCGGGCACCATGCCGTACCGCTCGGCGTAGCGGGTCCTGAGGAGACCAAGAATCCGGCGACCGGCGGCTTCGTCGTCGGCAACGAGCGCGATCAGATCACCCTCGGCTGCACCAAGGTCGGTAGCGAGAGTGGTCAAGAACCTCGCGCCAGGACCACGAACAACACCGTCGGCCTCCACGATCGACCAGACGAGCCCCTTCGCGCCGAGTTCAACCGCCTCCGCCATCAGGGCGTCGCCATCCTTGCGGGACAGGTTCGCCCCCGCGCCCGGGACCACGATTCCGGCGATCGTCCCGCCCGCGGCGACCGCGGCTTCGAAGATGCCGAAACCACTCTTGCCCGCCTGTGCGGTCCAGTCCCGGATCTCCAACCCGTAGCGAAGATCGGGCCGGTCGCTGCCAAAGCGGCGCATGGCCTCGTCGTACGCAATGCGCGGGAATGGTGCGGTAACCGTGATTCCCGCTGCCGCGAAGGCGTGAACCATCACGTTCTCAGTGAGGCCGAGGATGTCCTCGGTCTCGACGAATGAGGCCTCGATGTCTACCTGAGTGAACTCCGGCTGACGGTCCGCGCGGAGGTCCTCATCACGGAAGCACCGGACGATCTGGAAGTACCGCTCGACCCCACCGACCATGAGGAGCTGCTTAAAGAGCTGCGGGCTCTGCGGAAGCGCGTACCACGAGCCCCGCTGCAGGCGGCTCGGGACGAGGAAGTCGCGCGCACCCTCCGGAGTCGACCGGGTCAGCATGGGGGTCTCAACCTCGAGGAACCCTTCACCCTCCAACACGCCCCGAATCGCGGACGTGACCCTCCCGCGAAGCTCGAGGGCCGCGAGGCGCCTTGGTCGGCGAATGTCGAGGTAGCGGTAGGCCAGGCGGAGCTCCTCCGATGCCTCCTGTGTCTCATCCTCGACGGAAAACGGCAGGACGTCTGATGCGGACAGGCGCGTCAATTCCTCGACACGCAGCTCGACGCTGCCGGTCGGCACGCGCGGGTTGATGGTCGCCGTGGAGCGCTCGACGACACTGCCGCGAACACTCAACACGTCCTCAGAGCGCAGGTGTTCGCCAAGGGCGTGGGCCTCGGGTGAGGTTGCCGGGTCGAGTACCAACTGGAGGATGCCGCTCCGGTCGCGGAGGTCAACGAAAATCAGGCCGCCATGGTCGCGGCGGCGGTGCAGCCAGCCCGCGACACGAACGTCGCCTCGGGTCTCGGCGGCACCCATGCACGTGTGCGTCCGATAGCGAGCGGCACCAATCACGCGCGGCCGCCGATCAGGGCGTCCGCGAGGGCATCAATCGCAACCTCGATCTGATCGCCACTGGTCATGTCCCGCACCGATACCACCCCTGTTTCAAGTTCTCTTGGACCAATGATCACGACGGTGCGCGCCCGCAGTGAGTTCGCGTGCTTCATCATCGCCTTGAGGCGACGGTCACCGCGCATGTCGCTGTCAACGGCCAGCCCGCGGGCGCGAAGCTTCGCGGCCAGCGGAAGCAGTTGCGCGCGGAGTGAGGCATCGGTCACCGCCAAGTAGGTATCGAGGAGCGGGGCCTCGTCAACCACATCCGCGGACTCCAGCGCCAGCGCGATCCGCTCGATACCGGTACCAAAGCCGATCCCTGGGGTCTCCGGTCCGCCCAGGCTGGCGACAAGACCGTCGTAGCGGCCGCCGCCGCCGATACCGCTTTGGGCACCGAGTCGATCGCAGGTGAACTCGAACACGGTCTTTGTGTAGTAGTCGAACCCGCGAACCAAGGTGCCGTCCTCTTGGTAGGCAATCCCCAGCGCGTCAAGCCCGTCGCATACGGCGCGGTGATGCGCGGCTGCAGCGTCGGAAAGGTGATCAATGAGGAGCGGCGCGCCCTCCATCACCGCCTTTGACTTCGCGTCCTTGCTGTCAAACAGGCGCAAGGGGTTCAGCGCGAGGCGCGTTCTCCCCTCCTCATCGAGGTCCGCGGCGCGAGTCTCGACGTGGGCCACGAGGAGATCCCGATATGCCGCGCGGGACTCCACATCGCCCATGCTCCCAAGGCGCAGCGTGACACCCGGAACGCCGAGTCGCGCGTAGAGATCGGCAAGCAGCGCAATCGTCTCGACGTCGAGCATCGGATCGTCCGACCCGATGGCCTCCGCGCCCAGTTGCCAGTGCTCGCGGTAGCGCCCGGCCTGTGGGCGTTCGTAGCGAAACATCGGCATGCAGTACCAGAGCTTCACCGGCAGCGGTGACGTGTGCATCCCATGGTCGATGAACGCGCGCGCGACGGGGGCGGTCCCCTCGGGGCGCAGCGTCAGCCGGTCGCCGGAGAGGTCCTCAAAGGTGTACATCTCCTTGCGGACGATGTCGGTGCTCTCGCCCACGCCGCGGACGAAGAGACCCGTCTCCTCAAATGTGGGTGTCGTGATCTGCCCGTAGCCGTAGCCCGTGAAGACGTCCTCAGCGGTGCTGACGATGCGGCGGCGCCGGCGTGCCTCTTGGGGCAGGATGTCCCGTGTTCCGCGGGGGGGCACCTACGGTTTCACGTTTCGGTTCTGCCACCGCTTCAGACGGCGCCGATGCAGGAGGCGATCGATCAGCATGTAGAGCGGAATCATGATCGTGGTCAGGATCAGGGTCGTGACGAGTGCCTGGCCGGGCGGATCCTGAAATGCGAAGACCAGCATCAGGTAGAAGAACCCGGAGGCGAAGAGCGCCCGTCCGATCACGCTTTTCGTGGACGGCATCACCGGTTGACCGGAACGCGGTTTCGGTGTCGAGGATTTGGCGGCCTCTTGACGTGCAATGACCTCGGGCCGTTTGACGACCGGGGGCGGCCCGGCGTTCGGGCGGCGGCGCTGGTTGCGCTTGGCGATGGGTGCGGCTCCTTAGGGCGTACTGAACGGCCGCGAGCCTACCAGCGGCGCCCGCGGCTACTCGCCGAGGAGTCGCGTCACGAAGACCCGACCATCGCTCCGTCCGCGGGCCAGCAGGATGCGGCCGTCGGGTTGCACCGCGACGCGCGCCCCGGGCGTCCAGGCACCTCGGGGAACCGGTGGTGTCGTCACCGGGAACGTGTCATCAATGCGTCCGTTGCGTTGAAGGCGGACGACCGCGATTCGCCCGGTGGTCGTTGTGAGCGCAACGACGATGCGACCGCCGGGGCCGATTGCGACATCCGGAGCCACAGTCGCGTCAATGGTTCCAAGCCCGGCAGGAAGCGTGTCCAGGGCAACGCCCGCTCCGGCGTCCGCAACCACTCCACCGGGCGACACGCGTGTCACGAGCAGTGCGGGTTTGGGTGCACGGCGGGCCACCTGAACCAGCATCACGACGCCATCGGAGCGCACCAAAGCCGGACCGAATGGCCCCTCGCGAGGGACGTCGGCCAGCAGGAAGCGGTGATCTTGCGCACCCCCGGAACGAAGACGCGCAAGGGTCAGCACGTCAACCGTGCCAACGGGTGGCGGCACCGTCGGCCGGCCCACGGTCACCGGTGCCCCCGCGGGCGATGGTGGCGGAACCGGCGCCGGGCGCGTTGCCTCAGCACCGGTAACAGGTCCAAACGGCGTCAATGCCAACACCGTGAGGCGGGCGGATGTGGAGTGTTCGTCGCCGACCCGTGATGGGAGCGCAAACGGCGATCCGGAAAGCGACGCGGCGCCCAGTTGATCCACGCGGATGACCTCGCCGCGACGGCTGAGCAGTGAGAGCGTTCCGCCGCGTGCCTCGGCATCAACAACGCGCACACCCGCGAGGCGGAGCATTCCGAGTCCCGGCTCACCAAAGGCGGTATCGAGCGATCCGTCAGCGTTCAGCCCGGTGATGACGGCGGCGGGCGTCGGGGTGGGCTCGCCGTCAAGGAGACAGTCTGAGGTGGTCACCGTCAGGGCCCCAGCGAGGCGGAGCGCGAACCGATTAACCGCGCAGCCACGGATACCTGCGGCCGCCTCTCCGGAGAACCCCGGGTCGAAGCGTCCGTCGGCATCAAAGCCCACCGCTCTCGGCGATACGCATCCCACACCGCACGCGCTCGCGCCCCCGACGATCAGGCGACCGTCATCGCGGACGAGAATGTCCGTAAGCCGCAAGGGTGTGGTGGATATCTGACGCGCCGCGCGGCCGCCGTGGCCAAAGCTCCGGTCGATCGCCCCAGGGGTTGCTGGGGCAGCCGACGCGAGGACCCCAGCGAGAACGGCGCCGATGAGTGGACGGAGCGTCACGCTTCGTCTTCGGCTGCCGGGCGGGCCACTTGAATTGCGTGTCACGATCCCCTCAGGCGGCCGAGGTGCAGGTCCACCAGGTGGCCGGGACGAAAGCCCCGGATTCCGAGGGCAGCGGGGCTGATGCCAGCGATGGCCTCGGCGGGGACCAACCCAACGAGCTCCACCTCACCTGTCTCGACACCGAGACGCTCGGCGGCCCGTCGGACGGCCCGGATCGCGGTCACCGGAGGCGTCGCGCGATGGTCCTCGATGTTCATCGAGACCTGGGCCATCCCGACCTCATGCAGGTAGAGGCCAAGCGCACGGAGCCCAAGCGGCCCACCGCCCGCCTCCCGAACCTGCGCCGCGATCGCACGGGCCTCGGTCAAGGTCGCCTCAGGCAGCCACACGTTCAATGCGACCAGCGGGAGCCGAGCGCCCACCAGAACGACCCCGGCGCTCGGATGCACGCGCGCCGGACCGGCGTCAGGCCTCATCCGTCCGGCGGCCATCTCATCGGTAATCCACTCCAAACCGGGCAGGCGGAAGTGATGCGGACGGTCCCGCTCGCGATGGCTTGCGATCTCCCCGTAGCCGAACACCGCAAGGCCAAGGTCGGCCGCGATCTGCTCGGACACCGCTGCCGCCAGTTCCCGCGCCAGGGGCAACTCTTCGGGCGTCAACGCGACGATCGGTGCAACATCCAGCGCACCAACCCGCGGGTGAACGCCAACGTGACGACGCAAGTCGATGCGCTCCATCGCCTCCGCCGCGAGGGCAACAAGGGCCTCTTGGATCGCCAGCGGATCGCCCACCAGCGAGATCACGGTCCGGTGATGGTCGGCGTCCGAGTGAAGATCGACGACACGCACACCAGGGACACGACAGGCGTCGGCGAGGGCATCAATCGTGGGCTGGTGGCGGCCTTCGCTGACGTTTGGAACCGCGAGAGCAAGGGGACGAGGTGGCGCAGGCAGGTCGCCGAAGCGGTCGCCTGTCGGTTGTGGCTTCGTCAGTCCTTGTCTACCGTCCGTCATTCGTGCGCACGTTCCTTCGCCTGCTCAGCATCCTCGGTCCCTACCGCGGCCGCCTCGCCCTCACCACCCTCGCGGCGGCGGGCGTCATGGCGACCTCGGTCACCTTGCCATACCTCACCCGGCGCGTGCTGGATGACGTGGTTGACCACCGCGACCGCGGGCTGCTCGTTCCCCTGTGCCTGATCATCCTCGCCGTGGGTCTCGCGCGCATGTTCTGCTCTGGTGCCAGGCGGTGGTTGGCGGGGACGGTCAGCCTCGGGGTTGAGACGGGCCTCCGGCGGCGCGTCTTCGCACACCTCGCGTCGCTGGACATCGGCTATTTCGACCGAATGGGTGTCGGGCAGTTGATGTCGCGCTCCACCAGTGACCTCCAGTCGGTCCGCTTTTTCCTCGGCTACGGCCTGGTCTTCACG
>JAYTQG010000240.1:0-6635 GCA_043746815.1 Thermoleophilia bacterium | reverse complement strand
AATCGCTGACATCGGTGGAGCTGATCGATGGTGAGGCTCGTCTCACTGGGCCAACGTCGGTGATCGTGGCGGGCCGAGAACTCTCGGCGCCGAAGATTCTGCTCGCGACCGGAGCGGAGCCCAGCGTCCCGCCGATCCCTGGACTCGACCGGGTCGCTCATTTGACAAGCGACGACGTTCTGCAGCTGACCGCGCTCCCGGAACGAATCCTCGTGATCGGCGGGGGCCCCATTGCGCTGGAGCTCGGCCAGGCCCTGTCGCGTCTTGGCGCAACCGTAACGATCCTGGAAGTCCAACCACGACTGATGCCAAGCGAAGAGCCAGAGATTGTCGAGCTACTGACCGGCTATTTGCGCGATGAAGGCATCGAGGTCCTCACGGGAGTCGCCATCAAAGAGGCGCGCTCCGGACCGTCACTTGTTATCGAACACGAGGGAATCGAGCGCAGCGTCGAAGCCGACGCACTCGTGGTGGCCACGGGGCGTCGTCCGGCGGTCACGGCACTCGGTCTCGACCATGTCGGCGTTCAGTTCGCGCGAGGCGGCGTTCAGGTCGATGACCACCTCCAGACCTCCCACCCCTCGATTTTCGCTGCGGGCGACGTCGTTGGGCTGCCCTTCGGTGCGTTCACCCATGTGGCTCGACGCATGGGAGTCTCTGCGGCGGAGAACGCCCTTGGGCTCTCCCCCCACCCGGTCGACCCGGATCTTGGACCCCGAGCGATTTTCACGGACCCCGAGTACGCGATGGTCGGCATGACCGAAGCCGAGGCCCGGAGCGCTGGCCACCCGGTCCTGGTTGGCACCGCCACGCCAACGGGAGGGAAGGGTCGTGCCTGGGGCGAGGAACGCGGCCTCGTCAAGGTCATCATCGACGCAGACACTCGACGGATCCTCGGTGCGAGGATTTTGGCGTATCACGCCGCAGACCTCATCCACCCCATCGCCATCGCGATGAACGCGCCCGACGGCACCCTCGCGCCCATCCTGTCCACGATGCACGTCCATCCGACCCTCGGCGAGGTTGTCCTGAGCGCTGCCCAACGCGCAGACCAAGCAACGCTCTAGGAGCGACCCGCCCGAACGGGTTGATCATCCTCGGCGGCGGCTTCCCACTCGGCCAACCTGGCGGCAATCTCTCGCTCAAGCGACTGGTGACGTGCGCCAAGGTCCGCCAGACGGTTTCGATCAGCGGCGGTCGCGGGGAGCAGCAGCTCGGCCTCAACCTCGCCCAATGTCCGCTCAAGATCCGAGATTGTGGTCTCGATATTCGAGAGTTTCCGTCGGCCCTTCGGCTTCGGTGCCTTCTGGGTCCGCTCGGCCTTGCGGGCAGCCTCCGCCTGCGCGGCCGCGCCCTTGGGACTTGCAACCTTCGCGGCAGGCGGTGCGGTAACGGCTTCGAGTTCATGCGCCGCAACGAGATCGCGATAGCCGCCGGCGCGCAGCTTGAGCCCCTCATTTTCGAAGCTCAATGTGTGGGTTGCGACGAGATCGATGAGCGCCCGGTCGTGCGAGACGAGGATCAGCGTCCCGTCGTAGGCCAGGAGCGCCTCTTCCAGGGCCTCCCGGCTCTCGATGTCCAAATGGTTCGTCGGCTCGTCCAGGATCAGGAAATTGCCGCCCTCAGCGATCAGACGGACCAGGCTCACGCGCCGGCGCTCACCTCCCGAGAGCTGCTCGATCTTGCGGTCGGCCATTGAGCCCGGGAAGAGGAACCGCCCAAGGAGCGTTCGGGCCTGCGTGTTAGTGAGGTTCGTCCCTGTCAAGATCGCCTCAGCGATGGTCCGCTCGCCGGGCAGGTCGCTGGCGTGCTGCGAAAAATAGCCAGGAAGCACCTTATGCCCAAGGCTGACGCGCCCGCCGTCGGGCTGACGGAGTCCGAGCAGGGTCTCGATGAAGGTCGTCTTCCCCGCGCCGTTTGGTCCCATGATCGCGATCCGTTGTCCGCGCTCCACGACCAGGCCCACCTTGTCCAGCAGCGTCCGATCGGGGATCGTCAGCGTGAGTGCGTCGACCTCGGCGACGACTCGGCTGGGACGCTCGGTCTTCGGAAAGCCGAAGGCCATTGACTCCGCTTTAGTCGGCGGAAGCACGCGTTCGATCTTGTCGAGGGCCTTCTTGCGGGAGGTGGCCTGCCGGCTCTTGGTACCCGCACTCCAGCGTGAGACGAAACGTTCCAGGCGTTCGATCTCCTTGGCCTGACGCTCCGACTCAGCCGACTGACGGTCCATCGCCAGAGCGCGTTCGCGCCGGAAGGCCGAATACCCCATTGCCCAGTTCTTCGCGCGTCCCTGCTCGATCTCCAGGATCTGTGTCGCGGTCGATTCCAAGAACCAGCGGTCGTGCGAGATGATCACGACGCTCGCGGCCAGGTCGTTCAGGGCGCTTTCCAGCCACTCGACTGCATCCAGGTCCAAGTGGTTCGTGGGCTCGTCCAGTAGGAGGACGTCGGGCCCGCCGACCAGCGACCGCGCCAGCGATGCGCGTGTCAACTCGCCACCGGAGAAACCTTCCAGGGGGCGTTCCAAGTCAGCGTTACCCATTCCAAGGCCGCGCAGCACGCGTTCCATCCACGTGCGCCAGCCATACCCGCCGCCGCGCTCCAACGCGTCTTGGGCCCGCTGATACTCGGCCATCGTCGCGTCGCCGTAGTCCCCCTCGGCCATCCGCTTCTCAAGGGCCTTCAGCTGCGCCTCAATCTCCTCAACCGCCGATAGCCCCTCGGCGACGTATCCACCCAGGCTGATGTCCCGGCCAAGCGGCGGGCGCTGGTCATGCAGAGCGATCCGGGAGCCCTTCGGGAGAACAACCTCTCCCGCATCCGCGTCCAGTTGACCCGCAATCACGCGCAGGAGTGTGGTCTTCCCTGCCCCGTTTGGCCCAACGACGGCCAGGCGCTGCCCAGGGGCCAGTTGGAAGGCGACCCCGGAAAAGAGCGTACGGGCGCCGAAGGCCTTGGTGAGTCCAGAGACGAGCACGGCCGGGTAGGGTAGCGGGGTGGAGCCAACAATGGTGGTCGACAGTTCTGGGGTCGCGACCGCCGTCGCCGACGCGCGCCGTGCCGGACGGGTGGCAGTGGACGCCGAGTTCCTTTGGGAACGGACCTATGCCCCGATTCCGTGCCTCATTCAAATGGCCTCTGACCAGGCAATCTGGCTGATCGACCCGGTCGCAGGCGCACCGCTGGACGAAATGGCCAGGCTGATGGCGGACCCTTCAGTTCAGAAGGTGATGCACGCTCCAGGGAGCGACCTTGCTCTGTTCGCCGCGCACTTCGGCACCGTGCCCGCTGGGATCGTGGACACGCAAACAACGGCCGGTTTTGTGGGTCAGGGAACGGGAGCCAGCCTTGCGACGCTGCTCGAGCGGGTGCTGAGCGTAAAGCTCGCAAAGACTGAGAGCTACTCGGACTGGAGCAAGCGCCCCCTCAGCCCGGCCCAAATCGAATACGGCGCCGATGATGTGCGCCATCTCCTCGCGCTCGCGGACGAGATTGATCGGCAGATCGCCGTCCATGGGCGGGAGGACTGGGTCAGTGAGGAAATGACCCGCCGCTTCGGACCGACCGTCAACTGGCTGACCGACCCCGAGGTGGCCTGGAAGCGGGTCAAGAGCCAAGGGCGCCTCAGCGGCCGCGAACGTAGCGCGCTCCAGGGCGTCGCCGAGTGGCGCGAACGTACTGCGCGTGAACGCGACCGGCCGGTGCAATGGATCCTCCCCGACCGCTCCGCGATCGAACTCTCAAAACGCCGGCCAACCACCAGCACCAAACTCCGCCAGATCCGCGGTGTCCCTGAGCACCTCAGCCCGAAGGACCGGGACGATCTCGTCGGGGCGATCGCGGCGGCCCTTGAGCGCCCCGCGCCGTCCGCCATCCCGGTCCCCCCGGCCAACCTCCGGGAGCGCCTTGAAATGCTCGGCGGCCTCGGCCTGGCCCTCATCAATGCCCGGGCCGGTTCCGTCGACGTCGCGGCGTCCCTTGTCGCCAGCCGTGATGAGTTGGCGCAGTTCCTCATGGCGGTCTTGGACGGAGAAGCGCCAACCGGCGAACTTGCCACCGGTTGGCGCTGGACCCTCGTTGGTGAAGCGCTAACGCGCCTGGCACGCTCTGAAATCAGCCTCACGCCGATCCCAGAGCCCCCGTACTTGCGGGAAATCCCAGTCCAACCCGTTTAGGCGGCGAGCAGCCAGGGAGGGCGGCCCACCTCTTCGCGCTGGGGGGAATCACCGTGCGTGCAACCAGGGACGGTGCAGTGCAGGCTGGGTGTTGGGTCGAGCCGGTCGAGGAGTTCGGCGAGTCGGTTGAAGTCGATTACTGGTGAGGCCACGGTATTGCCTTTCGTTTGGAGAGCCGTAGTGGGCTGTATCCAATCGAGGCTTGGTAACCGGATGATGAGAGTGCGGTTAGCCGTCGGTAAAGTCGGCGTCGACGAATCCTGCGAGGTCCGCCATCGATGCGACCAGCGCAACCCGACTGACCGAGGGCGCGCGACCCGCAAGGGGAAGGATGAGCCGTCGCGTGCGGCCCAGATAGCCAGCCGCCCAACGTTGATACCGCGGCCCGGTCCGCATCACGAGTGCCTGAATGGAGCGGATGTTGTCCACCCGGTCGGCCAGCTTCATCACCACCACGGTGTCAGGGGCCTCCCGGTGCAAACGCCCGTAGTAGGCCATCAACTCGGCGTCGCGCTCACTGGGTGGCGCGGTCAACCAGGCAACAAGCTCGGCAACCCGAGGACCGAACGCGGCGCGAATGCTTCCGATGCTGGTGTCAGTATCCTCAACCGTGTCGTGCAACAACGCTGCCGCCAGTACTTCCGGATTCAGATGTCCCCACTCGGCGAGCCCCAACGACACGCGCACCGGATGAACCCAGTACGGGGCCACTCCACCGCGTCTGGTTTGGTCGCCATGTGCTGCCCGAGCAAATGCAAGAGCTGTGATCAAGGTGCGGCGATCGGACGCGGCGCGCGTCGCAAGGTGGTCGCCCCACTCCTCCTCGACAAGTTCCGGGTTGTCGAACAGGTCCGGCCACGGAGTCCGTTCCGGCGCCGTCGCGGCCAGCGCCTGGCTGGTTTCCGGAACCGTCGGTGGCCGGAGGGGGTTTGGGCTCATGCCACATAGGGTAGCCGCACCGCCAGAAGAGGCCGAACGGCGAGTCGCGGTCATCGACATGGGGTCGAACACCTTTCGCCTCGTCGTCTTCCGATTTCGCCCGGGCGGTGCGTTCCAGCTGACCGAAGAGGTTCGCGAGGGCGTCCGATTGTCATCCGGCCAGGTAAACGGCCGCCTGGCAGAGGCGGCGCTCGGCCGGGCGGCCCGGGCATCAGCGCTCTATGCCGCCTTTTGCGAGGCGTCCGGGATTTCAGAGGTGGACGCCCTCGCGACCAGTGCTATCCGCGATGCGAGCGAGCCAGAGTTCGTACTGCAGACGGTCAGCGCGGGAGGTCGGATACCCGTTCGAGTGCTTTCAGCTGAGCAGGAGGCCCGGTATGGCTACCTCGGAGCGATCAACAGCACGACCCTCAGCGACGGGGTGATTGTGGACCTCGGAGGTGGCAGCCTCCAGCTTGGCGCGGTCACGGATCGCCTCCTGACCGGCGCCAAGAGTTGGCCGCTTGGAGCGGTTCGTACGACAGAGCATTTCCTCGCCGCGGATGCAGCCCCCACCGCACTGGCAGCGCTGCGGGCGCATGTCCGCGCGACCATCGGGCCGACCGACTGGCTTCTGGGGGGACGCCTCGTCGGCATGGGGGGCTCCGTCCGGACGCTCGCCACCATGGCGCAACGGGCGGAGAGCTACCCTCTGGACGAAATCCACGGATACCACATGTCCCGCGATCAAATCGGCGCACTCATCGAGCAAATGGCGGCCCTTCCTGCGAACGAACGCCAACGAATCGCGGGATTGAAGGCCGACCGGGCCGACATCACCCTGGCGGCGGCCGTCGTACTCGACACTGCAATGGAGCAGTTGGGGATGGCCACACTGGAGGTCTGCGCCCAAGGGCTACGCTGGGGTGCCTTCTACGAGCGCTACCTTGGTTCGCAGGAGCCGCGATTCCCGAATGTACGCGCTGCCAGCGTCCTCAACGTCGCCCGGATTTACCGCTACGACCGCGTTCACGCCGAACACGTCGCCGAGCTTGCGCTGCAGATCTTCGATGGTCTGGCGAGCCTTGGTCTGCACTCGGGCGATCCGCTGGAGCGCGAGTGGCTGTGGGCGGCGAGCATCCTCCACGACATCGGCGTCATCGTGGACTACAACGACCACCACCGTCACGGCGAATACCTCGTGATGAACGCAGGACTGCCAGGGTTCCGCCACCGCGAGCTGGCGATCATCGGCCTCCTGGTCCGCTCCCACCGAAAAGCGCTCCCCACGATCGGTTGGCGCGCGCCCCTGATGAACTCCGGAGATGACACGCTTCTGCTGCGCCTTGCCGTCTGCCTCCGGATTGCCGAGCAGTTGGAGCGGGGACGCAGTCAGAGGATCCGTCAGGTTCAACTCATTGCGGTTGGAAACGCCGTGCATCTCCGCCTCGGTACCAATGGTGACGCCTCGGTGGCCCGTTGGGCCGCAAGTAGCGAGACTGGCGCCTTCGCCCAAGCCTTCGGACGACCGCTGACGCTGCT
>JAYTQG010000239.1:0-3018 GCA_043746815.1 Thermoleophilia bacterium | reverse complement strand
GTCCCAGCAACCAAGCTCATGCGTCTCCGAGACCTTCGCTCCCGGTGCGACCGGGGAAATCATCGTGACGCAGGCCCGGCCTGATGTCACGGCAGCGGGCGCGCTAACCGCGCCGGGAGCGGCAGCGGCGATTACGACAGCAGACATACCTACTGTGAGCGCCCGCAGGCGTGTACTCGAAGACACGGTAAAACCTTTCACTCTTGGGACACGGGATTGGTGCAACGAACAACGGCGTTCACTAGGTAGTGCCCGCCCGACTCCGATTTGTGACATCGGTCGGCACGACGAGGTGTAACGCCACGTCAGAACGGTGCCGCTGCGATCCCCCTGCGATCCGTGCATGCAGGGGGACCGCAGGTGATCCGGATGATCAAGGGACTGGACAAGAACTTCCGGATCACGTCGGCCTAACGAAGGCCTCTCCCGTTCCCACCGGAGCGCGGCGGCCCAGGGTGCCGCGCAGCCGGTGATGAACGGAACAGGTAAAGACCCTCCACTAGGTAGTGCCCGCTCGGCCTTGATTTGTGACAGCCGGCTAGAAACGTTGTCAGCGGCGGCGCGCGGCCGTCTCGCCGGTATCGGTCAACTCGAATGACTCACGGCGCCCTCCGAACCCGTTTGGTAGGAGCGAAGCTCTTGAAGCGCCCCGGAATGGGCGACGTTCGTGCCCAGGAGTTTGGGAGCCCGTGACCGACGAGCAGCTGGCGGCGTATCCAGGGTGTAGCCCGCTCATCCGACAAAACGAAGGGACGCCCGAAACCATGTTGCGCCAACGGATCACCTGCGGTGTTTGCCTCGCGGCCCTGGCCGCCATCCCGGCCGGAGCGCAGGGAGCCCCACACCTGGTCTTCCCACCCAAGCTCCAGGTCACGGTCGAGCGGACGTCCCTCCGGGTCGGCGCCTCCTCCTTTCTCTGGGAGGGGCAAATGGCAGACGGCCTCGCGGTCGGCCAGATGAAGCTGAGCCCACTATTCACGGTGAAACGGCGCGGCACCGCGACGCTACGACTGCCCTACACCGCCAGCAAGATCACCATCACCGAGATCGTCGCCGGGAAGTTGGCGGGCACGACCGTGAGCCGCGCCCGTGGTGTCAGGACCCTCACCTGGAAGCCACGCCTCCAGCGCCGGAGCGCCAACGTCGAGGTGTTCGTCAACACAAAGAACGGCTTCGCGAGCTACGCCTTCGCACTGACTCGGATCTAACGGACAACGGGGGTCGGATCGTCTCGTGGGCACGCTCGCGTCAGCAGCGGTTTCCCGTCACACTGGCGCATGCCGTTTCGAGGACGCGACGCGACGCCGACATCCACAATCAGTCCGTCGCAGGCTGACGACGTACTCCGCGCATGGAGCGCCCTGGAAGTGCTCGCGCCGACGACGTTCAGCAGGCCGGGTGACCTCGCCCGGGAGGGAACCGTCATCACCCTCGGCGACGACGCGTTACCGTGGGAAGACCCTCAGTCCCTCCCCCGGCCCGGCCGCGCGGTCTACTTTCACCTCATACTCGGCACGATTCCGATGGGACCCGCCGTCGCGCGAATGTTGGCGCAGTTTCCGAACGCCCAACTCGACCGGCTCCCAACGGACCACGCAATTGCCGCCTCCGTGGTGTTGGACCAAGATGGGCGGCCACTGGAACGATTCGCCGTTTCGGTCTCGAGTTTTGCATGGGCCCTCCCACGCGTCCTGGCTGGCGATATTGAACGGGTCGCCGAGTGGTCGTCGGCCAAGGACCGACTGATCGCAGACCTCGAAGCCGGGCTCTGTCCGGGCGGCGCCACTGTTCCGCTCACCCGGGAGACGATCCGGAATGCACTGGAACACCTGGTCGCAGTCACCGGTCTCCCGCCGGAACTTGTGATCCCCGCACGGTTCGTCGTCCGACGTGACGTCGCAACCGAGGACGGGACTCCAAGCCCGCTGGTCCTCAACACCTTCTATCTGGAGGATCTTGAGCAGGCCCGAACGCTGATTCGAACGGGACACGCTCCCGGCAACCTGCGCCGCTACCTTGGATTGGACCAGCCGAACTCGACGACCGACTTGCTTGCGGACGACGAAGCGCTGGAAGCTGCAGTGGCCCCCGTCCGCCTCCCACCGGGTTCATGGCCAGCGCCTGGCGGCTTCTCGCTGAACCTACTTCAGCAGGCGGCGGTCAACCTCGGCATGGACGAACTTCGCGAGGCGGGGCTTCTCGCCATCAACGGACCGCCGGGAACGGGCAAGACCACGCTGCTTCGCGAGATGTATGCGGCCATTGTGACCAACCGTGCCCAGCAGTTGGTCGGCTTTGACGATCCCGCGGCGGCGTTTACCCGCTCAGGGCAGCAGCTGGGGCACCGGAGCGGTTCGTATCAAGATCTCTACCGTCTTGATCCGCGAATCAAGGGATTCGAGATGGTCGTCGCATCCTCGAACAATCGTGCCGTCGAGAACGTCAGCGCTGCGCTTCCCGCCAGAGAGGCCACGGCGTCGACGGCCAGCAATCTCAACTACTTCCGCCTGACATCGGACACGCTCCTGACGCGTGAGACGTGGGGTCTGGGCGGGGCGGTTCTTGGCAACAGCAAAAACCGGAGTCGGTTCAGCGACATCTTCTGGTGGCACAAGGATGTCGGGATGAAGGCCCTCCTCGGGGCGGCGGAGGGCAACCTCGCTACCGTGACGGAAACGGACACGGCCACGGGGGATGAGGTGGTGCGGCCCGCCGCCATCGTGACCAGCGAGCAGCCGCCGCGTACACCGATAGAGGCCCGCCGCCAGTGGCGCGCAGCCCAGACACGTTTTCGGGAGGCGCTTGCGCGCAGCAACGACGGGCTCCGCCGGTTGGAGGACGTCCGGGCACTCGTCGCGACCGTGGCCCACCTGGTCGCTGAGCAGGAGCGACTCGGCACGGCGCTTCACGAATTGACCGCTGCCACCGATGACGCCGCGCGATCGGTCGCGGAGGCTGGGGGCGCAGCGAAGGTGGCCCGTACTCGACTGGCGGAGCACGACGCTGCCCTGCGGGCGC
>JAYTQG010000238.1:0-6659 GCA_043746815.1 Thermoleophilia bacterium | reverse complement strand
CCCGGTTCAAGTTACCAGCGAGCTTCCGCAGCGCCTGGGACATGAGCCGTGCCTGAAGGCCGACATGCACGTCGCCCATCTCACCCTCAATCTCCGCGCGAGGAACGAGGGCGGCCACGGAGTCAATTGCGATGAGGTCCATCGCCCCGGAGCGCACCAGAAGGTCGGCAATCTCAAGGCCCGCTTCACCGTTGTCCGGTTGAGACACCAGCAGCGAATCGGTGTCGACACCGATGTTGCGCGCGTAGGTGGGGTCCATGGCGTGTTCGGCGTCGATGAACGCCGCGGTCCCGCCGCGCTTTTGACACTCGGCGATCAGATGGTAGATCAGCGTTGTCTTACCTGAACTCTCCGGGCCAAAGATCTCCACGATCCTGCCCCGGGGGATACCGCCAATACCGAGCGCCACATCAAGGGCGATCGATCCGGTCGGGATGGCATCTACATCGCTCATGGGCGCATCGCCCATCCTCATGATTGCGCCTTTGCCAAACTGCTTCTCAATCTGGCTAAGCGCGGAATCGATGGCTTGATTTCGGTCCACTGCGGCCTCCTCGGGCGGAACTCGTGTCGAACAGACGTTCGTGACTGTCTGCGGCAATCCTGCCAGCTGGCGCGGACGGCGGAAACCCCACCGGGGTGACAAATGTGTGTCAGCTCGCAGCGAGCCCCTGACGGAGCAGATGTAGGGCAAGCGTCTGTGCCCGCAAACGAATCCGTTCGCGGTCGCCCGGGAGACGGAGTTCGGCAACTTCGATTGATTTCGGTCCCACACAACCAAGGTAGACGAGCCCGACGGGCTTCTCTGGGGTGCCACCGCCGGGACCGGCAACCCCGGTGATTGACAGACCCCATTCGGCACCGGTGACTGCGCGCGCGCCGAATGCCATTGCCTCGGCGCATTCCAGTGAAACGGCCCCGTGCGAAGCCAAGAGGGCTGGATCGACCGCCAGCATTCGCTCTTTGACGGCGTTGTCGTATGCGATGACGCCGCCTAGGAACCAGGTTGAGGCGCCAGGGCGCTCGGTCAGCCGAGCTCCAAGGCCCCCGCCAGTGCAGGACTCCGCAAGGGCGAGGCGCTCGCCACGTGCAACCAGGCCCCGCGCGATGATCTCGTCGACCTCCTCCCCTTCGGTCGCGAACAGACGGTCCTGAAAGTGGTCGGCGATCGCCCGAATAAGGGCTTCGGCTGGCTCGGTCTGGTCGACGTCGATCACGACGTCAAGCTCACCACTTCGTGTATAGACGCCGTGCGGGGCCCCTGCCGGAATTGCCGGGTCAAGGCCATCCCGGAGCGTCACGAACTCCGACTCCATCACGCCGGCAAGGCGCAGCGTTCGTCGGCGGCGCTCCGGCGCACGCGCGAGGATGCGAGCGAGCGGCGCAACTGCGAGTGCTGCCTGCCACATCGGCTGCAACTCTGAGGGTGGACCGGGAAGGACGACCACGCACCCGCCATCGGTCTCGACGATGCAACCGGGGGCTGTCCCCACCGGTGGGAGGACATGCGCGCCCTCAGGCAACGTCGCCTGCTTCACCTCACCGAGCGCTGGCGTGGAGCTTCCGGCCAATAGGCGCCCAGGAATCAGCGCGAGACGGGCTCGCACCATCCGCTGTGCGTCGGAATTGAGCGCCAGCGGGCGCCCGGTGGCAGCGGCGACGACCTCCATGGTGAGATCGTCGTGGGTCGGACCGAGGCCACCGGTCGTGATCACGAGCTCCGCACCCTCCAACATCGCGCAG
Source organism: Thermoleophilia bacterium (assembly GCA_043746815.1). Classification (GTDB taxonomy): domain Bacteria; phylum Actinomycetota; class Thermoleophilia; order Miltoncostaeales; family Miltoncostaeaceae; genus JAYTQG01. The sequence continues at coordinate 4,916 of JAYTQG010000238.1, read as the reverse complement.
ACCGCCGAGATCGCGCCTGAACGGCGGTCCGGAACGATTCGGATCTCGACAACATCGAGTCCGCGACGGTCCAAATCGGCGGCGAGGTAGCGGGCGTTCGCCTCGCGCGTTCGACCGAGGAGCACCTCATCACCGGTGACCAAGATCGCCACCGTGGGCCGTGCTGGCCCGCCCGGACGACGGGGCCCTGCCGAACTACCCTCCGGCAGGGAGACGCTCGACTCCGGTACGTGTGATTCGGTAGTCGGCCGTCTGCGCGCCGCCACCCAGGGGTGTTGCGGCGCCATCAACGGTCAGCGAAACACCGTCGCTCGTCCCAACGCGCACCCACAGACCCTTCGCGACGCTCCACGAGTGCGTGGCACCGGCAGGGAGCGTGCCGTCGTACACCAGCTTGCCTGAGGCATCCTTCCCTCGCACCTGCACGTAGGAGCCCTCGGGCGACAATCCCGTCAATCGAATGACGAGCGGAGCCACGGCGGCGCCCCTCGGCGCCGGGGCAGGCGCGTGAGTGCCCTCGTCAATGCCATTCTTGGTCGTCTTTGGGACTGTCGAGGGCTGACCGACGGGGTCGTTGGCGGTGAATCCATACGCGATGAGCGCAATCAGCAGCATGCTCGCGGCCGCAACCCACAGCAGCTTGCTCTCGGGCTCACGCTGGCGGCGGTAGCTCTTGGGGGCGGGTGTCCGGAAAGAGGTTGCGCCCGAGGGCGGACGTCGGCGACGTGGCGTGTCGCCCTCAAGGCCCGCCTCACTTGCGAGGAATCGTGACTCGTATTCGTCGACGACCAAGCGGCCATCCAGACCCAGAAACTCAGCGTACGCGCGCAAAAATCCGCGAACGTAGGTCGGCGCGGGGAGCACGTCGAACTCCTCGTCCTCCATCGCCCGCAGGTACTTCGCACGAATCTTTGTCTGCCGTTCGCACTCCGGCATATCGAGGCCGCGCCGGAGTCGCGCTTCGCGCAGGGTGGTTCCGATTTCGAACATAGGCCCTGGACGCTAGCCGCTCCGGCGCACAGGGGCAAGCCAGGCTGCCCTTACGCCACGTCTACGGGTTCCACCTCGGGCGTGGCTTCGTCAAGCGGAAGGGACTGTTGCTCATCTTCTGACCCGTCAAACCGGGAGCGGAACCGTGCAGCTTCCGCTGGTCCGATCAGCACTGAACGTGGCTTGGAGCCCTCATGTCCAGACACGACACCCAACTGCTCCATAACGTCCACAAGGCGACCAGCGCGCGCATACCCGACGCCGAGTCGACGCTGGAGCAGCGACACCGACGCCATGCCCTGCGCCACAACCAAATCAATTGCCTTGATCAACATCTCGTCCGCCTCAGCATCGAGGGGGTTATCCTTCGTCTCCGGCCGGGTCAAGAGCTCCCCGCGAATCTCGGGGCGCCCCTGCGCGCGCCAGTGGTTCGTGATCTCCAGGATTTCCTCTTCGCTGACATACGCACCCTGTAGTCGCTGCAGACGGGACGATCCGACCGGACGAAACAGCATGTCCCCGTGCCCGAGCAGGCTCTCCGCTCCGTTGGCGTCGAGAACGACCCGCGAGTCAACTTGCGAGGAGACCGCAAACGCGATCCGCGACGGAACGTTTGCCTTGATCATGCCGGTGATCACATCGACGGATGGGCGCTGTGTCGCCAGCACGAGGTGGATCCCGACGGCACGGCTCTTCTGAGCGAGCCTGATGATCGCGTCCTCAACTTCGGCGGGCGAGACCATCATGAGGTCGGCAAGTTCGTCGATCAGAATCAGAATCGCTGGCAGCGGCGCCTCGCCCCGTTGCTCGCGGACAAGGTTCCAGTCGTGGAGGTTCCGCGCCTTGGCAGCACCCATCAAGCTGTAGCGACTCTCCATCTCTCCGACGAGGTTGGCGAGCACCGCCGTCGCCATCTTCATGTTGGTGACAACCGGAGTCAGCAGGTGCGGAATGTGGTCGTAGTGGTTCAACTCGACCTTCTTGGGATCGATCAAAACCATCCGCAGACGCTCGGGCCCCGAACGGATCAGCAGCGATGCAAGAAGGGCGTTCAAACACACGCTCTTTCCCGTACCCGTCGAACCTGCAATCAGCAGGTGCGGCATTTTCGCCAGGTCGATATGGACGGGCTTCCCGCCGAGGTCGAGGCCCAGCCAGGCCATGAGCGGCCCTGCATCCATGGGCAATTCGCGGTAGATGTCACCGAGCGTCACCAGATTGGCACTGGGATTTGGAACCTCGACGCCGACGGCCTGCTTTCCAGGAATTGGCGCCAAGATACGGAGCTCATCCCGAGCGGCAAGGGCGTACGCGAGATCATCGCGTAGCGCGCTAACGCGGCTGACCTTCGTGCCGGGCGCAAGCTGTAATTCATAGCGGGTCACCCTCGGGCCAGAGACAGTGCCGACGACTGACGCTTGAACGCCAAAATGGCCGAGGGTCTCTTCAAGGCGGCGACTCGTGTCGGCAACGAGTTGCGGCGATTGATCGGCCTGGGCGCCGGACCGGCGGAGGAGACTCGCCTTCGGGCGGCGCATTGGGCGACCGGTCGCGTTTCGAGATGGCGTTGCCGACTGAGATGAGGCATCCGAGACGATCGGGGGGACTGAGGACGGGAGTTCGTCGACCAAGTCGACCAGCACAAGGGGCTCGCTGTCAGCCCCATCCGCGGCGAACTCCGGTGCTCCACGCAGTCGCTCGTCGCTCTCATCAACCCAGGGCGCGGCGTACACCTCTGGGAAGCGGTCAGCCCCGTCCATCAGCGGTGCGGGTGTCACGTCGTTGGAGCGTGGAGGTGTTGCCTCGCGATACTCCTGAACGCGTGCGCCGATACGACGGCCCTCTCGTACGACGACGGAGGTCGTCAACGCAACGCCCCGAGCAACAGCGCGGCCACCGGCCGCCGCACGGGAGGAGGAACTCCGCATCAGGGCCGACGCCGATGCCCCAGATATCAAGAGCGCCCCTGCCGTCAGGGCGAGGACCACGAATACCGCCGAGCCAACCCGGCCGAGGAGGGAGGTGCTTACCCAACCGAGCGCGGCCCCGGGGAGTCCGCCGCGGATCATCATCGCGTGACCGTCAAACCAGGGGGCGGTGGCCGCGGGTGCCAATCCCAGAACGCCCGCCCCGAGCCCAGTGAATGCGCCCACCCCGAGGAGTCCTGCCCCGAGTCGAAACGGATGAGTGGTGATCATGGGCGTCGACGCCAGCATCGCGAGGCCAAGCCCGCCGATCGCCACTGGAACGATAATTGATGCCCGGCCAGCGACCAACCGGCTCGCATCGAGAAGGTGGCCACCAAGGGCACCACCTGCGCCCGCAGCAAACCGCATGATTCCAAGCAGCACGCCGAACGCGAGCAACCCGAGGCCGATCAACTCGGTGCGCTGGCGATCCGACAGCGTCTGTCGGGCACGCCCAGCACCACGCGACCGCAGGCCGCCCCGTTGTGAGGTCCGCTGGACTGGAGGCTTACGTCGAACAGCTTTGGTGGCCACCAGCGTCCTTACGGTCGAGAGCACGAGACTACGCGCGCATTGCGCCGGAGTATTAATTGGCCGCGGGGAGGCTGCTTCCTCCCCGCGGACGACTCGGACTACACCGGGACGACGAGCGGCAGCACCATCGGGCGCTGGCGCGTCCGGCGGTGAAGCAACGCGGCGGCATCGTCATGAAGGCGCTGTCGCAGCACGTCGAACTCTGGATCGTGGTTCGCCGCGGCATTCGCGATCGTCAACGCAACGGTCTCCTTCAACTCTGCCATCAACGCATCGTCATCGAAGGCGAAGCCTCGGGTCAAGATCTGCGCCTCACCGACCGGTTCCCCTTCACGCGAGTCGATCGTGACCACGATCGTCACGAGCCCGTCAGCAGACAATCGGCGACGGTCTCGCAGAATGCCTTCGCTGACATCCCCGACGCGCAGGCCCTCGACCAGGCTAATTCCAACCTCGACCCGCTCCGACACGGTGGCGCTGGACGCCGTCACCTCGAGGACGTCGCCGTTGTCAAGGATCGTAATGTGATCCGCTGGCACACCAACGGAAAGCGCCAGATCAGCGTGAGCCCGCTGATGACGGGTTTCACCGTGAACCGGAGCGAAGAACTTGGGACGGATCAGACGCAGCATCAACCGCAACTCATCGGCCGCCCCGTGTCCCGATACGTGGATATCGGCCGACTCCAACACAATGTTGGCCCCTGCGCGGACGAGACGGTTCACCGTGTCGTTCCGGGCAAGCTCATTTCCGGGGACGGTCCGCGCAGAAAAGACGACGGTGTCGCCCTTGCGAATGCCGATCTGCTGGTGATCGCCATGTGCCATCCGCCGGAGTGCTGACGAGGGCTCCCCTTGGCTTCCCGTGCAGATGATCACTTGCTCATCAGGCGCGTATTTGTCGATGGTCTTCGGCTGAACGATGGTGCCGTCGCGAACCTTGAGGACGTCGAGCGTGGTCGCGATTCCAAGGTTGCGGACCATCGAACGTCCGACGATTGCCGCGACCCGTCCGTCGTTGCTGGTCGCGTCCAGGATCTGCTGAATACGGTGAATATGCGACGAAAACGTCGTCAAGAAGACGCGGCCGGGTGCGGTCGCCATCAGCCGACGCAGTGCCGGTCCCACCGAGCGTTCCGGTGCAATCGTGCCAGGGACCTCGGCATTGGTCGAATCTGAGAGCAGCAGTACAACACCCGCGTCGCCCAAGCGGCTGAGACCTTCGAGGTCGCTGGAGAGGCCGTCGATGGGCGCGTGGTCGAAACGGAAATCGCCGGTATGCACGATTGTGCCGATCGGCGTGTGCAAGGCGAGAAGCAGACAATCCGGAATTGAGTGCGTCACCCGGAGGAACTGAATCTCGATCGACCCAACCGCGCGTCGCTCGCCCGGCGCAACCTCGGTCAGCTTGGAGGCGGCCGAGAGC
>JAYTQG010000237.1:0-3036 GCA_043746815.1 Thermoleophilia bacterium | reverse complement strand
CCGCGCCATTCACCGTCGATGACAGGTGGTTTGCGAGCGCCCCCCCGGTTGCGAAGTTGGTCTTGTCGACCTGCACCTTGTAGTCGCCCGCCAGTAGTCCGTCGAAGCGGTAGTAGCCATTCGCGTCGGTCGTCGCGGTGATCGCGACACCGGTCACCGGGTCGTTGACGGCGGTTCCGGCAGCGTTCAGGAGTCGGACAAGGACACCAGGCACCGGGGTCTCCCCCGAGTCGAGCTCACCATTGTTGTTCGGGTCGAGCCAGACGCGGTTACCGAGCGAAAAGCCCACGAAGCCGATATCGAAGGTGTGGTTGTTGTTTCCGGGGCCCGCGGTGTCGGCGTTCACGATGGCGAAGTTGCCGGTCGTCGTGGCGTCGGAGTCGCGGAAGTCACCGTTCGTGGTGGCGTCGCCGTCGACCTTCGTGATGACAAGGCCTTGGTTTGCGACAGCGGTCTGGGTCGTGTCGACGACGATCTGGAAGTCGTTTGTGAACTTCGTCAGCGTGGTGACACCGAAGCGCGACGAGGCCGTCGAGGTTCCGGTGCCGTTAGAGAAGAAGTAGTTGCCGCTCGCGTCTGTTGTCGCGGTGGCAAGAGCGGTCGCACTCGCGGGGTTTGCGCCCGGCGCAAAGAGTTTGACCTGGATTCCCGCAAGCGGTGCCTCGCCGGCGTCCTGGATGCCGTCGGCGTCCTTGTCGAGCCAGATACGGTTGCCGATCTGGATCGGGGCCAGGTCACACAAGGCGACGATGTCGCCAATGCCGTTGGACTTTCCAAAGAGGTCTGGCGGATCGTTCTCACAGAAGTCCCCGGCGAGGATCTGGGTGTTTCGCACCCGTGAGCCGTTGTTTTCAGAGAGCAGCGCGGCGCCACCGGAGCAGATGTCGTTGGGGTCGCTCATGCTGGCGGCAAGCTCGAAGCTGCCGGGAATCTGGTGCAGGCCACCGGCGATCGTTTCAGCGTGGAAGGCGTTCGCACCCTTCGTCGGGTCACCGGCGCCGTTACCGTTCATGCCGTCGTAGTAGAATTCTCCACCACCCGGGCCGCCGCCGTTTCCAGCGGCAGCTCCCGGACCGAAGGTTGTGGCGCAACCGGCAACCGAGCTTGCGTTCGACTCGGGGAGCCAACCGCCGGCAGTCGCCTTACAGGCCCGGACGATTTCGCCGGCCGGAAAGCCGGTGTAGAAGAGGGTGCCGGAGCCCGTGTCGCCGGTGTAGTTGCCGAACTGGTCGGTCGTCCTCGGACGGAACGCGACGACCATATCCTCACCGTGGAATGCGATGTCGCTCAGCATTCCCTCGTAGGTCGTCGGCACCTTCATGTTGCCTTGAGGTCCGCCGACGGTGTTGAAGGAGAACTCCGAGAAGGCGTCCTTCCAAGGCGTGTAGGTGCCGCGGGTGGTGTCCCCGACGAAGACCAGGTTGCGTGAGTAGTTCGAGGCGAAATTGAGGACCTTGCTTCCCCAGGTGCTCGTGGTCGGGTCGAACGTGACGACCCAGGCGTTCAGGTCGGTCGCGTCGCGCCCCGTCGCGCTCGTCTGGCCGGAGCACACACCACCCACGTAGATGAGGCCGTCATGCTCGACGACCGCAAACGGACGCGTCCCGTACGCGTTCTTGCATTGGTTCGGAACGGCAAATGCGCTTGCCGCGGTTGGCGTGGTCGGCGTCCCGCCTGTGCCGATGCCCATTTTTAGGAGGGTCCGGTCGGAGAGGTTCATCGCCCAGAGCGTGGTGTCGTCGTCACTCACGGCGATACCGCCGATGCCGAGCTTGCCGACGGCACCGAACGAGGCCGGGTCGTGGAACCACTGGTTGAAGTTGTAGGCGCCCGAGGGGTGAGGATCGACGACCGTCGCGGCGCTCGCTCCCGGCACGCCGTTCAAGTCGACAAAAAGGCTCGGGGTTCCCGACGTTGCCGCGTCTGCATCCGGCACCTGATAGATCGCCATCGGTCCGTCCGGCCCGAAGCCGGTGTGGCGGCGCATGTAGGCCGCGACAAACAGCGTCTTCGAGGAACGATGGAAGGCTTCACCGAAAGTCGAGCCGAGTTCACCCTGGGTTCCGAGTGACTCGACAAGCGGGTTGGGCACCGCGGATCCCAATGAAGCGGGTGCCGGTGACGTGGCCGTATACGGCCAGCGGACGAGCGCGTGTTTGTTCGCCGCTGGGCCATTCTCCGGTCCGAACCGGTAGCAGGTCGTCGCGAGCTTCGGGTCCGACTGACAGTAGTCCGCGGGGTTTGCCACACCCGCGTTTGCCGTCCCGCCGTCGGCAAGGAACTGGACGGACGTTGACGAGCCCGTCCCGTTCGGACCGAAGCGCAGGAAGCTCTTGGATGCGGGGATCGTGAACTCGACCCGGTAACGTCCGGCCCCTGGCGTCGCGAGCGTGTAAGCGCCGCTCGCCGCACTCGTCGCGGTCGCCACGCTCGCACCCGTCGCGTCGTAGGCCGTGACCTGGATCCCCTGCGCGAAGGGTTCCACAAAGCTCGCCGAGTTGTCGCGCTGACCGTTCTGGTTGTAGTCCCGGAACACGGTGCCCGTGATCGCGGCATGAGCACGGTCGGAGGCGACGAGTCCAAGGGCACCCACAAGCGCGGTTAGGAGCGCGGTCGCGGTGTGGGTACGACGGCCAAGCGGCTGGGAGGATCGGCGATACATTGTTCGAGGTCCCCTTCTCAGGTTCGGGCGGAGAATGCGGGCGACAGAGCGCCCACGTAGATCTGCATCGGGTTCTCGAATGCGGAACTGAGCGTTGTGGCTCACGCAGGGTGCGCGAGGACGTCAGAGGCGACGACACTCGGTGGTTCGTCTGCGCCCTCGCGCGGAGCACCGCCCGGGCGTTTCCTGGCGAATTTCGTCGGACGGTCGATGGGGCGCACCCTTCGCCGCCGAGGCCGCCGAGACCGGGGACCGGGGACCGGGGACCGGGGACCGGGCAAAGCTCGCCGACTCCGATCCTTCTCCTTTGAGTGACTTCGCGAGCGGACCTTCGAGAGCATCCTCGCCCGCAAGCCGCTGACCGACCGTGCCGC
>JAYTQG010000236.1:0-3043 GCA_043746815.1 Thermoleophilia bacterium | reverse complement strand
CGCCACGAGACGACGGGCAAGATCGCGCAGCGCCCATTCGGTGGCGCCGGCTTCCCGCGGACGTGTTTTGCGGCCGACCTGACCGGTTTGGTGATCCTCCACACGCTCTACACGGTCTGTGTGAAGTACAACATCCCGACCTACGAGGAGTACTTCGTCACCGAGATGATCGTGGACTCAAGCGGCCACTGCTGCGGCGTTGTCGCCTACGACATGGTCCACGGGACCGTCGAGACCATCGGTGCGAAGTCCGTCGTGATGGCAACGGGCGGAGCCGGGCGCGTCTACCGCCCCTCGACCAACTCGCACTCGTCGACGGGTGACGCGATGGGCATGGCGCTCATGGCTGGCGTCCCGCTGAAGGACATGGAGTTCATGCAGTTCCACCCGACGACGCTGAAGTCGAACGGGGTTCTCGTGACCGAGGGAGCCCGCGGGGAGGGTGGATACCTCTTGAACTCCGAGGGCGATCGGTTCATGACGAAGTACGCCCCGAACAAGCTGGAGCTCGCCTCCCGCGACGTTGTATCGCGCGCAGAAGCCACAGAGATCCTTGAGGGTCGTGGAATCAACGGTTGCGTCATGCTGGACCTGCGCCACCTTGGTCGCGAAAAGATCTTGGAGCGCCTGCCCCAGATTCGCGAGCTGGCGATGGCCTTTGCAGGCGTCGACCCGATCGATGCACCGATCCCGATTCGCCCGGGGGCGCACTACCACATGGGTGGCGTACACGTGGACAGCTGGGGAGCGTCTCCGCACATGCCCGGCCTGTACGCGGCTGGCGAATGCGCCTGCGTCTCCGTGCACGGCGCGAACCGCCTCGGCGGAAACTCCCTCCTGGAAGCCGTCGTCTACGGCGCGCGCACCGGTGAAGCTGCCGCGCACTACGTCAAGGACTCACCAAACGGCAAGGTCAGCGAGGCGTCACCGCGCCACGCCGCGAACTACGAGGCGCGCCTGCGGGAACTCCTGGACCGTGAGAAGGGCCCCCATCAGCACGAGCTGCGCAACACGCTCTCGGACGTCATGCAGGACAAGGTTGGCGTCTTCCGTACGGGGCCCGAGCTGAGTGAGGCAAAGACCGTTGTGGACGATCTGCGCCAACAGTTCAAGAATGTCGTCGTGACGGACAAGGGCCGCACCTTCAATCAGTCGCTGATCCACACGATCGAGACCGGCTACCTCCTCGACCTCGCGTCGACCATGGTGGAGGGGGCAATCGCGCGCACCGAGAGCCGCGGCGCCCACTCACGAACGGACTTTCCCGAGCGCGACGACGAGAAGTGGATGAGCCACACACTGAGCTACCTTGAGGACGACCAGATCCGTCTGGACTACTCGCCGGTGACCGTGACGAAGTACGAGCCCCAGGTCAGGAGTTACTAGGTGTCCACCACCACGACTGCACTTCGCATCTTTCGGTTTCAACCGGATCGCGGAACCGAGACGTACTTTGACGACTTCGAGTTGGAGCACGCCGACGACGACGGCCTGACGCTGTTGGACGCGATCTTGCGGCTCCAGGACGAGCAGGACGGAACGCTCGCCGTCCGCTACTCCTGCCGGAGTGCCATTTGCGGCTCGTGTGCCTGCAAGGCCGATGGCAAGACGATTCTTGCGTGTATGCAGCAGGTCGGTGACCTGAAGGCGTACAACGGCGGCAATCCCATCGTGGTCGAGCCGATCGGCAACTTCGCTCCCGTGAAAGACCTGATCGTGGACCTGACCCCGTTTTGGGAGAAGTTCAAGGCGGTCAAGCCGTTCCTGATCCCGGACACGCCCGATCCTGAGCGCGAGCGCATCGTGCCGAAGGAGTCGATGGATCGCCTGAACAAGGTGTCCAACTGCATCCTGTGCGCCGCCTGTTACAGCGAGTGCAACTCCTTGGAGGCTGACCCCGAATTCGTTGGTCCCGCCGCATTCGCGTGGGGCTACCGCTTCGCTGGCGACATCCGTGACGGCGAGCGCAAAGAGCGGGCAAAGCTGTACTCGGGTGAGCACGGCATCTGGGACTGCACGCGCTGCATGATGTGCAACGAGCGTTGCCCGAAGGGTGTCGACCCGCGCGATGCAATTGAGAAGCTCGGCGGCGTCGCCTTCCAGGAGGGCGTCTCCTGGCGCGACCCGGGTGCCCGGCACGCCAAGGCGTTCCTGATCTCCATGCGCACGGGCGGCAAGCTGAACGAGACGTTTCTCGTTCCCTTCACGCAGCCCGTCAAGGCGCAGTTCGACATTCCCTTCGCCTTGAGGATGCTCTCCAAGGGCAAGGCCCCATCACCGATCCCGCACCGTGTCAAGAATCTTGACGAGGTTGTCAAGCTCGTGAAGAACGTCAAGGAGACCATCTAGTGCGTCAGTTCGCCTACTACCCAGGCTGCATCGCCGAGTTCTCCTCGAAGGAGCTTGACGCGACCACGAAGGCGCTCGCGCCGATGATCGACATCGAGCTGGTCCCGATGCCCGCGGCAACGTGCTGCGGAGCCGGAGACATCGCGTCGGCGAAGCCGAACCTCTACATGACGTTGAACGTCCGGATCCTCAGTCAAGCCGAGGAGATGGGCCACGACATTCTCACGATCTGCAACGTCTGCACCCTGAACTTGCGGCGGGCGAACAAGATGGTGAAGGAAGACCCGAAGCTGCTTGAGCAGGTCAACCAGGAACTTGTGAATGCGGGGGCCCGGCCGTACTCCGGCACCGTCGAGGTCACGCACCTCTTGTGGTACCTCGCAACTGAAGAGGGCCTGTCGCTGCTCGAGCGTAAGGGACCACGTGGCCTGAACGGCCTGCGCGTCGCCCCGTACTACGGCTGCCAGCTGCTGCGTCCGTCGTCGGTGATGGGTTTTGAGGACCCAGACAAGCCGCAGTCGATGGAGCGCCTCATCACGGCCCTTGGCGGCGAGGTGGCCGACTACGACGGCAAAACGAAGTGCTGCGGCTTCCCGATCATCCTCGCCCGCGAGGCGGTCGCCCTGAAGGAATCGCACGTCGCGCTCTCCGGGGCCCGCGACGCTGGTGCCCAGTGCATGGTCACGCCGTGTCC
>JAYTQG010000235.1:0-3051 GCA_043746815.1 Thermoleophilia bacterium | reverse complement strand
CGCTCATGCCGAGGCCGTGACGACCGCCGATGCGGTTCGCCTCGGTCACAAGCGAAACCTGGTCCGCGAACTCCGCGCCATTGATCGCGACCGGGACGCCCTCGACGAAGCGGACGCTGACCTCCTCGGGCGCGACCTCGACGGTGGGGTCCCAGTGACGCACCCCCATGATCGGCTCGACCAGATCCATCCCGGCGTCCAAGTACTCCAGGCGCTTCGCCTCGTGGGTGGCGCCCCAGATGTTGGCATCGGTGGAGTAGGCCTTCTCCTTTGAATCGCGGTAGGGGAGGCCTCGGGCGGTAAGCCATTCGCTCATCTCCGCCCGGCCACCGAGCTCAGCCACGAAGGCCTCATCCAGCCACGGCTTGTAGATCCGGAGCGCGGCGTTCACGAGCAGGCCGTAGCGGTAGAACCGCTCAATGTCATTCCCTTTATACGTGGACCCGTCGCCCCAGATGTCGACGCCATCCTCACGCATCGCCGTGACGAGCATCGTTCCGGTCACCGCCCGACCAAGCGGGGTTGTGTTGAAGTACGTCTTCCCGCCCGTGGAGATGTGGAATGCGCCGCAGGCAAGCGCGCTGAGGCCCTCTCGTACGAGGATGTCTCGGCAATCCACAACGCGAGCGATCTCAGCACCGTAGGCCAAGGCCCGGGCAGGAACGCTGGCGAGATCTGGCTCGTCCGGCTGGCCAAGATCGGCCGTATACGCGCACACAGTCGCCCCGTGCTCGCGCATCCATGCGACCGCGGCGGACGTGTCGAGACCGCCCGAGAAGGCAATCCCGACGCGCTCGCCGCGGGGAAGAGAAGTGAGGACGGCTCCCATGCCGGGCAGTTTAGTTGGTCGCCCCTCCCGGCTTTGGGGCTTCGATGGTGATCTTCGGCAGCCACCCGAGCGACTTCGGCAGGAACCAGTTGCGCTTGCCGCCGATCAGCTTCATGGCCGCCGGGACCAAGACCGAACGGACGATGGTTGCGTCGATGAGGACCGCGACGCCAAGACCAAAGCCCATCTGCTGGAACATCACGAGCTTGCCGGACGCAAATCCGGCGAACACCGCCACCATGATGAGCGCCGCACCGGTGATCAGCTTCGCGCTGGACGTGATCCCGTGAGTGATCGACTCGATGTTGTCTCCGCCCTCGTCGTAGCGCTCCTTGATCCGGGAGAGCAAGAAGACGTGGTAGTCCATGCTGAGGCCAAAGAGTACGGAGAAGAGGAAGAGGGGAATCCATGCTTCGACCGTGTCGACCTGCTGGAAGCCGAAGAACCCGGCGCCGTAGCCCTTCTGGCTGACCAGGGTGAGGAGGCCGAAGGCAGCGCCCACCGACAGGAGGTTCATCAGGGTGGCGACGATCGGAACCACGATCGAGCGGAAGGCCAGCAGCAACACAAGAAAGCTGAGCGTCAGGACCACCCCGATCACGATCGGGAGGTACTGGTTCGTGATGTCAAAGAAGTCCAGGTTCCCGGCCGTCACTCCTCCGACGGGAAGATCGGTCCCTGCCCGAAGGCGTTTCACCGCGGACTCCGCGCGCTTGCTGAAGGCATCCGCGTTCACCGGAATCGCCAGCACGCCGCCCTTGGCTGTCGCCCCCGGCTGCAGCGCAGGCGTTCCCAGGACGTCGTCGCCTCGTACAAATGATGTGATCGCGGCGATCTTCGCCTGGTTCGTGGGACTCGACGGATCGCCCACGATCGCGATCACCGCCGGTGACGTACCGCCGATCCGAAAGTCACGTGCGAGTACCTCACTGGCCTGGCGAGACTGCATGTCGGACGGCATCGTCGAGAGTCCCGCAAAGCCGGTGGTGATGCTGCCGTAGGGAATTGCCGCCAACATCAGGACGGCAGCCGTTGCGACCAGGCTGATACCCGGACGCTTCATCACGCCACCGATGATGCGGGGCCAAAAGCCGTTCCCGTTGGCGGATTTGCGCCTTGGAAGCAGGCGCGAGACCTGCCCCTTCTCGATGCGGTCGCCAAGCACCGCGAGCACGGCGGGTAGCAGCGTGGTTGACGCGGCGACTGCGACGAGCACAACCAGGATTGCTCCGATCGCGAGGCTGACGAAGATCGTCGTCGGAACGATCAGCATGCCAACGAGGGCAACCACGACGGTGATTCCCGAGAAGAAGACGGCACGTCCGGCGGTGCTCGCTGCGCGGAGGATCGCGGCGTCCCGCTCCACCCCGGCGGCGCGCTCTTCACGGAAACGACTGACGACAAAGAGCACGTAGTCGATCCCAACGGCGAGGCCCATCATCGTCAGCATGTTGGTCACGAAAAACGACAGCTGCGAGACCTGACCCACCAAGGCGACCAGTGCAAGCGCAACGACGATCGACATGACCGCGAGACCGAGCGGCAAGAGTGCCGAGACGGCGGCGCCGAAGACGAAGAGCAGGATGATGAGCGCGATCGGAATGCCGATGCTTTCGCCCGTCTGCAGGTCCGTTCCGGCGATCGCTTGGTTGTCGTGCTCGATGGAGGTTGTGCCCACGATCTGAGCCGTGAGGGTTGGGGTACGTGCGGATTCGACGACCTTGACGACGTCCGCGATGTGTTTACGAGCGACGTCGAGGTCGCCTGCCATCGTTACTGCCACCACCAGCGACTTGCCGTTCGCAGCGACGAGCCCGGTTCCTCCCGGAGACCACGGGGTGACAACCGAGGTGACCGCAGCTGGACCGAGCGCCTTCAGTTTGGTCGCGAGGGCCTCCACGGCCGGACGCTGTGCGGGCCCTGCGTTTCCGCCCCTTGGCTGAAGCACGATGGTCTCAACCACATGGTCCGTCGCTCCGATGGAGCTGATGAGGTCCCGGGCCTGCTGGGATTCCGGGCTCCCGATGAAGCCGTTCGAGGTTGTTGTCGCGCTGGGAAGCAGCGTCACGATGATGGCGATTGACGCGAAGAAGATCGCGATCCACGCGCCGATCACAGCCTTGGGGTTTCGGACCGAGCGCGCGGCCCACGCGGTAGGTGAGAACAGCGTCGTCATGGACATCCACCCTTCTGATCGATGTAACCGACTGGTCGGTAGGTTT
>JAYTQG010000234.1:0-16041 GCA_043746815.1 Thermoleophilia bacterium | reverse complement strand
CCGGCCTTGGCAGCACGGTCAGGCCAGCGATTCCCCAGGCCATGGCTCCAGCGATCGCGATCCCGACAAGACGCTGCGGGTTACGACGCACCCAATCGGTCTCACTGAGACGGAGCCCTGAGATGTAGACGAGGCCGTGACCAGCAGGGACGAACAGCGGCAGGTTGCCAAGGCGGTAGTCGTAAACCCCCCACCACGTCGAACCGAGTAGCTCCGCGGTCGTGGCGACCACCACAACGACCGCGACCTGCGCGCGTCGCTCTGGGGTAAGGGTCAGGCACGTCGCAAGGAGGACGATGGTGGTGCAGAGGCCAAGGACATGCTGCCAACCGAGGCTTGCGTAGCGGTCCAAGCCGAGTCCCGCGACGATCAGGGACAGGACGACCGTGCAATACGCTCGTGGACGAGCGAGCGCCGCGAGAACCGGCGACATGGGCGTCTCAGTCACCCTCTGAGCGTAGCGCCCCACAGGAATGGCTCGTCAGTAACGGGCGCGGGCGAAGGGCACACGGATTGCGGGCGGACGTCACCAATCGATGGCTATCGCACGTCTTGGTCACCCGGGGTAGGATTCAGCGATGCGTCAGCGATTCCTTGCAGACGTCGACGAGATCAAGAATGGACTGCTGGAGATGGGGAGCCTCGTGCTCTCCCAGGTCGAGCGGGCCGTGCGGGCTTGGGAAGAGCGGGACGTCGCCGTTGCTCACGAAGTACTCGCGACCGACGAGGTCATCGACGAGCGCTGCCTGGATCTCGACCAGCGGATCTTCAACCTGCATCTGCATGACGCGCCGGTCGCCGGGGACCTGCGGCTACTCCATGTCGGCCTGATTACCGTCGTCGCACTTGAGCGCGTCGGAGACCTGGCGGTATCACTTGCGCGTCAGGCCGAGGCCGTCACGCCGGAGGGTGCCGTTCCCGCGATGCAGGTCCTCATCCGGAAGATGAGTACGCGCGCGGTGGACGCGCTCTCCTACGCGGTCCAGGGCATCGCCCACGGCGACCTCGCCCGCGGCGAGTTGGCTGCAACCGAGGCCGCTGCCGTCAGCGCGCTCCTCGGGCAGCTCCTCGACGCGGCCGGTGCCGCAGCCGCCGAGGATGCAGAGAGCCGCTCGTGGATCGCATCCGCAGTACTCGTTGCCCGAAACCTTGATCGGGTCGCGAACAATGGTCGCGACCTCGGGGGCCGGGTCAGGTTCCTGACGACCGGCGAGCACTTCCGCCGGTCGGTCGGAGGAGCGGTCTAAAAGTCTCCGCCCGCATCGGTGTCGGCTTCGTCGACACCCTGATCGGGTTCAGCAGGGGGCGGTTCTGGGTCGGTCACCGTTGCGGCCTGCGTGCTCTCAATCGCAGCGAACCGGTCAAGTACATCCGTTGCGTCATCCGGCTGCATTGTGCGAAAGCTGTTACGTCGCTCGCGTTTCGCTTTGGCCATCGTCCCTCCGATTCGCTGGTCCTGTCACGGGATTGTAGTCGGCCCCGCGGCGGTGCAGACCGGGATCAGATCGAGAGCCGTCCACTGCCGGGAGGAAACGGACGTACGCGGCCGCTGAGAAGCGCTGCGATGATGGAATCATCGGCGGGCGGAAAGCGGTAGTTCGGAAGGTCTTCGAGCCGAACCCACCGGAATTGGGTGACGGCGATCGGCCGTGGTCGCGAACCACCCGTGTAGTG
The DNA here is from genome assembly GCA_043746815.1 of Thermoleophilia bacterium. GTDB lineage: Bacteria > Actinomycetota > Thermoleophilia > Miltoncostaeales > Miltoncostaeaceae > JAYTQG01. The sequence goes on along the minus strand of JAYTQG010000234.1, from coordinate 14,367 downwards.
GCAGGCAATGAACCGCAGTCGGAACCCGCCGGTCGTAGTCGTCCAGACGAGCGGACCGACCTCAACCTCAATCGCGAGTTCTTCGATGAGCTCGCGACGAAGGGCGTCACGATCTCGCTCTCCGGGTTCGCGTTTTCCGCCCGGAAACTCCCAGTAGCCCGCGTACCCGCTCGGTCTCCCCCGTTGACTAATGAGGAGTCGGCCGCCACGGGAGATGAGGCCGACGACGACAACCGTGCGTGCGCTCACGCGCGCCGGAGCAATCGCCCGTGGCGGCGGGCGAGCCCATCGGCGACCAAGCTGGCCGCTGCCTCCTCGTCCGAGACCGTCACTCGTTCGCGCTGGGCAAGCGCAGCGAGGAGCGCGCCGCGGCGTTGGCGGAGCGAACCTTCATAGCGTCCCTGGGGTCGTGCGCGGGGGGTCACGGCCGCAACCGTACCGGCCTCTGCGGCGGGACAACCACTGCGGAGCGGACACTCGTCGCACGCGGGACGTTTTGCGGAGCAGATTTCGCGACCAAAGTCCATGAGTGCCTGGCCGGCCGCCCACCCCTTGCCGTCCGGCGTTCCAGGCCATCCATCGGGGAACCGTCGGGCGAGGACCCGGCGCACGTTCGTGTCCAGTGGCAGAACGGCCTCACCATCGGCGAAACAGGCAATCGCCGCCTGGGTGTAGGGACCGACACCGGGGAGGTCGGTCAGATGCTCGACCGGTGGCCACCCATTCGCGGTGATCTCGGCGGCGGCGAGGTGGAGGTTCCGGGCACGACGCGGGTAGCCAAGTCCCTGCCAGGCCACGAGCACGTCGCCGAGCGCAGCAGCCGCGAGCGTGTCGGCGGTGGGCCAGCGCGACGCCCATGCCTCGAAGTATGGAACGACACGGTGGCTTTGCGTTGCCTGCAGCATCGTTTCTGAGACCAAAATGAGGTAGCGGTCACGGGTTCGGCGCCAAGGAAAGTTGGCCCCAGCACGCTCAAACCAATCGATGAGGTCCTCGACGGGTTCGGTCACGCTGGGAGTGTGCCAGCCGGGCGCCAGATGACGTGTCGACGGAGCGGGTCACCAGCCCAGCGGACAAGCACCGGGGCGTGGGCCACCTGGCGCCCGTCAGCGTCGACCGCGAACGCGCCAAAGAAGGTTGTCGTGCGAAGCGCCAGCGCTGCACCCCAAACGCGGTCGGGATGAGACCCACCCGCGTCAGCCAGGACACGCTCAGCGATCAGACCGGCTGCCAGGGCCTGAGCCGCCGGATAGTCCGACTCAGGCAAAAGCGGGATTGGTGGTGGGTGACTGGCGTCCCACTGGGCTGGACCGACTGCGCCACGAACCCGCTCACCCAGGCGCTCACGCGCGAGCTCGACGCCGCACACGACAAGACCCAACCATGGCCCACCGGCAAGCGCATGACCGAGCGCGAGGTCCTCCTCGGGACGCCCACATCCGACGACTGCCTTCGCACCGGCGCGAAGGGCGGCGGTCGCAGCAACAGCGGCCGTCTGTTCGTCGAAAACGCGCACCAAGATCGGTTCAACCCCGGCTCGCCGAAGTGCGGCGGTCGCGCCTCGGGCCACGGCCCGACCGAAACCGCCTGCCGAGTGCAGGATGGCCACGGCCTCAATGGGCACGCCGTCCAGGGCAAGCACGTCGGCGAGGCCGGTCCAGTACGCCTCGGCGGGCCCCAGGATGTCGACGATCCGGCCGCCGGTGCGTTCGATGGCCGCGCCGCCATGATTGAAGACGACTGTGGATTCGAAACGGAAACGCTCCGCGAGCGTCCGCATCGGTCCGCTGCCGTACGGCCCGAAGACCACATCGGCACTGCGCGCCGCCAGAACATCGTTTGCGCTCGGACCAGCCTCGGTGACGGACCGCACGTCAAGGTGGACGCCGCGATCAGCCGCCCAGGTGAGCAGGGCCGAGAGCGCCTGCCGGTTGAACCGCTCGGTGGGCCCGCTGAGACACGGCAGGGCGAGCGCGTTCAGGCGGCTTCCGCCGCCGTTTCTACGTGCATGGCGCGATCCAACCATTCCCGCGCTGACGCGTCACTCCAGCCAGCGGACAGGCGGATGATGCCCGGTGAACCGTCTCGAAGGGCGAGGTGTGCGCGGACGAGATTCGACTCTTCGACCGCACCAACGGGACGATGGGAGGCAACGGCGCGCATTGCGGTGATACCGCGGGACAGCGATCCGTTGTCGTCGAGGGGGCACCGATGAACGACAAGCCCGCAGGCGACGAAGAAGGCGGCGGGTGTGCCGTCGGCGCTCGGCTCGACAACGATGGCGTGGTCCTCAGATGCGCGCCCGAGCCGTGCCAGGCGCGCAAGGGCCCCAAGGAGGGCGGCCATCCGTTCGCGATCTCGACCGGCAGGCTGAAGCCGACCCTGGATGGTTGCGTTGCGGACGGCCGTCGCAAGTTCGGAGAGACCGACGCCGTCGCCGGCAAGCGCCCGTTCCAGGCGGCCAATCACCACGCGATAGTCCTCTGGTGAGGTCCCGCTGCACGGACCACCACACGCGCAGTCAAACCGCTGTGTGCCAGGAACGCCAAGGCGGCAGCACGGGTGGCACGAGCGGAGCGGGAAGATGAGGTGAAGCGCTTCCAGTGCCAGCGTTGCCCCTTTGCGGGACGCGAGTGGACCGAAGTAGTGCGCATCGTCAGTACCTGGCCGCGCGACGACGTACAGGCGCGGATACCCTTCTGTCACGGTGAGTTTGAGGTATCTCCGGGCGTGTTGGGAAACACCGTGACGGTTGCCGGGCGGGCGAAGTTCGGCCAACAGGTTGCACTCGCGAAGTGACGCTTCGAACTCGGTACCACAGACCTCGTGGTCGATGGTGGCAAGGCGGTCCAGCACACCGCCGATTTGACTGGCGTGACGCCCTTGAGGCCCAAAGTACGAGCGCACCCGCCGACGCAGGTTCGCCGCCCGGCCGACGTAGAGGAGGGTTCCGTCGCGCCCGCGCATCAGGTAGATCCCCGGTGTGCTGGGCAACTCCTCGGTCAACGCGAGCTTGTGGGCGTTTCGATTGGAGTAGGGCCGCGAGAATCGCAGCGCATCGGCCACGGTCCCCTCCCCCCGCTCGACCAGCATCGCCAACATCATCGCGAGTAGTTCACCGGTCGCCTCGGCGTCCGCAAGTGCGCGGTGGCATGGACGTACGCGCGTCATCGCCCACCTGGAGAGTGAGTCCAGATCGAAGCGCTTCATCTCGCCACGAAGGAGGCGCCGAGCGAGGCTGAGGGTGTCGAGCGCCGGTTGGGAAAAATGGCCGCGACCAAGGCGTTGACGCTCATAGTTCAGAAACCGCAGATCAAACGCGGCGTTATGTGCGACGAGGACGTCCCCGCGGGAGAACGCCATGAAGCGTTCTAGCGCTTCGCCGATACGTGGTTGGCCAGCGACCATCCGCGAATCGATTCCGGTCAGCGAGGTGATCACGGCGGGGATCGGAACCTCGGGGTCGACAAGCTGCTCGAACCGGTCAACGATTGTGAGCCCTTCAATCCGGACCGCCCCGATCTCGGTGATCTTGGCACTACCGGGACGGCCACCGGTCGTCTCAAGGTCGACGACGCAGAAGCTGGCGTTCTCAAGGGTCGCGGTACTCCAGCTGGGTGTCTGCAAACCGACAAGGTCGCGCGCGCGCCATCCCAGCCGCTCGTCGGTGTCGACGATCTCGGCGACAAGGAGCCGCTGCAACCGTTCGGGGGCGCCCTTGACACGGATTACCTGCTGCACAATTTGCCCAACTTCAAGGGGCCGGCCGCGGCGCTCGAGGAGCGCGCAAAGCCGGTCGGCAAGCCCGGTCAGTCGTTCGCTGGGCTCCGGAGAACCAAGCTTGAGTGGGATGGTGGCGGACTCCGGCATTGCCCACCGATGCTAACTGCAGGCCCTGACGTCACCTTGGCGGAGGGGACGGTGGAACTGGTCCAGTCACCGTGGGAGCACCAATGATTCGTCCAGGGAAGCCAAGTCCACGCACCCGGGCGCGTTCGGCCCTCGCGCCCACAAGCCCGGTGAACCGTCCGGTCACCACGACGTAGAGTCGACGATGGGCATGAGGAATGAAGCGGCCGCGCACGACCGCGACCCGGTGGCGTCGAACGAGCGCGCGGCGGCGCAGGTTCGCCTCGCGTCGAGTGCGAAATGTGCCTGCGGTTACCCAGTAGCGGACAACTGGCGGGGCGGCCGGGGCGCCGGTGGTCGGCAACGGCCCGAGCGACGTGTACGCGCCGGAGGGCTGTGTATTTCCATGGGCGTAGCGGTCCACACCCAGCGCGACCGAGTCCGCGAAGCGCTGGCGCATCTCCGGCCGCGCGAGAAAGAGCGCCTCTGTTGGGTTGGAGAGGAACGCCCCCTCAACCAGCACTGCGGGCATCGTTGTGTGCTTGAGGACATAGAAACCAGCGCGCTTAATGCCGCGGTCCGGAAGTCCAACGCCGATGACCACCTCTTGGTGAACCGCAAGCGCCAACGCCAGCGACGCCGGGTCCCCGACGTAGAACTGATAGCTCTCGGTCCCTGTCGCCATCGCCGAGAGGGCGTTTTCGTGGATCGAGACGAAGAGGCCGGCACCTGCCGCGTTTGCCATATCCGTACGGCGCATCAGGTCAACTTTCGTGCCTGGAAACGTCACATCGCCGGCACCGGCGTCGATCGTTCGGGTGAGGAGTGTCGGGAACCCGCGGGCAATCAGCGACTGGTTGACACGCAACGCAACATCGAGGGTGACGTCCTTTTCGTAGATCACCGTTTGGCCGGTTGGGTCCGTTCGCGGTGGCAGTCCCGTTTGCGTGCCCGGAGGAAGGACACCAACGGCGCCGGTGTCGCGTCCACCGTGTCCAGGATCGATTGCAACGAGCGGCAGCCCACTCGCGACGCCGCTCGCAGCCATGGCCAGGCTCACTGCCAAAGTGATGGTTTTCCTGGTCATCGGGCACCCACCCCGTCGACGAGGTCCCGCTCGGTGATGGGAGCGGCGAAATCGAACTGGGCGCCGAGCGGATCGGGGGCCTTCCCATCAACACGAACGATGAGTCCAGTGGTTTTGGTTTGCTGCATCACGGTTCGAGCCAATGAGGCAATCATCGCCGTTTCCAACGCCGAACCACCGGCCGGGTAGCCCGAGATGAACTGTTTGCTCAGCTGGACGGTCGTGGTCGTACCAGCGACGTCGTAGCCGAGGAGCGCCGTTCCCGCTGGGAGACCACCACGCTCGGCCACCACGCGAATCGCGCCTGGGAGCGGGTCATTCGATGGCACCTGGACCCGGTGCGGCGAGACGGCCCCGGAATCCGGACTCGGCCAGTAGACGTCGACAGTGTCCATCGCCTGGGTGCTCCCACCGCAGCCGGAAAGAAATGCGGCAGCGCAGGCGAGTAGGAGTGGGCGGGTCACGGACGGCATCGTAGGGGGAAGGGCGCCCCCCGACGCCCTTGCTTCATCCTTCTCTAACGAACAGAGGATCCCTCCCGGGCCGTCGGTGGAAGGTTCCGCGGCGACCTACTTGATCGCGTCACCCAGCGCGGCGGCGGCATCAGGCCCAGATGGGGCACGATCGGAGGCGATCACCACGCGACACGGTGCATTTCGCCAGACGTAGTCAATCGTGCGCCCGAAGAGTCGGTCGCCGATGCGCCGCTTGTAGGCGACGCCCATCATGATGACCTCCGCATCGATGGCCGTCGCACGCTCCACGATCGCCCGACCAGCTTGGCGGCCACGGACAATCTCGGTGATAACGCTGGCGCCGTACTCCTCGGCAATCGCCTCAGCGTGCGCAAGGAGTTCCTTCGCCGCGAGTTCCTCCCGTGGCATGCTCGCCGAGATCGGAAGGTTGATCGGCACCTCAATCACGTGAATGGCCTGGATGGTCGTATTGCGATCCGCGGCAAGTTTGCCTGCGGTGACCATCATCTCCTCGGACATCTCATTTGGGACGACGGGAACGAGGATGTTCGTATAGGCGACGTCGACCTCAACCGCGGGGGCTTCGCTGACCAGTTTGGTGGTCTCGCTCGGCGAAACGTGCAGGCTGCGGCGGTAGAGGAGGTAGATGACGAAGCCAAGCACCATCCACCCGAGTCCAACCCAACGGGCAAGAGCCTGCTGCCAGAGGGTGGCAAGAAGGGAAAGGAACGTGCCAAGGCCACCAAGGACGGCGAAGAGGGGGATGTCACGCCCGCGGATCCGCAGGTTCGGTCGTCCACGGTACGAACGCGGAAATCCAGGGTTGCTGATGCGCATGGCGATGATGGCGGCGTGAGCGGTCGTGAACGAGAGCATCGCGCCGATGGCGTACATGTTCCCGAGGAAGTCGGTCTGGCCCGGAATCAGAACGAGCGCGGCAACGACGCAGAAGATTACGATCGCCCGCCACGGGGTCTGAAACTTGTGATGCAACGACCGAACTGACGGGGGCAGTTGGCGATAGCTGGCCATTGAGTACGTCAAGCGGGAGACCCCGATCACGCCAGCGTTCGTCGCCACGAGCAGGATCGTTGCGGCCAGGATGCCGACGTAGATTTTCATGATCGAGAGCAGCGTCCCGTGGATCCCGAGGTTGGCGACGATGCCGAGGATGGGGTCGGCCTGAAACTCGGTGCCGAGTTTTGTCGAGAAGTGTCCGGCAGCGTCCTGGGTCACCGGAAGCGCCGAGAGTGCAACGAGGGGGATGCTCGCGTACATCACGAAGACCGCGACGACGGTGAGGTTAATCGAGCGAGGGATGCTGGTGGCCGGGTCGCGGGCCTCTTCCGACATGTTCGAGACGGTCTCGATCCCGGTGTAGGCAATCATGGCGAGCGTGATGCCGAGGATGAACTCGCCCCATGTCGGGGCAACACCCCACGTGATGTTGTTCCACAGCAGTGTCGGCGAGAAGAGCAGCGCCGCGCCGATGATGACCAAGAGCACCTGGGTGGCCAGATCCAAGATCGCAAGGCCAATGTTCAGCCTGGCCGCTTCCTTGACGCCAACGATGTTGATCACCGCCAGCAGTGCGACGACGATGACCCCGACGATCACGTCCCAGGGATTGCTCCGCATCGGTTCCCAGAAGACGGCAAGGTAGTGCGGAACGAAGAACGCGGAGATCGCGATCGTGATGATGTAGTTCAGCATCTGGGCCCAGGCGGCCCCGAACGCGAGCGTCTCGTTAAAGGCGTGGCGCGCGAACGACGACGAGCCGCCCGCCTCCGGGTACATGGTGGAACCCTCGGCGTAGGTGATCGCGGTCATCCAGAAGATGAGCCCCGCGATTGCGAACACCAGCGGCGTTAAACCGAGTGCGTGGGCGGCGACCAGACCAAGGGCGTAGTAGATCGACGAGCCGACGTTCCCGTAGGCGGTCGAAAACAGCCCCGGCACGCCGATGACGCGCTGGAGGTTCTCGGAGCGCTTGCGGCGAAGGGCCACGGGTTAGCTGTGGCTCGTCACGTTCACCGGCGGCCGATGCTACGCCGGACGAGAGGACCGGGCAAGGTAGGCTGGCGCCCATCAACACGAAAGGCACCCGCGTGGCACTCGTTTCTGGCATCGAAACCGTCTTCTTCCAGGTCTGCAATATGGACCGGGCGATCGCCTTCTATCAGGGCGTCCTTGGGCTCGCGCTCGGTCGCCGCGAGGGCAACGACTGGGCAGAGTTTTCCGTCGGTGGTGCCGAGATCGCCCTGGCTGGTGAGCTTGCGATCCCGCCGAAGCAGGGCGGCGCGACCGTTGTCTTCAAGTGCGAGGACGTTACTGCCCTCCAGACGCATCTTCGGGCAGCGAACGCCGTTACCGACGACATCGAGGACATGGGCGACGCCTTGTCGTTGGAGTTCAACGACCCGGACGGCAACCGCCTGGTCGCGCTGCAGCCCGGGGCGAAGTAACCGGAGCTGCTCGCGATCTTTCTGGGGGGTGCGCTCGGCGCATTGGCCCGAACGGCACTGTCCGAAGGGTTCCCCGCCGCGGCAGGCGGGGTGCCCTGGGCAACCCTTGTCGCCAACGTCCTCGGCGCCGCGCTGCTCGGCGTGGTGGTCACCCGCTTTACCACCGAGGAACGCTGGCGTCACTTCGCAGGGACGGGCTTCTGCGGCGCGCTGACAACGTTCTCGACGTTTCAGATCGAACTCATTCGCCTCGCCAAGCTCGGCCACGTGTGGACTGCGAGTGGCTACCTCGTCATCAGCGTACTCGCCGGGCTCGTTGCCTTTCACCTGGCGGCCCGACTCGCACGCCGCCAACCAGCGCCAGCGGCCGCGTGAACTGGGCGCTCGTGGCCATTGCCGGGGCCGCTGGCGCGACGGTTCGCCACACGGTCGACCGGGTCGTGTCGACGTATGCAAGCTCGCCGTTTCCACTCGGGATTTTTATGGTGAACGTCTCCGGCAGCTTTCTCCTCGGCATCCTGGTTGGGGCGGGCGCCTCGGGCTGGACGATGCAACTCCTCGGGACGGCATTCCTCGGCTCCTATACGACGTTCTCCACCTGGATGCTCGACACACACCGTCTGACACGAGACCACACGCCTCGCGACGCCCTCCTCAATCTCGTACTCCCCCAGACCGTCGGCCTCCTGACAGCTGGTCTCGGCTGGTGGCTCGGGAGCATCTGACCGTCAATCGGGCGAGCAAACGCGAAGGTCGTCCACACGATCGACGAAAACTGCGGCCGGGGCAGTGACACCGCTGAACCGGCCGGTACCGCGCAGGTGGTGGATGACCACGTCGTCGACGACGAATGACTCAGCCGTAGCCACGATCGTCTTCTCGGCTGGGAACGTCGAGGTCCGGCATCGAGCCGAAGGTCTCGTCCAGGACAACGCTGAGGTCCGCTGGTGCCAGCCCACGGACCTCGGCATTCCGGCGTGCCAAGGCAAGTGCCTCCACAAAGGCTTCGGTCTCGTCAACGATCACCACGACCCGCGGGGTGCTCCACGGGAGCGGAGCGCGAACCTTGATCGGCTCAGCAAGTTCGATCAGCACCGCCTCCCCCGTCGCGGCGGCGAAGGCCACCATCCGGCGGCCGATTCTCGCCCCGATCCCACCCCACCAGGGCCAATGCATTCGTCCGATGCGGTCGATCGCCGTCAGCGGGATCGACGCCGAGCCGAGGATTCCCATACGGACTTCCAGCGCGTCCTCATTGACTTCTGCGATCAGTGGACCCCAGGCCAGCGGACGTACGAGGAGCCAGGTTAGGCGACCCGTCCGAAGGGCAAATACCTGCGGTTCAGGATTCGGCATCTACGTATTTTGTCACCGTCCAGAGGCTCGCCACAGCGAAGCAAAGGGTGCCCCGGACGGTCAGTCGCACCCCAGGCGTTGAAGTCTTTGGAAGGACGGCGCGGAGTTCATCGCCGACTCCGTGGCCGCCTGGTGTCGCCTCATTCGAGCCTTTCCTGGACGCACGCGCGGACGAGCGCCTACCTGAACACCACGTAGAAATCGGATTCCGTGACCCGGCGCCCGTTCGGAGTTATTCGCAACGGCCGAAAGCTAATTCCGTTCTGCCCTGCGCAATCGATACCACTACCGCCTGGTCGGTCCCTGTGGACGGAGATGGAATCGGCCGTGTCTCCGACCGTCGCCGACAGGTTCTTGGGTATCGGGCCGAGGTTCACGATGCAGTACAAGCCGATATCGGGATGAGTGATGTTTGCCTGTGAGATGCCGTTCGACTCTCCGCTGTCCACGAGGCCACTCGACAAGATGTGCGCGTACCGTCCGTCTTGGCCACCGCCTGGCGGTCCGGCCGGACCTGGGTCTCCCTTTGTTCCGGTGGCGCCAACGGCACCGGGCGGTCCGGTCTGACTCCAGCTGATTGCTCGCTCATCTTTGCGGCACGTCTGACCGGCGGCAGAGTCAATGACTCGCAAGGTTCCAGCGCGCGAATCATCGCCTCCACTCGTGCGATAGCAACCACTAATCGCACCACCATTTGGGATGGCCGCGAAGGCGATGCCACCGATCATTAGGGCAGCGACCGCCGTGGCCGCGGTCAGCTTGCCGCGGCCGGTTTGGGGGGTGATGCGACGAATTGGGTTGGGGAAAGTCACGGAGGCTCCTTTGTAAGAGAACTACCGACCGTCGGCCGGTGGGGCAGGGCACTGATGCGGCGCTTACTTGACCGCCAACTGAATTGATCGTTGAATGCCCGGACCGGTGAGAACCACCTGGTAGGCACCCTTTTTGATTCCTTTCGCTTTCAGCGAAATGACGTTGAGACCGGGTTTAAGGAGGACTCTTCGAGATAGGACCGTCCGTTTGGCGAACAGCAGCCGGAGGGTGATGGCTACGGACCGATTGACGCTCACGACGACTGGCACGCCCTTGAGCGAGACGGCTGACAACGTGGCCCCTCTGGGTACGCGGAAGGCGCCGATCCGAAGGCCGCCGGTGACCGGTACCGACTTCGTCGGGACCGGCGCCTGTATCGAAATCGGAGTCGGCGCTGGGGTCGGAGCCGGAGTCGGCGCCGGCGTTGGAATCGACGTATCGACGGCCTTCGTATCGAAGAGGACTACGGTGGCCTGCTTCGTCGTCTCATCTGCATACGCGAAGGCACCCTGCTGGCTTTCAGGTCCGCCGACCGACCAGGACGAGTAGCAGCAGACTTCGATGCCGAACCCAACCTCTTCCGGCGTGAGCAATCGCCGGGGCGGCGTCCAGGTCGCGCCTGCGTCGTCCGAGCGACTGATCGCGAAGCCCTCCGCCCTCCAGATCGCGAAGAAGGTGCCATCCGGTGCTGCGACCAGCTTTGGCGAACGAGCCCGGCCCTCCAGTGCTTGGAACTCTGGAACCGTCACTGGCGTTCCGACCCCGGCGGACGACAGCGGGTAGAACTGCAGCGTATGGATTCCGTTGCGGCCTGCAACCAGGACTCCAGCACCCTTGCTTCCGCCTGCGATGGCAAGCTCAGTCCCAAAACCGACGACCGGTCTGTCCTTTTCCTGGCCGAAGTCGGCACGATCGTTGGTCGACGACTTGCCGCCGATGTGTACCCATCCCCGCTCAAGTTCGTCAAAGGCGGTATACGACGTTCCGTCAGGGCCGAACGCTTGGAGTACGACACCCCGACCACTGATTCGGTCGCTGAGAGAACTCGAGTAGGGCTTTGGAGCCCCTCCGAAGTCCGTCGTGCGTTGAAATGGCAGCGACGGCGGAATGATGAGCCGCTGCACATAGATCAGGTCTGGGGTCACTGCGAACGAGCCATCGGTGGGCCTCAGGGCGTAGTCGTTACCGACAAAGTCATCCCAAATCGACGTTGGGCTCGACCAGGTGCTGCCGCCGTCTGTGGAGGTGATCGCCGAGGCACCGACCACGGCCCCACCTAGTGGGACCCTGTAGGTACCAACGAAAAGGACGAGGCGATTCCCGACGGTGTCGTCAAGGAGTTTCACTGACGTGAACTCGGTCTTCGCAGGAAATGCGCCCAGCACACGGTCCGCCTCGAAGCCTGTCGCGACACCAAGCTTGCGCGAGTAGTGCAACTCGTAGGCGACCGCTGGCACTTCAATCCGACGTATGTACGCCACATGCGTGGTGCCCGTACGGTCGACCAGGACGTTGGGGAACCGTGCTCCGGAAGACGGCACTGAATTGCCGAGTGAGATCGCCCCCCTGGGAGCCGCGGAGGCGGTCCCCACCAACAACGAAACAGCAAGCACCGCAAGCAGCACGAGGCGTAGCAAACGACGTGGCGGTGGACACTGCACGTGGGTCATCGGAGACTCCTGTTAGAGGGGCAGTCGGGGCGCCCCGCGTCTGCGTGGTTAGTGGTTGAGCTCAGCCCGATCTGTCGTCGGGGGCAGTTCCCATGCCCGCTCAAGGCGGTAGAGCTCTGACTCGACCCGCAGCTTCTCGAAGAACGCTGCCCTCGCACTACGGAAATCGGCGAAGGAGTCGCCGGTCTGGGTTGATCGGTCAACGACTTGGTCAGCGCCCTGCGCCGAGGTGGTCATGTTGCGACCGCCGGAAACCCTCGGGTTCATCTTCGCTCTCCAGTCTGCTCACTCGGTGCACGGGATGGGTGGAACGGACCTCACGCTACGTCCGTCTCGCAGTGTGGACATCAGTGAGATCCACACGTTCAACGTTTGCCCGTGGCGACCGGTGGAGAAACCACCCCTAGGTGTCGAGCGGCGGCACCCGACTTCAGGGCGCGGTTATGGAGCCGCGTTGCTGGGGACCAAGAGGTCCGGCAGCCAGGTGATGATGCCGCTCGGAATGAAGGTGACGATGAACAGGATGATGAGGCTGACCGCCAGCCAGGGCAGGATCGTGATCGACAACCGCTCGACTGAGACCTTGCTGATGTTGGACACCAGGAACAGCACCAGCCCGATGGGCGGGTGGATCAGCGCGAGCACGAGGTTGAAAACCACGATGAGGCCGAAGTGGACAGGATTGACGGCGTAGATATCGACCGCAATCGGTGCGAGGAAGGGCGCCAGAATGTAGAGCGCCGGGAGGGGCTCGATGAAGATGCCCACGGCAAGCAGCAGCAGGTTCACCACCAAGAGAAAGACGTATCTGTTGTCGGTGATCCCGGTCAGGAAGCGCGACAGGTCCTGACCGAAGCCGTTCACGCTGAGGTTTGTTGACAGGATCGCCGAGTCGCCGAGCAGCAGCAGCACGATTCCGGTCTCAACGCAGGCCGCTGCGAACAGGCGTGGGATGTCACGAAACGTCAGCGTCCCGAACCAGAAGAAGGCAAGCACCAACGCGACCAGCAGCGCCGCGGCAGCGGATTCCGACGGTGAGAAGACACCGAACTCGATCCCACCGAGGATCACGATCGGAACGGCCAGGACGGGAAGCGCGCTCCGCGATGAGAGTGCGACCGCTCTCCCACCCGCGAAGCGCCTCGCCACTCCGATTCCGCGACGCCGGACGATCCACGCGATCACTCCCGCTTGGGCGAGAAACAGTGCGAGCTGAACAGGTATCCCGGACAGGGCGAGCTTGTTGATCGCAACACCGCCGGTTCCCTCCACAATGCTCCCGTAGACGATGAACATGATCGAGATTGGGCCAATCGGCCCCTTGATCGAGGCTCCGGCGACGACGGATGCGGCGACGTCGCGGGGATAGCCCTCCTTCTCCATCGCGGGCACCAGGAGCGGCGTCATGATCGCGGCATCCGCCTGGGCCGAGCCGGAGATGCCCGAGACCATCATTGACGTCAGCTGGCAGACATAGGCCATACCGCCGCGAAGGTGGCCGATCAGCGTCCCAGCCCAATGAATGAGTCGTGCCGACATGCCACTTTGGTTCATCACCTCGGCGACCAGGAGGAACATCAGGATCACGATCAGCTCGGAGGCACCGCTCAGGCCCATCGCCGTTTGCGTCCGGCGAAACGGGAACAGCGGATCGGCGTTGGCGTAGAAGTCCAGCCCGCCGATCGCCTTCGTCGAGAGGATCCCGACGATCGAGAGCATGAAGACGACCGGGGTCCCGGCGAGCGTCAAGATCACGAAGAGCACACCCAGAACCGCCAACTTCGCGACGCCCGCCTGGAGCAGCCCGACGCAGAGCGCCCAGGATGCGGCGCCGATGGTCGCGCCGCCAGCAAGTCCGCGCCCAAACAAGGGCATGGCGGCGCGGCCCTGGGCCGCCAACCTCGCCGCGCCGTTCACGACGATCGCGAGGTAGTGCAGGGCGATGAAAACGTAGCCGACCGCCATCGAGACGATTGGATAGACCTGCGGAATCCGGAAGATGCTCGACTCGTCAGACGCTTCGCGGGAGGTCGCGTAACGGATGGACCAATAGACGCAGTAGACGAGCAGAATCCCAAGTGCCGCTGATGAGAAGACCCGGAGCGAGCGCTGCCACCAGATGGGTCCGCGAGATGACACCACGGTGATCACCGTGACCGCCCCACGCCGCACGGCAACCGAAACGCCCATCCAGATCGCCCAGAGGAAGGCGAAGCTGGAAAGCTCTTCAGGTCCGGCGAGCGGCGCACCCAGAACGTATCGCGACACGACGTTGGTGATGATCGTGCCGAACGTGAACAGCGCCGCAACGATCGCGGCCACGGCCCCAACCCGAACCGCTTGATTGGACGCGAACTCCAGCCACCGAGAGGTCACGGCGAGGCAGCGTGCCAGCGGCCCACGTGAGGCGGGCACCGGCGCCAACGCGGGTACGGCGAAAACGGCCATGGTCACGAGACCCTACGGGGCCGCCCAAAGTGGGACGACCCCGCGGTAAACAGTCCTACTTGGCCAAGCAGGTCGCCGGTGGCGGCGTTGCCGCCTTGGGAGCCGGGAGCCCATCCTTGAGCGCCTGGATCTGGGCGATGTAGCCCTTCACGGCCGGGTCCTTCCCGCCAAAGGTCGCGGACACCGACTTCGTCGCAGCGGCC
>JAYTQG010000233.1:0-16073 GCA_043746815.1 Thermoleophilia bacterium | reverse complement strand
GAAGTCTGTCCCATGACCGACGCAGCATCGGCGTTGATCTTGTGTCGCGAGGAGATCCTGCGCGACCAGCCGGACAAGCAGCAGGTCTATGTCACCGCCACATCGATGGGATCGGGTACCTGGTACGCGGCCTCAGACACACTTGATGACGCCTATGACCTCCTCGCAAAGCCAGCGGCGAAGGCGTATTCGATGGCTGGTCTTACGTCCAAGGACATGGACGTCGCCGAGATCTACAACAGCTTCGCGATTCAGGAGCCCCTCGGTGTCGAGTCACTCGGGTTCAAAAAGCAGGGTGAGGGCTGGACGGGTGCCGTCGACGGGTCAACATGGATGGATGGACCGACCGCGGTGAACCTTTCGGGTGGCCTCTTGTGTAAGGGGCACCCGCTGGGTGCAACCGGCACCAGCCAGGCCGTCGACATCGTCGAGCAGTTGCGTGGAACGGCACCGAAGGACATTCAGCGCAAAGATGCCGAGATTGGGATCAGTGCCTGTCGTGGTGGGCCGGGTGCGGTTGCCGCGGTTCACGTCTACCAGCGCTTGGAGGGCTAGCCATGACGGTCTCCGCCATTGAGTTCAGTCGCCTTGGGCCCCCGAAGCTGGTTCCGTACGCGATGCGCTGCACGAGTTGTAAGCACCTGCACCCGTGGTGGGAGCAGTACACCTGCGAAAAGTGCAAGGGCCGCGAGCTTGTCGTTGAGAAACTCAAGGGCACGGGGGAGCTGACCAACTACACCGTCGTCTATTACCCGCCCCGGGACTTTCTTGGCCAGGAGCCCTACGTCGTTGGGCACATCACCATGGATGAGGGCGTCGTCATGCCCGCACCGGTCGTTGGGGTCGCACCCGCTGATGTTGAGATTGGAACTCGGGTGAAGGCGACGCTTCGTCGGATGAAGCTGGGGCACGAGGGTGACATCTACTACTCGCAGAAGTTCGTGGTCGACCAGTAGGTAGTCAGGTGACACACATGAGGTCCGCGAGCGCCACGAGCAGTGGTTCGCTCGGGCCTCGTGTCACCAGTTTGGCGTAGCGGTCGTATTGCGTTGGTGTCCCTCCGAGTACCACGAGGGGCACACCACGCGATAACGGCACCGACGGCAGGAACGACATCGGGATTGTGCGCAGATCGCAGTCGATCACGATGAATAGATCCGCTTGACCGGCAAGCTCCCACGCGCGCGTCACCGCCTGCTGGACAAGCGGTTCTCCCCAGAGCGTCCCACTTGGGCGAAGTGGGTACGCGTCGCAGGTACTGGTCGTGCACCGCGGCACCCCGCGCGTATCGACGAGGCCGGGCACCTCACCGAGTGCGTAGCGCTCACTGCACCGATCGCACCGCACGGAGGTGACATTGCCGTGAACCTCGACAACCTCCTTGGCGCCGGGAACGCGCAGATGCAGGCGGTCAACGGCCTGGGTGATGAGCGGACCGATGACCTCCGAGCCCTGGAGGCGACCGAGGGCGTGGTGGGCACCGCGCGTCTCACGTGCAGCGATCGCAATTGCCTGTGGATGGAAGAAGGCCCAGAAATCCTCCGGATTTGTCAGGAGTGCCTCAAGGCTGGCGCGCTCAGCCCATTGGCCACGGCCACCAGAGGGATCAAGATCCTCTGCGCCGCCGATGCGAAGCCCCGTCAGGGTGACGGCATGGTTTGCCCGGGCGATGAGCCCGGCGAGGGTTTCGAGGGGGTCACCGGTACTCGTCACGGCGCCAGCGAGTGTAGCTCCGCCTCGGCGCGAGCTGGTGGGGTCAACCCCGCGAGGGCCGAGCAACCAATGGTGAGCGTCCAGATTGATGCGATCCCGGCGCCGCCGGACAGGAGCGCCAAAGCGGGGGTCAATCCAACCCTGTCGGCGATGATCCCAACGACCAGGAGCGGAACGGAGAAGCCACCGAGGTAGCAGGCCACGTAGTAGGAGGAGATCAGCTTGCCGCGATCCTCGGGCGGGGCGATCAGGGTGCAGAGGTCAATGCCACCCTTGAAGACCAGGCCACAGGCCGCACCCGTCGCCGCGACCCCAGCGAGCGTCAGCGGAACCGAGCCGAGTGGTGCTCCGACGACAATCACGATGGACAGGACTGAGGCGGCGATGACCCCCCATCCGATTGCCGTGACCGGTGCGATGCGCGGGAAAAGCAGTTGGCTTGCTGCCCCGGAAACGAGCACCAAGAACCCTGCGGCTCCAACGAGGGCGTAGTTGTGCTCATGCAAGGTATTGACCAAAAAGACGGGCACCAGCGAGAGTGCGACCCCGTCGAAGAGCGAAAAGATCATCCCGGATGGCACAAGAACCCTCCAGAACACGGCCCGCTCGGCAGCGGGCACCTCGAGGCTGAGGGTGAGTGGACGGCGTCTGCGCTCGGTGATTGTCTCCGGGAGGCCAATGACGAGCGCCACCGCCACGGCGAGCGCCACCAGGTGCCCCTCAAACGGGAGCGACAAACGGATGTCCTTCGGCCCATACTGGGCGATGAGGCCAGCGATCCCCGGTCCGGAACCAAGCCCGAGGCGGACGGACATGGAGGAGAGCGTCGCGGCAAACTGGCGGCGCTCAGGACGGGCCGCGTCAACGAGGAATGCCGTGCACGTCCCAAAGAATGCACCCGTTGCGAGGCCCTGGAGTCCGCGCGACAAGAGGATTCCCCAGAGCGGCGGTTCGGTCGCAAGAATGATCTGGGCAGTGGCAAGGACACCGAGTGCGGTGAACAGGATCGGCTTTCGTCCCACCTGATCTGACAGCTGACCAAGGGTCAGCATCGATGGGACGAGCGCCAGGACGTAGCAGCCCAAAAACAGCGTCACGACGGTGTGGTTAAAGCCGAGACGCTCCCGGTAGAGCGGAATCAGCGGGGTAATGAGGCTCGTCCCGAGGGCGAACAGGACAAGCACCATCCATGTACGCCACAGGCGACTCAACCGATCACCGCAACGAGGAGGTGACACTCCCAACGCCCCCGGCGCGACGCGGCGGTGCGCGTCATGCCAAGCGCCCGGTATCCATCAAGAATCGGTCTTGCGTCGCTGGTCGTCAGGCCACTGACAAGGAGCGCGCGTGGGGGTGCGCTCATGCGCGACTGAAGCTCCTCGTGGGCGTGGGCGGGGATGTTCGCGAGCACGACATGCCCGGCGAGGTGATCAGCGCTCAGGGTAGCGGCCCGCCCGGTTCGAACCTCAATCTGGCCAGTAAGCCCGGCCGCGAGGGCGGAGGCTGCCGTCTGGCGGGCCGCTTCAGGATCCGCATCGATCGCGACGATGGGGCCTCCGCTCCGGCGGGCTCTCGCGAGTGCCAGTAGACCTGAACCGCAACCGACGTCAATCGCTGGCCCGGATGGAAGGCGCTGCAGGAATGACAGGCACATCTCGGTAGTGGGGTGATCACCCGGCCCAAATGCCTCCCCCGGGCACTGGATGATCTCGATGAGCCCAAGCGGGGCGGGCGCGTGGGTGACACTGCGTCGGTAGATCCCGGCGATCAGCGCCGCGGGCGGATCCGGCCACACCGCCGGAGCGTGTCCACCGGGGCGGATGGTGAGTGGACACTCGGCGATACACCTGGCGGCGGCCGCCTGATCGAGGGCGGCGGGGGGAAAGAGTGTGAGCCCCTCCGGTACGAAGGCGATCGGCTGGGCAGGAATCAGGAGTCCAAAGATGTGTCTGATGGCCGCGGGCGACCCGTGAACGGTAACCGGACCGCGCATCATGTTACGGTCGCTCCCGCGTGGATCCGGCGACCCTCATCGAGCAGGCAAACGCCGCCCGGAGTTCCATCGTTGCGCTCGGCCTGGACGGCCGTCTGGATCATGTCGCGACAGGCGCAAACCGTCTGCGTGAACGCGGCGACCTGATCGTTGAGGAAGCGATCCGCGAATGCGGTCAACCTCGACGGTTCGCTGAGCGTGAGCTGACAAGCGCGCTGTTGCTGCTGGACGCGCTTCCCACGCTCGCCGAAGCGATTCGTCCCGCACCCGTGCCATCGCGGCAAGGGATGACGACCCTGGAATGGCGCCCATACGGGGTACTCCTTGGTTGGCACGCAGCGAACTCGCCCATCTGGGTACCGACCCTCGTCATCGCCTCCGCCTTTGTCGCGGGAAACGCCGTGATTTCGCGTCCCTCTCGGCGTGCACATCAGACGACGGGACTGGTGATCGCCGCGCTCACGGGTGGGTGGCCCGACGGCGGCGTTGGCGTCCTTGACGCTGACCTCGCACCGGAGGATGCCGAAGCGCTGATCGCCCATCCAGATGTCCACATCGTTGTCGCCCATGCATCGAGCGCTACCTGCAAGCGCCACCTTGCCCGTCTTGGTGCGGCCTACGGCGATGGTGTGGCACTTCGCCCCTACATTCCAGAGGCCTCTGGCAACGATGCACTGATTGTCTTGGACGGTGCCCACCTGGACGTTGCCGCCCGTGCAATTGCCCTTGGTGGGTTCGCAAATCAGGGGCAGCTCTGCATGGCGGCCAAACGCATCATCATCGAACGGTCGGTCTGGCCGGAGCTGCGGCCCCTTATCGAGCGTGAGGTCGGCGCCCTCGTTCTTGGCGACCCGGCTCACGAGAGCACCGACATCGCACCCTTGCCAGATGGGCCAGCGCGACGTCAGGCCCGCGCGATGCTTGCCGAGGCCGAGGCGCTCGGCGGGCGGATCGTCTGCGGACGTGGGGAAGAGGGACCATTCATGACACCGACCATCGTGGAGTTGCCGGGGAGTGCGCTGGAGGCCGAGCTTTGGACGGAGGAATGCTTCGCGCCGCTCCGTGGGTTGGTGGTGGCCGAGGATGCTGACCACGCGACGAGGCTTGCTGCAGACAGTCGTTTCGGTCTGGGTGTCGCGATCTTCGGTCCGTCTGACACGGCCAGACAGATAGGGGAACGCCTTCGCGTTGGACGGGTCATCGTGAACGCGGGTCCCCTCTATCAAGATCCACACCTGGTGGTCGGTGGGGTTGGCGACAGCGGAATGTTCGGCGCGCGTCCGAAGCTTGAACAGTTCGTCTACGCCTGCCGCGTCCATGACGCAGGTGGCGCTACGCAAGCACGCGAAGGTGTTGCCACGCGATAAACGATTCGAGGCCCGGGCGACCAAGTTCGGTCCCGACGCCAGATCCGCGCCAGCCGGCATACGGGGCATACGGGACAACAACCCGCCAGCCGTTCATGACAACGGTGCCTGATTTGAGCGCGGTCGCGGCTGCAGTTGTGGCACGAAGGTCACGTCCGCAGATGTAGTTCACCAGGCCGTAGTCGGGACGGTTTGCCTCTGCGATTGCCGCGTCGATATCGGCGACTCCCATCACCGCGATGATGGGAGTGAAGGGCTCCTCGTCGATGAGTGTGACGCCGGGACCGGCGCCCGTGACAAGTGCAGGGGCCAGCCTCCCCGGTGCGAGAGGCTCACCACCTTCGACCGTCGCTCCTTTCGCCCGGGCATCGTCGAGCAGCATGCGGTGTCGCGTGAGGCCACGGTCTGTCGCCATCGGCCCCAAGGTGACCTCGCCGATGCGGGCGCGGAATCGCTCGAGGAACGCGCCTTCCAGGGCGTGGGGAACAAGGACGCGGTTCACGCTGTAACAGGCCTGGCCAGCGTTGGCGTACCCCTGCACAAGCGCGACGTCGACGGCGACATCCAGGTCAGCGTCATCCATAACGATAAGCGCGCCGTGCCCACCAAGCTCCAGGGTCAGGGCCTTCAGGCGTGGCGCGGTCCACGCGGCGATTGTCTCGGCGACCCGCCGGGATCCGGTGAAGGCAACCTTCGCAACCAACGGGTGCGTTGCAAGCGCCTCACCGATTGCGGGTCCATCTCCGGTCACGCACCCCACGACCCCGGGTGGAATTCCGGCCTGCTCGGCAAGCTCGCAGAGTGTCCATGCGGCAAGTGGGGCTTCAACGGCTGGCTTGACGATGATCGTGCACCCGGCCGCCAGCGCGGGGGCGAGCTTCCAAAGCACGAGCGCAACCGGAAAATTCCATGGTGTGATCGCGGCCACGACCCCGATCGGCGCCGGGCGAATGTAGCTCCCGGTGGTCGCGGTTGGGCCTTGGATGTGGCTGATGGCCAGGCGCTCAGCTTCCCCGGCGAAGTAGTCGACAACCTCAGTCGCGCGGGCCATCTCAGCCTGGGCCTCACCGAGTGGCTTGCCCTCTTCCCGGTGAATGAGTGTGGCAATCGTCTCTGCGTGCGTGCGAAGGAGCGCCGCGTACCGGTTGAGATGCCCGGCACGCTCACCCGGCGTGCATGCGGCCCACCCGGGAAGGGCATCGTGGGCGGCGTGAACTGCACGCTCGACATCCGCGGGCCCAGCGGCTGCGACCTCACCGATGAGCGCCCCGGTCGCACGGTCGCAGACCGTGTCCCAGGTGGCGGTCTCGACGCGGTCCCCTGCGATGATGAGGGGGTAGCGACCTGCGGAGATCGACACCGTTCGCTAGCGCGCGAGTGGCGCGGATACCGGTGCAGCTCGGCGACCGCGTCGGGGAGTGCGCGCGGGCGGGGCAGTACGTACGACCTCGCGAATTCGCCATGCAGGGCGGTAGTCGGCGCCGTGTTGGATCTCTTGGCTGGCCTGGCGTCGAGCACTTTGCGCGTCGCAGGCTTCAACCTCAATCTCGGCGACGTCGCTGCGGACAAAGCGATCGTCGGTACTTTCCCAAATGGCGAACACCACGCGGTAGCGATGCGTTCCCGGGGCGCCGAGGGTCAGCGGTCGAAGGATGCCCAGCGACCAGATACTCGTACCGTCGTCGCGGGCTGCGACAGCGGCGTCAGCGGCGACGCGTGCGCTCTCAACATCGGGCGCTTGAATCTCTACCCGTCCCGCCACGACGGGTGAGTGGCCGCCCGCTCGACGGCAAAGAAGGGTCGCTTCCCAGGCATGTGCAGTACTCAACATTTTGGAGACTAGCGCGCCACTTGGCCCATCCGCCACATTTGCACGCAAACTATCGTTATGTCACATATGACCGTACGGTGTATGTCCCCTACGCCGTCGCCGGTTGTGGACGAATACCGGTTGCAAGCCGTTCGGCGAGGGCGATGACGGCCAGGTGCGTGTTTGCCGAGGGGATCCTCGGAATGATCGAGGCGTCGATCACGAAGAGTCCCTCCATGCCAATGACCTGGCCCTTGGAATCGACAACTGCGGTGGCGTCGTCGGGTCGTCCCATGCGGCAGGTGCCGACCGGATGGTGGAAGGTTTCGACGGTTCGAAGTGGATGGTCCTGGTCATCCTGGTTCGGCCAGGCGTGGATCACGTCGCTGAGAGGCTTGGTACGCGCCAGTGCCATGAGCTCGCGTCCGGCGGCCTCAGCAACGTCACGGTCGCCGTCAGCCTCCAACCACCCCATGAACAGCACTGGTTGGGCATGAGGATCACGGCTCTGGAGGGTGACACGCCCGCGACGCCCGCGCGCGTCGGCGACCTGAACGTTCAAATCGGTGAAGTGGTGGCCGCCGTCGCTTGTCCCGGAGTAGGGCATCACCTGGTACGCGCGTTCTTCGCCAGCAACCTCGACCGTTCCGGTGAGCAGTGTCTGAATCCATGGTGCGGGCCAGACTGGGCGTGGCGTGTCAATCCAAAAGCGGTAGCTGATCTTCGGGTGGTCTTGCATCCCCTGCCCCACCCCCATCAGCGGAGCGACGAGCGCAATCCCGTGGGGGCGAATCTCATCAGGGGGGCCGATCCCTGAGCGCATGAGCACGGCTGGACTCACATAGGTACCGAGACACACGATGACCTGGTCGCCTTCGAAACGGATCCGTTCGCCGCGCTCGTTGAGCGCCTCGACCCCGTCGGCGCGCATCTTGTCGACGATGACATGGTCGACTGTGACCCCGGTCACAAGGGTGAGGTTCGGGCGTTCAAGTGCCGGGTCGAGGTAGTGATCGGCCGGGGTTTGGCGCCTGCCGTGCTCCATATTGAACGGCGTCGGTCCGATTCCAATGGCACCGGGATGATTGTGATCGTCCACCCACTTGTGCCCTCGGGCAACGGCTGCCTCGGCGAAGCGCTCGATCAGCGGATACCACTCATCACGCGGATAACGGTTAATGGGGATTGGTCCGCGGTCGCCATGCTCAGGTCCCGATCCGAACTGACCGTCGCGCTCGATCGCCCGAAACCACGGCAGCCAGGTCTCCCAGCCGAAGCCGTCGACGTACTCGTCCCAGTCGTCGTAGTGCTGCGGATGCCCCCGCAGCGCAATTGCCCCATTGGTGATCGACGAGCCCCCAACGACTCGTCCGCGGGGCACGTGCACAAGGCGCGGCGACGCTCCAGCCTGCGCCTGGAATCCCCAGTCATGCGTTTCGCGGATAACGCGGTACGGGTGGCTGAGTGAGGCGGGCCACGCGTCTGGGCGGTAGTGCGGGCCAGCCTCAAGCAGTACAACGTCGGTCCCCGGGTCCTCACTGAGGCGAGCAGCGAGGACGCACCCTGCCGTCCCGGCCCCGCAGATCACGACCCGCACGGCGTGGGCCTACCCTGCGGCCAGGCGGCCGCCGTCTGCGACAAGGACGTGACCGGTGATGAAACTCGCAGCGTCGGTGAGGAGGAACACAATCGGCCAGGCCGCCTCGGCCACCTGTCCCATCCGACCGAGTGGTGCCTTCGCGACAAGCCGGTCGGCGAGGGCGGGGTTTTGCCCCATCATGTCGCTGACCATCTCCGTCAGAATGGTCCCCGGAGCGACTGAATTCACGAGCACACCTGAGGGTCCAAGCTCGACGGCGAGGGTCTTGGCCATCGAATCGAGTGCGGCCTTGGTGGCGTTGTACGGGGCGATCATCGGAAGGCCAGTCAGCCCGGCGATCGATCCGAGGTTCACGATCCGCCCGGCCCCTAACTCCGCGAGGCGTCCACCGATGACGCGTGCGAAGTTGGCTGCTGCCAAGAGGTTCGTGGTGAGAACCTCCTGCCACTGTGCCATTGTCGTTACGGTTGCTGGTTGGTAGTAGGGGTTGATCCCGGCGTTATTGACCAGTGCCCAGAGGCCACCGAGCTCCTCCGCAGCAAGGAGGGCCGCTTCTGCGACGCCCTCCTTGCCGACGTCACCCACCACAACGCGTGAGGGCGTCGGTAGCGACTCGCCAAGGGCGTTCAGATCACCCTCGGAGCGGGCAACAAGCACGCACTGGCCGCCTTGAGCGGAAACAAGCCGTGCGACCTCAGCGCCAATCCCGCGGGAGGCCCCGGTGATGACCACGGTGCGATTGTCCAGACGAAAAGGGTCGCTCATACACGGGACTCTACCCACCAATTGGACCTCTCCTCAGGCGGCGCGGCTAAACTTCTCGTCACACATCTTGTAACCGTTGTCACGCCAAAGAGCCCGAGGTGCCCCTTGCTGTCATTTGCCTTTACTGAGGAGCAGGAAGAGATCCGCGCGATGGTCCGCGAGTTCGCTGAAGCGGAGATTGCCCCGCTCGTCGAGGAGGCTGAGCGCCACGAGAAGTTCCCCGTCGAGATCATGCCGAAGCTCGGCGAGCTGGGGCTCCTCGGGATTGTCTTCTCCGAGCAGTACGGCGGCTTGGACCTTGGCAAGATCACCGAGTGCATCTTCGTTGAGGAGATGACCAAGGTTTGCGCTGGGATCACCGCATCGGTGAACGCACACGCCGACCTCTCGGCGTTCCCGATCTACAAGTTCGGTACCGAGGAACAGCGTGAGCGGTATTTGCCGAAGTCGATCTCGGGCGAGATCATCGGTGCCTATGCCATCACCGAGCCAGCAACCGGCTCTGACGCAGCTGGCCTGCAGACCAAGGCGGACAAGAAAGGCAGCGGCTACGTCCTGAACGGCCGCAAGAACTTCATCACCAACGGCACCATCTGCGACTACTGTCTGGTCGCCGCCTACACCGACAAAGACAACCGCGGCGACGGAATCAGCGTCTTCATCGTGGACCGCGACACCCCTGGTTTTGAGGTCACGCGCAAGCTCGAGAAGATGGGTCACCGCTCCTCCGACACCGCGGAGCTTGTCTTTGAAGATTGCTATGTCGACGCGTCGCAGATGCTCGGTGGAAAAGAGGGCGCGTTTGGGGCGCTCATGGGCGCGCTCATCACCGGGCGCGTCAGTCACGGCGTGAAATCTGCCGCGATCGCCGAGGCCGCGCTGGACGCCGCAGTGAAGTACGCAGGCGAGCGCGAGACCTTCGGTAAGAGCATCGCCAAGCACCAGGTCATCCGCTTCAAGTTGGCCGATATGGCCATGCGTGTTGAGGCAGCGAAGACCCTCGCCTACAAGGCCGCCTGGCTCTACGAGACCGGTCAGCCCTGTGTGAAGGAGGCCTCCATGGCCAAGTACTTCTCCGCTGAGGTCGCGGAATACGTTACCCGCGAGGCCGTCCAAATCCACGGCGGGTACGGTTACATCATCGAATACCCGGTGGAGCGGTTTTTCCGTGACGCCAAGCTCGCCTCGATTACCGAGGGCACGAGCGAAATCCAGCAGATGATCATCGCAAAGGAAATGGGCCTATGAACCCCCCGCCAGTCAGCCCGGAAGCCGTCCTTGCCGGGCATCCGGCAGGGCTGGCGGATGCGCTTTCCTACCCGTACTTCAATGCGGTGTTTGACCGCAAGAGTCGTCGGATGGGCCTAGGCATGGAGATCGAAACGGGTCCCCTGTCCTACGCGAGCCCCTACGTCCCGGTCCCGCTGACCGAGCTTGAAGAAGCGTTGCTCCTCATGGCTGGAACGGGCCTGTCAGGTCTAAACCTGGGTGACATCGACCCCACGCAAGGGGCGGATGCCATGGTTCAGTGGACGGCCCGGACGTGGCCGAGTTCATGTTCCAACCATGGCACCGAACTCTTTTTCACGAACGACGATGGCACCTACTTCCTGGACATGTGGAACCTCATGCCGGAGCCCGGTGAGCTCTCCACGATTGCCGGGAAGTCGCAAGACGCTCAGATCGACGTGATCCTGGAAATGACACGCCGCGCGAAGGTGGAGCTGTCTCCGAAGCGGGCGGAGCTCCCGACGGGCCTGCCGGGCCTCTTTGTCTTCAACCACTGGAACGCGAACAAGCCGGGTACCTCCCTGTTCCTTCCGGTCTCGAACATGACGCTCGAGTACATCAACCTGTTGTTCATCTACTTTTCGCCCGAGTACCGCTTCTGTCTGGTCGACGAGCAGGCCGACTACAAACCAGCTGGTCTCCAAAAGTGGATCGACTCCGGCCGGATTGATGCGTCGCGGCAGATGGGCCTCGTTGAGATTGAGCAGCGGGTCTTGTCGATGCAGGTCGTGGAGCAGGCATTCATCTGCCAGAACATCAACTTCGCGCTCCAATGCCTTGGCCTTGGTGGCTGGACCTACACCGGATTCATCGCCCGCTTTGTGCTTGGTGGAGTGGACGTCCCCGGACTTGGCTTCACCTTCGCTGACGCCAAGCGCGGCCCGAGCGTTCCCGTTGGACGCGACGGCATCTACCAAGCCTTCGTCCCGCCCTACTACTCAGACATGAGTGAGGCTGTCGACGCGTTTCTGGAAGCCAAGTGGTCCCAGTACGGTTCGGACAGGCCCAAGGCGTACCGTGAGCCCGAGAAGATCATCCAGCACATTGAGCGGCCCGATGCCGACACGATCGCGATTGTGAAGGACTACTGCACCTACGTGCATGAAACCTACGGACGCTTCCCCGCGCACATTGATCCGATGTACCAACGCCTGTGTGCCCAGGCGCAACACATCGACCTGGACTTCTACGCCGAGCACTACCCTCCTGGTACCGCAACTGCCCAGCACCACGAGCACTTCAGCCGCTGGCATCCGGAGAGCTGCGACGCGCACGGCAAGCCGCCGCGCCGCTAGCCTCATCGGGGTCTCGCAGCTGGTTACTTCAAGGTACGCATCGGGTCGACGAACAGGTCGTCAATCTGGAAGCTTGCGCCGGTGCCCTGGGGCATGAAGTTCAGTCGGTACTGATCCGCTCCCGTGGGTAGCGGGAGGGCCAGAATCGGCGAGGGTGACCACACGCTGGTGGCGCTGATGTCGGCAATGTGAACGTTGCCGATCACCCCGCTCGTGGCATCGATGTACTGGGCATCCACGCGGAGCGTGCCGGACGCTGCACCGATGTTCTTCACCATCAACCGCGCGGTCGGGAATGCGCTTCCGGTGCAGAGCCACGGAGCGTTGGCCAGGCTGCCACTCGGGAGTTTCAGTGAGTAGCGATCAGTGGCTGCGGAGAGAAAGTAGGAGTCGTTACCGAGAACGTAGCTCGATCCGTACAAAAGCCAGCCGTCGGAGGTCTCCATATTGCCGCCGATAACCGCCGCGTAGCTCGCCGTGTCTCCGAATGCTTTGAAGACCTGCGCGGTTGCGACAGTCGGACAGCCCGCCGCCGATGTCGCCGGTGAGAGTGCAGTTGATGGGGTTGACTGTGTAGCCGTCACCTGGGTGGTCTTCGCGGCTTTCGCCGTCGCCACTGTTGCCGGTACCACCGCTACTGCCGCTGCCATTAGCGCGATGACCGTTGATCGTCTCCTCATAGCCGTCCATGCCTCCCTGGGGTGGATCTCTGCGAAGTCCGGGCGCCTTCCCGTGCGTCCGGGGTAGTGGGAAGAGTGTGGAGGACGGCTGGCCCAACGCGCATCACTCACGATGCGGGAGTGGTCGCGCCAGAACACTTCAAGGCTTCCTGACCGGATGTCGATGTTTGAAGGGTGAGTGTCACGACTGAAGATCAGCGTGCGCTGAGAGCCCAATGGTTCGGCGGTTTGCTGTTTGTCGCGCTGACCGCGCTGCTCATCGGGGCGACCAGTTGGAACCAACCGTTCTCGTGGACCAACGCGCTTCTTGCGGTGGGGTGCTACGCGGTTGCAGGTCGGGTGTCGTTCCCGGTCGCAAACTTTTGGACCGATCCGACACAGATCGTCTTCGTGCCGATGCTCTTCCTCTTGCCGGCCGCTGTCGTCCCGCTCGCCGTTGCCGCCGGATTCCTGGTCTCGAATGCTGGCCACCGCATACGCCGTCCCATCGACGCTGTGGTGGCGCTGAACGACTCCCTCTACTGTCTGGCTCCTGCTGCAATCTTCGCGTTTACCAGCGCTGGCGCACCGCGTCTTGGCGACTGGTGGATCTACACCGTCGCGGTTCTCGGACAGATTCTCCTCAACACCGGTGCCTACGCAGGCTTCGAGTGGATGGCACGCGGGGTCGTTGCACCGTGGCGTGGACTCCTGTTGAACTGGTCGCACCTGGTCGATGTGTGTCTGTCTCTGGTGGGAATGTTGGTCGCGGTCGCCGTGACGGGACATTCGCCCTATGTCATCGTTCTCGTCGTTCCGCTGTTCGCGCTATTCGCCCTCTTCGCGCAGGACCGCCACGGGAGGATCGAAGCCGCAACTGAGCTCTCGAGCGCCTACCGCGGCACCGCAATGCTCCTCGGCGATGTGGTCGAGGCCGACCACGCCTATACGGGAAGTCACAGCAAAGAAGTCGTCGATCTCTCCCTCGCGGTCGCCGAGCGAATGAACCTCGATGACGAAGCGCGCCGAATGGTCGAGTTCGGTGCCCTGTTGCACGACGTTGGGAAGATTGCCGTTCCCAAAGAAATCATCGACAAGGCCGGGCCCTTGGACAACGCCGAGTGGGAAATCATGAAGCGCCATACGATCGAAGGCCAACGTCTGCTCGACCGCGTCGGCGGCGCGCTCGGCAAGGTCGGGACCGTCGTTCGTGCCTCCCACGAGCACTACAACGGACGCGGCTACCCCGATGGCCTCTGGGGCGAGCAGATCCCCATCGAGGCGCGAATTATCACCTGCTGTGATGCCTATAGCGCCATGACAACCGACCGTTCATATCGACGCGCAATGAGCCGTGCAAATGCCATCGCGGAACTCAAGCGCGAAGCAGGCCAGCAGTTTGATCCGCTCGTCGTCCGGTTGCTCGTCGACGTGCTCGACGCCCAGCCAGCGCCCGAGGGTAACCACCTCGAGACGTCCCCTACGGTGCTGATCCTCAGTTAGGTCACGCTTCTTGGCGCTGGCACCCCGGAGGTAGTGGCCCCTGAACGCGCAACGGGGCGCCCGAAAGCGCCCCGTCCTGCGTCAACCAACATGCGCCAACAACTACGCCTTGCGGCGGGTGATCAGCATGTTCCACTGACCTTTTTGAACCACCTCGTCACGCTGGTTCAGAACCTCAACCTCGTAGATCACAAAGCCGGTTGCGTCGGTCTTCGGGTGCTCGGTCTTCTCACCGATCGTCCGCTTCACGCGGATGGTGTCACCGAACTTCACGGCACCGCGGAACTGCCATTTGTTCAGTCCCATGAACGCCGCCGTGGCGATCTTTGGCTCCATCTTCTCGACCTGCAACCCCGTTGCGATCGAGGTCACGAGCATCCCATGCGCGACACGCTCGCCGAACACAGAGGCCTTCGCGGCTTCAATGTCGGTGTGAAACCAGTTGAAGTCACCGGAGATGCCACAAAAATTGATGACGTCGGTCTCGGTGACCGTACGCGCAGCCGAAATGGCCTCATCACCCTCGGTCAAGTCTTCCCACAGCAAACGCTCAGCCACGCAGATCTCCTCGAAGTCGTTAGCGCAAAGTCCGCAGAAGACTAATGGAGTGAAGCTGCTGGGCCCGCCCGAGTGGGTGGGCCCAGCGTCCTTCATTTCGCGCCTTAGAGGTTTCCAACCCCTGTGGCGATGCGGGCAATACCCTCTTCGAGCTGTTCATCCGGGCACGCGTAGGTGAACCGGATGTGACCCTCACCCTGGTCGCCGAAGGCGGAACCGGCGACAACGCCCACCTGGTGGTTTTCGACCATGTAGTCGGCGAACTGCTGGGCGGTCAGGCCCGTGCCGCGGATGTCGGGGAACACATAAAACGACCCGTCCGGGCTCGGGCAGTGAATCCCGTCGATCTTGTTGAAGGCGGCGACGACCATGTCGCGCTTACGCTCAAGCAGTTTCGTGCGCTCGATGACGTGCTCCTGTGGCCCGGTAATCGCGGCAAGCGCTGCGTACTGGACAAACGCAGGGACGTTCGTGACCGAGTTCTGCTGAAAGATGTCCATGCTCGTGGTCAGCTCGCTGTTCGCGACAGACCACCCGACCCGGTAGCCGGTCATCACGTAGGTCTTTGAGAACGTATCGACAAGCACCGAGCGGTCCGCCATGTCGGGGAGGTCCGAGATGGAGGTGTGTGCGCTGTTCGAGTAGACCATGTGGCTGAAGATCTCATCGGTCAGCACCATTACGTTGTGGCGCTGGCACATCTCCGCGATCTCTGGCAGCTGCTTGACGACCATGCCGTTCGGTCGCTGGGGGGAGTTGATGATGAGGAGCTTGGTTTTCGTGTTCATCAGTGCTTCCAGCGAATCCAGATCAAAGTGGAAGTCCGGCGCGACGAGCGGTGCGTAGACGACCTTGCCGCCGGCGTAGGAAATCCAAAACTCATCCGGGGGGTAGCCGGGGTTTGGAAAGATGACCTCATCACCCTGGTCAACGAGCGTCAGGAGGGCCTGGGTCAGGGCGTGTTTGGCGCCCATGGTGATCAGGACCTCGTTGCGCTCGGTCTTACGGCCACGTGAGGTGACCTCCTCGGCGACCGCGTCGCGGAGCTCCGGGAGCCCGGGGCCGGGCACGTAGCGGGTGTGTCCGTCGCGAATGGCCTTCGCGCACGCCTCATCGATGTGCGGGGCGGGACGGAACTCTTCGCCTTGAAAGTCGCCTTTTTCGAAGTGAAGGACCTTCACCCCGGTGTCGCGCTCAAGTGCCTCAGCCTTGCGCATCGATGCCCACTGTTTGGGCAAAACGAAATGGGAAGTCCGGCTCGAAAGTGGAATCCGGAAGTCAGTGGTCGCCATTGTGGTGGTGCTCTCCTTGCTGGGTTAGGTGCCGACCGATGCTGCGGCGGCCATTCGGGCACTTGGGGTACTACTGGGTGAGGTCGTTCGCACGCGAAACTGTGGATGCACGAACGCTCCGGCCTGCTCGGCGCCCATTCGGCGCGACAGTCCCTTCGCGGCGTGCATCACCAGTGTTGCGAGCTCGTCAATGCGTGCTTCGGTGATGCGTGCACTCGGTCCACCGAT
>JAYTQG010000232.1:0-3067 GCA_043746815.1 Thermoleophilia bacterium | reverse complement strand
CGAGCGGCGTTCAAGATTCCCGCCATCGCGTTTGCGAGGCCCGGCTGGACGTGGACGTTCACCGCAGCGAGCTGTCCTGTCGCCTGAGCGAAGCCGTCCGCCATGCCCATGACCGCCATCTCATGGAGCCCCAGGAAGAACTGTGGAGAGTCCCGGCCGAGAAAGGCATCCAATATTGGGAGTTCCGTCGATCCCGGATTCCCGAAGAGGTGGCGTACCCCGTTGGCCGCGAGGGTGTCAAGCAGCCAGCCCGCACCGGTGGAGTCGCTCATTGGCCTGATGGTACGCGCGTCACCTCGCCAGCGGACACAATTGTGGGGTGGCTGTCTCCAACCCTCCGCTCGCCGCATTTCATCCAATCGTCGCCGACTGGTTCGAACGTGCATTCGCAACACCGACCCCGGCGCAGACCCTCGGCTGGCCACCCATCGCCGCCGGTCGACATACCCTCATCGTCGCTCCGACCGGCTCCGGGAAGACGCTCGCCGCGTTCCTTTGGGGGCTGAACAGTCTCGTCACGCGGCGTCTCGCGGGCGACGCGTCCGGCCGGCTGCTCTACATCTCGCCGCTCAAGGCGTTGAACTATGACGTCGAGCGAAACCTCCGGGGGCCCCTTGCCGGACTCGCGGACGCCGCCGGTCGGGTTGGTCAGACGCTTCCAGAGATCGCTGTCGCCGTGCGAACGGGCGACACCCCGCAACGCGAACGCGCCCAGATGTTGCGCCACCCGCCCGACATCCTCATCACGACACCCGAGAGCCTCTACCTCCTTCTGACATCGCGTGGCACCGAGGTCCTTGCGGATGTCGACCAGGTGATCATTGATGAGATCCACGCGGTCGCCGCGACCAAGCGTGGTGCCCACCTCGCACTCTCGCTGGAGCGCTTGGAACACGAGACGGGGCGCGCGGTACAACGCATCGGACTCTCGGCGACGCAGCGGCCTCTGGATGAGATCGCGCGCTTTCTCGGTGGGCGAGCCGAGAACGGGGAACCGCGCGATGTGGCAATCGTGGACGCAGGGCGTGTCAAGGAGATGGACCTTCAAGTCATCGTCCCAGTGGACGATCTGCGCGAGATGGCGAACCCCGGTGCGCCGCCAACCGCCGACGACTTGGCACTCGCCGGAGGCGAGAACCGCCAACGTTCGATCTGGCCAGCGATGTACCCCGCGATCTTGGAACTGGTGAAGGCCCACCGGTCCACGATCGTGTTCGTCAACAACCGCCGCCTCGCCGAGCGCCTCGCGCTGCGGCTCAACGAGCTTGCTGAGGATGACATTGCGCGGGCGCACCACGGCAGCTTGGCCCGCGAGCAGCGGACGATCATCGAGGAGCAGCTGAAGGCTGGCGAGCTTCCATGCCTTGTTGCGACCAGCAGCTTGGAACTCGGGATTGACATGGGGGCCGTCGACCTTGTCATCCAGGTGGAGAGTCCACGGAGCGTTGCCCGCGGCATTCAGCGCGTTGGGCGGGCGGGGCATCAGGTGGGAGAGGCCAGCCGCGGGCGGATCTTTCCGAAGTACCGCGGCGACCTCCTGGAATGCGCCGCGGTGGTCGCCCGAATGAAAACCGGTGACATCGAAACGACGCGTGTCCCACGGCTGCCGCTAGATGTACTGGCCCAGCAGATCGTGGCGACGGTCTCCGACGACGCGGATTGGACCGTCGATGCCCTGCACACCCTCGTTCGCCGCGCAGAGCCATTCTCGGAGCTGACCCGTGATCAGCTTGAGGGTGTCCTCGACATGCTCGCGGGCCGCTACCCCAGCGACGAGTTCGCGGAGCTTCGCCCACGCATCGTCTGGGACCGTGTCACGGGATCGCTGCGGGCACGCGATGGGGCACGTCGCCTCGCGATCGCGAACGCCGGAACGATCCCCGACCGCGGTCTCTACAGCGTCGTCATGGTGGGTGACGGTGCGCGGGTGGGTGAGCTTGACGAGGAGATGGTCTACGAGGCGCGCAGCGGACAAACCTTCCTCCTGGGCGCGTCGGCCTGGCGGATTGAGGAAATTACCCGCGACCGCGTGATCGTCTCCCCCGCGCCCGGTGCCCTGGCGGCCATTCCGTTCTGGAAGGGTGACGGGGCTGGCCGCCCCGTCGAACTTGGACGCGCGGTTGGTCGTCTGGCACGAGAACTGGTGGCGCAGAGTCAGAAGGGGGCGCTGAAGCGGCTGCGGGAGGAGTCCTCATTCGATGCGCGCGCGGCGAGCAACCTTCTGACGTATCTCGCCGATCAGGCCGATGCCACGGGAACGGTCCCAAGCGATACGACGATCGTGGTGGAGCGCTTCCGCGATGAGATCGGCGACTGGCGGCTGTGCGTCCTGACTCCCTTTGGGGCACCAGTACATGCCCCCTGGGCGATGGCAATTCAGGCCCGCCATCGCGAGCGGAGCGGGCAGGAAGCGCATGTCATCTGGTCCGACGATGGGATCGCCATCCACATCCCGGAGGCAGATGACGCCCCGGGGGCCGACCTGGCGCTGATCGACCCGGATGAGCTTGAGGATCTCGTGATCGGCGAGCTTGGTTCGACGGCGCTCTTCGGATCGCGTTTTCGCGAGAACGCCGCCCGAGCGCTCCTCATCCCGCGTCGTCGCCCTGGCCAGCGGACTCCACTTTGGCAGCAGCGCCTCAAGGCCTCCTCGCTTCTCCAAGTGGCCCGCCAGTACGGGACCTTCCCGATCATTCTGGAGACCTACCGTGAGTGTTTGAACGACTGGTTGGACCTTGGCGCCACACGCGACATCCTGCGCGGATTGCAGTCGCGTGAGATCGCGCTGGTGGAGGTCGAGACGCCGACGGCATCACCGTTCGCTGGGTCGTTGCTGTTCGAGTACGTGGCCGCGTACATGTACGACGACGACACCCCCGTCGCCGAGCGGCGGGCGGCTGCGCTCGCGTTGGACCGCGACCTGCTACGCGAACTCCTCGGGCAGGAGGAGCTTCGGGAACTGATCGATGCGGATGCCCTGGATGAGCTTGAGGCGGTGCTCCAGGGGCGAGCCCAGGGGCGCCAAGCACGAGATGCGGATGGACTGCACGACCTCCTTCGCCGCCTC
>JAYTQG010000231.1:0-6830 GCA_043746815.1 Thermoleophilia bacterium | reverse complement strand
GCCGCGGTGCCGCCGATCATCACGAAGGGCGCCGAGTGGTACGCGGGTCTCGGGCCGGAGAAAAGCCCCGGCACGAAGTTGTTCTCCGTCTCGGGCCACGTGATGAAACCGGGCAACTATGAGGTCGTCCTTGGCGAGACGACGCTGCGCGAGTTGATCTTCGACATGGCGGGTGGGATGCGTCGTGAGCGGAAGTTCAAGGCCTGCTGGGTCGGGGGATCAAGTGTCCCGGTCCTTGGCGAGCAACACCTCGACACTCCGCTCGACTACGAGTCGCTGCAGGCAGCGGGGACATTCCTTGGCTCGGGTGGGTGCATCGTGATGGACGACTCTGGTTGCATCGTCCGGGCGTCACTGCGCCTGGCGCACTTTTACCGGCACGAGAGCTGCGGCAAATGCACGCCGTGTCGCGAGGGCACCGGATGGATGGAGCGCATCCTCCAGCGGATGGTCGACGGCACGGGGCGTCCCGAGGACTTGGAACTCCTCGGTTCAATCTTCGGCAGGATCTCTGGCAAGACGCTCTGCGCCCTCGCCGATGGGGCCGTTGCGCCAATCAAGAGCGCGATCGCGCTGTTCCCGGATGACTTCCTGCGCGTCATCGAGAACGGCTCGGCGACTCCGGAGCCGATGGCGGTGGCCGGTGTCTGAAACGACGACCCGCGTCGAAATGATCACGTTCGAGATTGACGGCAAGCGCGTCCAGGCACCGAAGGGCTCGGTACTCGTGGATGCCGCCAAGCGCGTTGGCATCGAGATCCCGATCTTCTGTTACGAACCTCGCCTCGGCGCGCCAATTGGCGCGTGCCGAATGTGTCTTGTCGAGGTCGAGGGTGCCCGCGGCCTGCAGACCGGCTGCAGCACGGTGGTCACACCGGACATGGTCGTACGGACGACGACGCCAGCCGTCAAAGAGGCCCAGGACGGTGTCCTTGAACTCCTCCTTGCCAATCATCCTCTGGACTGCCCGGTTTGCGACAAGGGCGGCGAATGCCCGCTCCAGGACCGCACGTTCGCGTTTGGGCCCGGAAAGACCCGCTTCGTTGAGCCGAAGCGCCATTTCCCGAAGCCGCTGGATCTCTCGCCCGTGGTGGCGATTGACCGCGAGCGCTGCATCGCCTGTTACCGCTGTGTGCGCTTCAGCCAGGACGTCGCTGAAGATGGACAGCTGACCTTCCAAGAACGCGGTGATCAGACCGAGGTCGCAACCTTCTCGGGCGACCCATATGTCGGGCGCTTCACTGGCAACATCATCGACCTTTGCCCGGTCGGGGCGCTGACCAGCGTTCCATACCGGTTCGTTAGCCGTCCCTGGGATGTCGCGAACACACCGTCGGTCTGCGGCCACTGCGCGGTGGGCTGCAACACGGAGCTGACCGTCCGTGAGGGCGAGATCAAGCGCGTCACCGGCCGTCCCGAGCCCAACATGGCGGTCGAGGAGGGGTGGCTGTGTGACAAGGGCCGTTGGGCATACGACACCGCCCGTTCCGCCGACCGAATCGCGAACCCACTGATCATTGATGGCGCCGGGCGCCGTCAGGTTCCGATCGAGCGCGCAGTCAGCGCGGCTGCGGCAATCCTGCTGGATCCGAAGTCACGGGTCGGGTTGCTGGTTGGCCCGGATGCGACGGTCGAAGAGGGCTTCCTTGCACAAGGCGTCGCCGCTGCCCTCGGAAACGCACCGATTTCGCGGCTTGGCATCCCCGGGCATGGCCTCAGTGGTCTTCGCTCGGTTCCAGGTGCCCAACTTGGCGACCTCGATCGTGCCGACGTCATCGTGGTCGTCGGTGGCGACCTCGCAAATCAGCAACCGGTTGTCGAGCTGCGCCTGCGCAAGGCCCGCCGCATTGGGGCCCGGATCATCACGGTCAACCACCACGCAACCGCTGTTCAAGCCATCGCCGCCGCCCACATTGCCTGCGACCCAGGGGCGATCGGTGCCGCGCTCGACGAGCTTCGTCAGTACGTTGCCGCTGCGGCTCGCCCGGTGGTTGTGTGGGACGAACGCGAACTCGCGGCGGAGCCTGCCGCTGCCAGGGCGTTGGCGGGACTCCTCGCCGATAAGCCCGATGGGCGTCAGCTTGAGCTTGGCGCGGCGACGAACGGCGCGGGACTGCGCGCGATTGGCCTGAGCATCGATGGCGTCCTTGAGGCCCTCGAGGCGGGCCAAATCAACGTGCTGTTCACCATTCATGCAGACCCCGTCGGCGGCCCCGGCGGGTCGCGTTGGGCCGCGGCACTCAAGAACGTCAAGGTCATCGAGATCGCAACCCATGCGACAGCGTTGACCCCGACGGCCGCCGTCGTGATGGCCGGGCTGACAACCGACGAGCGCGAAGGAACGCTCGTCTCGATGGCTGGCCGCGTACAGCGCCTACGGGCCGGGGCGAATGGTCCGGCAGGGGCCGCGCCCGCATGGGAAATCCTGATCGCGATTGCCCACCGTTTCCCGAACGTTCCGGCCGAGCGCACACCCGCGCAGGTCTTCGAGCGTCTCGCGAAGACGAACGTCGCCTTTGCTGGGATGACCTACGGCACCCTGGGAATCGAAGGGACACCGCTCTCTGCCGTCGCCGCGCCCGCATCCGGAACGGCTCGAAGCGTTGCCCCGACGGGTGAGGGCCTAGTGCTCGTGGCAACGACCCCGATCTATGGTGGAAGTGCCCGCCCCTCGACCGCCCTTGCGCCCTTGCGGGCGAGGGCGTCGGTGACGCTGCACCCCACAACTGCGGCAACCCTTGGGCTCACCGAGGGCGCAGTTGCGACCATCACGTCTGCGGTTGGTCAGACGAGCGTGCCAACTCAGATCAGTGACGAGGTGTCGCCGCTCGGCGCATATGTCTGGCTGGGCCTCGACGGTGGTGCAGAGGCACTGATGGGTGTCGACCAGGGCACCACGCGCGTCACCATCAGGCCGGGAGCATCAGCCTAGTGCTCCAAGAGGCCACCCTCGTCATCCTCGTGAAGGCGGCACTTGTCGTCTTCATCGTGATCACGGCCTTTGCGTACATCACGCTGCTTGAGCGCAAGCTGATCGGCCGCTTCCAGTTGCGCCCCGGGCCGAACCGGACCGGCCCGTTTGGCCTACTTCAGCCGCTCGCTGACGTGGTGAAGCTGATCTTCAAGGAGGGCTTCACTCCGCAGGGAGCAAACCCGGTCCTGTTCGCGCTGGCGCCACTGATCAGCCTGTTTGCCGCTGTCGGCGGCCTCGCGTTGATCCCGTTCGGGACGTCCACCGAATGGTTTGGCCACCGCGTCAACTTTTTTGGGACCGACCTCAACATCGGCCTCTTGGTGCTCTTCGCGCTCTCCAGTCTCGGCTTTTACGGGTTGATCCTGGGCGGTTGGGCCAGCGGCAACAAGTACTCGCTACTCGGCGCTGCGCGGACCGCGGCGCAGCTGGTGAGCTACGAGGTCGCGATGGGCCTCACCGTCATCGGTGTCGTGATGATGTCCCAGACCCTCTCGCTCCCCGGAATCGTCAAGGCCCAGCAGGACACCGTTTGGTACATCGTCTTGCAGCCGATGTCATTCGTGATCTTTTGCCTGTGCGCAGTCGCCGAGACCAACCGCGCGCCGTTCGACCTGCCGGAGGCCGAAAGCGAGCTGGTCGCTGGCTATCAGACCGAGTACGCCGGGTTGAAGTTCGCCATGTTCACAATGGCGGAATACCTGAACATCATCGTGGTGTCGTGCCTTGGCGTGACGCTCTTCCTGGGCGGCTACTCCGGCCCATGGCTCCCCGGCTGGCTCTGGCTTTCGCTGAAACTCGGTGTCCTGATCTTCGCGTTCATCTGGCTGCGGGCCACGATGCCGCGCCTTCGCTACGACCGCCTCATGAAACTTGGCTGGAAGGTTCTCTTGCCGCTGTCCACGCTGAACCTGCTGATTACCGCCATCGTCGTCGGCCTGGGATTTGCGAACTGATATGAGCGTTCAAGACACCCTCAAGGGCTTTGGCGTCGTCTTCAAGCACCTCTTGCAGCGCCCCGTCACGATTGGCTATCCGGAGAAGAAAACCCCCGTCTTCCCGCGTTTTCGCGGGCGCCACCGCCTCTGGCTGACCGATGATGGCCTCGAAAAGTGCGTCGGCTGTTCGCTGTGCGCTGCGGCATGCCCGGCGGACTGCATCCGGGTCGTCGCGGAGGAGAACACTCCTGAGCACCGCGTCTCGGCAGGCGAGCGCTTCGCTCGGATCTACGAGATCAACATGAGCCGCTGCATTTTCTGCGGCTACTGCGAGGTGGCCTGCCCGTTTGACGCGATCACGCTCGAATCTGAGTACGAACTGTCCGAATACGACCGTGGCAAGCTGATTTACACGAAGGACATGCTGCTCGCGCCGCACCCCAAGCAGGTCCCTGTCCGTACCGTCTTCGACGTCTTCGAATAGGCTGGCGACGCGTTGGGCGAGAAGATCACATTCGTTGTCGCCGCGCTTGGAGCCATCATCGCCGGGCTGCTGGTCGTAACGCTGAAGAACGCCTTCCAGGCCGCCGTCGCCCTCATCGGGACGCTGGTCTCCGTCGCGTTGTTGTTCCTCCTCTTGGCCGCGCCGTTTGTGGCGGTCATCCAGGTCATCGTCTATGCAAGCGCCATCGTCGTGCTCTTCCTCTTCGTGATCGCGTATCTCGGCGAGCGAACACCGCCGCCTGCCGCAGATCGTTTCGAAGTTGGGCAGCCGTTCGTGTGGCTCGCGATCTGCGCGATCGCCGCTGAGGGCGTCGTTGCCTTTTTGAACGCTGGAATCCACCTTGGCAGGAGACTTGCGACCCTCGGGAATGGTCCCGACCTCGGCAGCCCCAAGGCGATCGGTACATCGTTCCTCAACCGCTACCTCGTTCCGTTCGAGGCCACGTCCCTCATCCTGTTGGCGGCCGCAGTTGGCGCCGTCATGCTGGCAAAGCGTGGCGTTCAGGCGGAAGGGGGGCGCTAGGTGAACGTCGTCCACGGCGCTGCCACTCAGGCGGCAGGGAACGTCCCGCTTGGGGGCTACCTGGCCGTCTCCGGATTCCTCTTTCTGTTCGGGCTGGTCGGTGTCGTCACCCGGCGAAACCCGCTCCTTCTACTGCTCTCGGTGGAGCTGCTGCTGAACTCCGCGAACGTCGCGCTGGTGGCCTTCTCGCGCTACTGGAATGACAACGGCGGGCAGGTCTTCGCGCTCGTCGTGATGGTGGTCGCGGCTGCCGAGGTTGTGGTTGGGCTCGGACTGGTCGTTGCGATCTTCCGCAATCGCCTTGAACTTGATGTTGACGAACTGTCGAGGCTGCGCGGGTGAAAGCCGAAAACGTTTTGGGTTGGTTGATCCTTGGGTTGCCGCTACTTGGCGCACTGATTCTTTCGCTGTGGCCGAAGGAGCCATCGAAGGGCGTCGTTCGTGTCGTCGGGTGCGGTTCCATGCTGGCTGCGTTCGTCCTGACGATTGCGCTCTTCATCGACCAGGCGGGCCACCAAAACGAGGTCCACACCTCGGCGCTCTGGCGCTGGATCGACATGGGCAACCTGCACGTCGACCTCGCGATCCGGATCGATCAACTCTCCATCCTGATGATGTTGGTGATCACCGGTGTTGGCTTCCTCATCCACCTCTACTCGACCGAGTACATGGATCACGAGCCGGGCTACCGGCGCTTTTTTGCGGAGATGAACTTCTTCGTGTTCTCGATGCTGATGCTGGTCGAAGCGGCAAACGTGATCTTCCTGATCGTCGGCTGGGCCCTCGTCGGCCTTGCGAGCTACCTGCTGATCGGCTTCTACGACGACCGGCCCACTGCCGTCGCCGCTGCGCGCAAGGCCTTCGTCATCAACGTCATCGGCGACATCGGCCTCGTTATTGGCGCATTCATTCTCGCGACGAAGCTGAACACGCTGGACTACGAGGGGATCTTTAACGGGATCGGCAAGCTGTCCCCAGGCGCAGCCGAAGCCGTCGGTCTCCTCTTCTTCGTCGGGGCCGCCGCCAAGAGCGCGCAAATTCCGCTGCACACCTGGCTTCCGGACGCGATGGAAGGGCCCACGCCCGTCAGTGCCCTGATCCACGCCGCGACGATGGTGACGGCAGGTGTCTATCTGACCGTCCGCTTCCACCTGCTCTATCAGGTCGCCCCAAACGCGAGCCACCTGATCGCGATCGTCGGCGCGGTCACACTGCTGATGGCGGCCAGCATCGCCGCGGTGCAGGTCGACATCAAGCGCGTCCTGGCATGGAGCACAGTCAGCCAAATTGGCTACATGATGATGGGCGCTGGGCTCGGTGCCTACTCGGCCTCGATGTTCCACCTGGTTACCCACGCCTTCTTCAAAGCGTGTCTCTTCCTCGGGGCAGGAATCGTCATCCACGCCCTGCACGGCGAACAGTCGCTGGACAAGATGGGCGGCCTTTGGACCCGCATGAAGCCGGTCGGAATCATGATGGCAATCGGTTGTATGGCGATCGCTGGCGTTCCGGGCCTGTCCGGCTTCTTCTCGAAAGACGCGATCCTCGCCCATGCCTGGAACGCCGGAGGCCTTGGCAAGTTCTGCTGGGTGGTTGGCATCGTGACCGCCGGGATCACTGCCTTCTACATGTTCCGCCTGTTCTTCCGAACCTTCATGGGACCGGAGCCAGAGGGCGGCTACGGCCACCTGCACGGCCCACGCTGGACGATGAGCGTTCCCGTTGGAATCCTGGCTGGTGGGGCGGCAATCGGCGGACTGCTTGAGGTACCGGGCGGCTGGGAGAAGATCACCGATTGGCTTGAGCCAATCACCTCCGACAGCCTCGTGCACCTGCCCGAGCTGACGAATGGCGCTGAGTGGCTAACTGGAATCACCTCGACCGCCGTTGGTCT
>JAYTQG010000230.1:0-6849 GCA_043746815.1 Thermoleophilia bacterium | reverse complement strand
CCGCTGGCGAGAGAACCGCGATCGACGGGTCGCCGAGGGCGGCGCTCGCGGCGAGTTCCGCGGCGATTTCAGGGTGAACACTCATCAGGCAGCGGCATTCTGCAGGTCGGCGAGGGTTGGCGGGTCCGCGCCCCTGCGCCCGCAGGTGATCGCTGACGCCGCAACGGCCGTTCGAATGAGCGCGGTCACCTCGGCGCTGTCCAACTTGCCGAGCGCAGCGCGCCGGTGCGCGCCCAAGAGATCGCGTTGGCAGAGGCCCCAGATCAGGGCACTCATGAAGCTGTCGCCCGCTCCAACGGTGTCAACGACGTTCGCTGGCTGGCCAGGCACGTCAACGGCGTCGTTGCCGAATACCGCGATCGCTCCGTCGGGCCCGCGGGTGACGACGACCAGTGATGCACCCAACGTGCGCCATTCGCGCGCCACGTCAATGGGCTCCCGCCCGGGCAGAAACCATTCGAGGTCTTCCGTGCTGACCTTCACGACATCGGCGCTCGTCACGGCGGCCATAATCCTGTCGCGGACGGCCTCGGGATTTCCCATGATGAGCGGACGACAGTTGGGGTCATAAGTAACCGTGCAGGTCGGCCGTGCGCGCAGCGCAAGTTCCAGCAACGCGTCGGCTCCCGGTGGCTGCGTCATGGCCAGCGACCCGACATGGAGCGCCACGACCTCACCCTCCAGCGCATTTGTCAGCTCCCCCGAGCGCCACTGCCAGTCCGCAGTGCCGTCGACATGAAAGTCGTAGGTCGCCCCGCCATCGGCAGCGAGGCGAACACGGGCGACGG
The DNA here is from genome assembly GCA_043746815.1 of Thermoleophilia bacterium. GTDB lineage: Bacteria > Actinomycetota > Thermoleophilia > Miltoncostaeales > Miltoncostaeaceae > JAYTQG01. Next base: position 6,061 of record JAYTQG010000230.1, on the reverse strand, counting down.
AGGCCGCCTGATCGGCGTCGACGCAGTGGCTGACATCAACGCCGTTGCTGATCAATGAACGCCGAAGTTGCCGACCGTACTCGTCCGTACTGAGACGTGCGAGCAAGCGCGCGGGAACGCCCAGGCGCTGAAGCCCAACGGCCACGTTCGCGGGGCTCCCCCCGGCGACCGCGTCTTCACCCTGATCGGTGGAGACGATGTCCATGATGACCTCACCCGCGACCGCGACGACGCCTGGCTTGAAGGTCACTCCGGGTCGACGGCTTTCGCGCCGGTCATGACCGCGACGGCGTCCGACATGGTGATGTCCTTCGGGTTGACGATCGCGATCCGCGTGCCGAGTCGCTGAATATGGATTCGATCGGCAACCTCAAAGACGTTCGGCATGTTGTGGCTGATGATAATCACCGAGTGCCCGACATCGCGTCTTTGGCGGATGAAATCGACAACGTTGCCAACGGGATGGTTATCAGATCGGCTGGCGCGCTGTCCAGTGCTCACCATTCAACTTCTTGCTACAAATCCCGCTCCGGTCGGTAATGTTGACAACGATGTCGGAAACAGCCCCCAAAATCGCCAGCCGCGAGCCCACCATGCGTGACGTCGGTGCGGTGGCCGGTGTTAGCTTGAAAACGGTCTCCCGGGTCGTAAATCGCGAGGCTGGCGTCTCTGCGGAACTTGTGACACGCGTGAACGCCGCCGTCGAGTTGCTTGGCTACCGCCACAACCTCACCGCAAGCAGCCTCCGCAGGGGCGACGGACGGACGGCGACGATCGGTCTCGTTCTTGAGGACGTCGCGAACCCTTTCTCGTCCGCGCTTTACCGGGCGATCGAACGCATCGCGCTGCGACGAGGGACCCAGGTGCTTGCGGGGTCAAGCGACGAGGATCCGACGCGGGTTGCTGAGCTTCTCTTCACCTTTGATCAGCGGCGCGTTGATGGGCTGATCGTCGCGCAGGCCGGCCGCGGTGATGGTGGCCTTGGACGTGACCTGCGCCGGGGACAGCCAATCGTCTTTGTGGACCGGCCCGGGCCGAACATCAACGACGATCACGTCATCACGAACAACCGTGGTGCTGTCGCGGAAATCGTCCAGCACTTGGTCAACGGTGGCCACCAACGCATCGCCTACATCGGTGACATGCCCCTTATTTGGACGGCCGCCGAGCGCCACACGGGTTTCCTCGAAGGACTCGCGACCGCGCGGGTGACCCTGTTCGATCGCTACGTCCGGATGGATGTCCGCGGAGCCGACGCCGCCGCCGCCGCCGCGACGGATCTGCTGGCGATGCAGACACCACCGACCGCGATTGTTACGGGCCAGAACCTCCTGACCATCGGTGTTGTGCGTGCTCTGCAGGCCCTTGAACTTCAGGAGACCGTCGCGCTCGTCGGCTTTGACGACATCCCGATGGCCGACTGTCTAACCCCGCGCCTCAGCGCAATGGTCCAGGACGTTGAGGAGCTCGGACGCACCGCCGCGACGATCCTGTTCGACCGCATTGCCGGTGATGACGGCCCACCGAAGCGACTCGTCCTCCCCTCACGCCTTGTGGCTCGCGGGTCCGGGGAGATCAGCCCGCCGCGCTGAGGGCTGCCTGCCTGCGTTGGAAGGTTTCGTAGGCCGGACTCAGGTCGGTCGCGGGGTGGGTGACGACGTCTACATCGGGTGCCAGGCGTACCGCGGCAGCCACACTCGGGATGCGATCAACAGCGACTGCGGCAAGAAGGGCAGCTCCCCGGACGGACGCCTCTGACACCGGCGAGGGTGCCAGCGGACGCTCCAGCGCATCCGCGAGCAGTTGACGCCAGGCTGGGTCCGTCGTGCCACCGCCAGCGAGGATGACCCGATTGACGGCAAGCCCCAGCGGGAGCAGTGCGTCGAGCGCGTCGCGGAGCGTGAACGCAACCCCCTCCCCCGCCGCCCGGAGCAGGTCGGCGCGGTCGTGTTCCAGTCCAATGCCCACCCATCCCGCACGCGCGGCTGGGTCCATGCGGGGACTGCGAGCCCCGGCCACGTGCGGGATGAACGACACACCGCGCGCGCCGGCTGGTACCGATGCGAGTGCCGCGTGCAGTTCGTCCCACGTGGATCCCGTCAGCGCGAGCGCCCGCTCCAGGGCGAGTCCGGCGCTTTGAACCGCGCCCATCGCGTACCAACCGTTCGCCGTCGCTGCTCGGAATGCGTGGGTTCGCCCCTCCGGGTGCGGAAGTGCCCGATTGCCGGTCGGGATAGCGATCTGGCCACCGGTCCCGATCGTGAGCTGCGCATGGCCGAGTGCGGGGAGCCCGGTCCCGATCTGGCTTGCGGCAGTGTCCGCAGCGCCAGTGGCCACGGGCGTTCCCGGGCTGAGGTGGAGCGCACTCGCGGCCGCATCGGTGAGCGTTCCCGCAACCTCCTCGGATCCATGCGTCGGGGGAAGGAGCTCGCGAGCCACACCGAGGTGAGCGACGACGGCGTCGGACCACGCGTCCGTGTTGACATCCCAGAGCAGCGTCGCCGATGCGTCGCTGGGATCGCTTGCCGCCTCCCCGGTGAGACGAAACCGGAGCCAGTCCTTGGGCTGCAGTGCCCACCGTGCGGCCCTGAGGGTACCCGGTTCGTATTCGCCGAGCCACGCCAGGATTGGGCCCGCCATACCGGGGACGAACGGATTTCCGAGCGCCGAGCGCTCGGTCGCGGGAAGGGCTGCGTACAGCGCTCCAGTCGCCCGCGTGTCTGGCCAGAGGATCGGCGCCCGGACGGGATCCCCGGCTTGATCAACCAGAACCACCCCATGCATCTGGCCGCTGAGACCAATCGCAGCGATCTCCACTCCAGCGGCAGATCGGGCTGCACCGACGGCACTGACGACCGCCGCCCACCAGACCTCGCATGAGCCCTCCGCCCAGCCGGGGTGCGGTGAGGCGACCGCGTACACCGCCGACCCGCGACCAAGCTCGCGCCCCTCGACGTCCAGGACCACGGCCTTGGCAGAGCCAGTGCCGAGGTCGATCCCCAGGAAACCATCCACCTAGCTCAACTCGACCACTTGATTCGTCTCCGCTGAGGCGTAGAGGGCCTCGATCACGCGTGCCTGCGCAATCGCGTCGGTCAGCGGCACCGTCAGCGCGGCGGTCCCGCGAATGGCCGCGGCCAGGTTCTCCATCTGGAGCTGGTAGTGGCTCCCCTCGGGGACGACGATGGCCTCGACACCATCCGGCCGCTGGATCTCGTTGACGGGAGATGTGGCGTGCCAGGGGTCTGCGATCCGCAGCGTGCCGGTCGTTCCAACCACCTCCAGGCCGTAGGCGAAGGGCCGGATAAAGCTGCAGTCGAAGTGCCCGACGACGCCTCCGGGGAAGGTGAGCATCCCGGTGAAGTTGACATCGACGCCGCTCTTGTCCACGTACTGCTGGCCCATCACACGCACCGGCTCGGCGCCGGTCATCGTCCGCAGGCCGCTGACGCAGTAGCAGCCGACATCCATCAAACTGCCACCGTCAAGCGCAGGATTGGCGCGCGTGTCGCCAGCACCCCGGGAGGGGTAGAGATCGAACGAGAACGACGCCCGCACGTGTGTCAGGGCACCGATCGCGCCGTCGGCAATCAACTGCTTCGCCTGGGCGACCTGCGGGTGGTGGCGCCACATGAAGGCCTCCGATACAACCAATCCAGCTGCCTTCGCTGCATCCGCCAGTTGCACGGCCTCAGCGCTGCGGCGGGTGAGGGGCTTTTCGACGAGGACATGCTTCCCGGCGGCGAGTGCCCTCAGCGACCAGTCCACGTGCATGGAGTTCGGCAGTCCGATGTAAATCGCCTCGACCGACCTGTCATCAAGCAGCGCCTGATAGTTGCCATGAGCCGTGCCGATACCGTGCTCGGCCGCATAGGCCCTGGCCTTCTCGGCGCTCCGACTCGCGACGGCGACGATCTCGTTCGTCTCCGAGGCGTGGACCGCGGTGATGATCTTGCTGTTGATGTCCGCCGTCGAGAGCAGACCCCACCGAACTACCCCCATGATGCCTCCGTCATTGGCCGGAGTGCCGTTTCCAGTATCCGCATTCCGCGAGGGCGGGTGATGACGAAGTGGACCACCTCGGCGACGTCCTCGGCCGTCATCATGCCGGGCAGGTCCGCCGCATCACGCCCGCGTCCAAGGGCGAACTCCGTGGCGACGCCGCCCGGACAAATGTTGGTGCACCGGATGCCAAGCTCGCGGAGTTCTCCATCCATCGCTCGGGTGAATCCGACCTGGCCAAATTTGGATGCACAGTAGGCCGCCTCACCGGGGAATCCTCGGCGGCCCGCCTCGGACGAGAGCGTCACAATCTCTCCCGCGTCGGACTTCACGAGGTACGGCAATGCCGCGCGCACCGTGTAGAGCGTGCCCTTCAGGTTGACGTCCAGGATCTCGTCAAGGTCCTCCAGCGAGAGCTCCGCGAACGGCCCGTAGGTGCCGACCCCAGCATTGGCGACGACGATGTCCAGCTGGCCAAACTCGGCGTCGGTCTCGGCGGCGATGGCCGCGAGGCCAGCGGCGTCGCGAACATCGCATTTGCGTGCGAGGACACCCGGCAGACCGAGATCGTCGCCGGAGCGCGAAACCAGCGCCAGTTTCACGCCATCCTTGGCAAGGAGGTGCGCGAGCGCCGCCCCAATGCCCTTACTTGCCCCGGTGATGAGGGCGACCCTGCCAGTGAGTGAGTTCATACTGAGAAACGTACCGCTACCGGCGGCGGCGCACCCGACGACGAGCGGGGCTCAGCTCATTCAGCAGCCGTCAGGGACCACTTCGTCACGGTCCCGCCGGGGAAACCACTCTTGGACGCCGCTTCATACGTTCCTGCCAACAGCTTGACGTTCGCCGAGTGCATGCTCGCCCCCCGTACGAATCCGCCGCGTTGGTCGGTATCGAAGACCTGGGTCACGAAACCGCCAGTGGGTGCCGACCGTGTGTCGCATGTCTCGGTCTCAAGCACGTTGTCGGTGCGGCTGATCACCGTCGCGTCAACCGAGTAGTAGAAGGGTGTAACGGTCTTGTTCGCGATGGCAGATACGTTGTCACCGCGAGCTTCCGTGCGGGAATCGACAAGCGTGAACTTGTGCGAGTACCGAACGTCGCCGGTTGGAAGCATCACTTCGCCACTTCCGGTGATGACACATTTCCCCCCATCCGCCAGCGTCCGCTGGCCGGTCACCGCTACGGACGCCCGGCCACTCACGAGCTTGTACGTCGCAATGCGGGGATCGGGATCTGGAACAGTGATCACGCGCTCCCAACGCATCGTCCCGGTAACGCTACGCAGGGTGACGGTGTCCGAGCCAACAACTCCCCGTGTCGAGTCGATCTTGAAGTCGCCGACGTAGGCCTTCGGGTATGCGACCACCGGCGTGACCGTGATCGCCCTGGACGTGCACGTCTCACCGAGGCACGCGGTCAGCTCAGCAGGGCCACTCGGGTGACCGAAGAACATGCTGATGTGGACCGAGATGGTTCCGCGCGCCCCAGGCGCGAGGGCTGGCACCCTGGCGCTCCCGATCCCGTTGGCGGGGAACCGAGCGGCCTTCGCAGCAAGGATGCCGACGGTTATTCGAGTTGGGGCCGACCGCACCCTGCCGGAATTCTTGACGACGAACTGGAGCGTGGCGCGCTTCCCGGCCTGCAGGGAGCGCACCGCGCCAAAACGCTCGATAAGGGGAGAAACGCAGGTTGTCTTCGCAGCCGACTCGTGTCGCGCGGGCACGCCAACAGCAGCGCCGAGCGAGACGCCTCCAAACACTGCCAGCGCGGCGAGGCGGCCCAACGACTGTCGCCAGGCCCGCGGGCGCGCTGTTCCTAAGACGGTCAACCGGTCGCGGTGAATTTCCATGAATACGTCGTTACGAGATTTGGAAATCCGGCGATCGCGGGTTCCCGATACGTGCCCTGGATCAGGTTGCCATCCGCGGAGTGGGCCCACCCGTCAATGGGCCCGTTGCTCGTATGGAAGAATCCCTGCACGTCCAAGTTTGAAGTGCGCGTGGGCCCGCCACTGCAGACCTCGGTTTGCGTAAGTCGGTGAGCACCGTCGATGAAG
>JAYTQG010000229.1:0-6863 GCA_043746815.1 Thermoleophilia bacterium | reverse complement strand
CAAATGATCTGCGCGTAACAATGCGGGTGAGCGCGCTGAACCTTCTCCCCCGGCGGGCACCGTGGCGTCGAATCGGCTGTGTCATGGCAGCCATGGGCGATCCCAGTCCGCTGGTCCGAGATGACGCCGGGCGCGCGCTGGACAGGTGGTTGAGTCGCGCCATCCATCCGGGAACACCGCCAACGCGAGCAGAGTGGGACCTGATTCGTCAGGCGAGCAGCGTTCTTGATGAGACGCGGCGCGCGCGGATCGTCGCACTCGCCCAGCGCACAGCCAACGGAAATTCCCGGGCGGACGCCACAGAAATCTAGGCATTGTGAGGGAGGAGGCCGACAAGGTTCGCGGAAGACCGTTTGGTGCGCTTCGCCGTACCCGTTCTGCCCGCGAATGTCTAAGATGACGGGAGTTCTTGTGTCGTCTCTTGTCTCCCTAACTCTCCCGGATCTCGGTGAGTCCGTCACCGAAGGCATCGTCGTTGAATGGCGGCGCGCAGTCGGCGACCCCGTAGAAGCGGGCGAGATTCTCCTCGACGTCACGACCGACAAGGTCGATGTCGAGGTCCCAGCGCCCAGTGCTGGCGTACTCGTACGCATCGTCGCGGGACCAGGCGCAACGGTTGAGACTGGGGCCCTGCTGTGCGAGATCGACCCCTCCGGGCAGGTATCCACACCGACCAACGGAGCGGCCCCCGATGCGGCCGCTACCCCACCAGACGCAATTGAGGAGCCGGGCATCCCGACTGAAGTTGTTCTCCCCGCGATGGAGTCCGTCGTCGAAGGCACGGTTGTCGAGTGGCGCGTCGCCGTTGGCGACCAGGTGAACGTGGACGACATCCTCGTCGAAGTCTCAACCGACAAGGTCGACATTGAGGTGCCCTCCCCCGCCTCCGGTGTCGTGACCGAGATCCGCATTCCCAACGGCGAAACCTTCGAAGTCCAGGCGCCACTGTGTGTCATCGCGGCGGCCAGTGGGTCGCCGAGTCCCTCCCCATCAGTACCGGCCGCCCCAGCACCCGCTGCGCCGATTGCAAGCGGGCCACCCGCCGCCGCTCCAATCCGCTCCGACATTGCGGCAAGTCCCCTCGCACGACGAATGGCCGCCGAACGAGGCGTCGACCTCGCGACCCTTGTTGGTACTGGCCCCGGGGGTAAGGTGCGTCGAATGGATGTCCAGGCAGGCGGAAACGTCGAGCCAACGCCCATTCCGGAGGGCGCAGTTGTCTTGAAGGGTCCGGCGGCGGTCCTTGCCCAGTACATGGACAACAGCCGCGAGGTTCCGACTGCGACGACCTTCCGGACCCTGAACGTCGCAACGCTCGACGCCAGGCGAGCCGGCCTGAACGCCGCCATCGCCGCTGCAGGCCGCAAGGAAAAGCTTTCCTACACGCACCTCATCGCGTGGGCGATTGTCAAGGCCGTGGCCGCCGATCTGCAGATGGGATCGGGTTTCGCGCGGATTGACGGAACCCCGCACAAACTGGTGCGCGATCACGTCGATATTGGCATCGCGGTCGATGTCGAGCGCAAGGACGGCAGTCGCTCATTGCTCGTTCCGGTGATCAAGGCTGCCGAGACGCTTGGCTTCGATGGCTTCTACGCCGCGTTCCAGGACCTGATCGCCCGCTCGCGGATCGGGAAGGTCACCCCGGATGAACTGCGCGGGGCGAGCGTCAGTCTGACGAACCCAGGTGGGTTTGGCACCGTCGCATCGGTTCCGCGCCTCATGGTCGGCCAAGGCACCATCGTTGCCACCGGCTCAATCGCCTACCCAATGGGCTTCGACCGCATCGAGCCAGCACGCTTGAAGGAACTTGGTGTCGGCAAGGTGATGACGATCACCAGCACCTACGACCACCGTGTCATTCAAGGTGCCGAGAGCGGTGCCTTCCTGCGGCAAATCGACATGTTCCTCACCGGCGACGGGAATTTCTACGAGGAGGTCGCCGCCAGCCTCGGGGTCGCCCTCACCCCGCTTCCTGTCGCACCAATGGCAGTGGCAGCCCCCGCCGTGAGCGCGACGGCCGCACCGGTCGGAGCGCCAGACGAGGAGCTCCTAAAAGCCGTTGCACTGGCCGCCGCCGAGGTCCGCAACTACCGTACCCACGGCCATATGGCGGCTCACCTGGACCCCCTCGGTGCCGAGCCCGAAGGCTGGGCGGCGTTTGATCCAACCTTCCTCGGCCTCACGCAGGCGATGATGGCGCGCGTCCCCGGATCGGTTCTGAACGTCTTCTTCGAGGCCGAGACCTTCGCCGACATTCTCCCGAAGCTGCGCGAGGTCTACTGCGGCACCATCGCCTACGAGATCGAACACATTGCCGACCGCGATCAGCGCCATTGGCTGCGCCACACGATCGAAACCGGTGGACACCGCGAGCCACTGACGCCTGAGGCAAAGCGCCAACTACTTGAGCAGCTGACGAAGGTCGACGCCTTCGATCGCTTCCTGCGCAGGACGTACCTCGGCCAGAAAACGTTCTCAATCGAGGGAGTCGACGCCCTCGTCCCGATGCTGAACGAGGTGATCGACCGCTGCGCCAGCGCGGGTGCGGCCGAGGTTGTGATCGGAATGGCACACCGTGGCCGTTTGAACGTCATCACGAATGTTGTCGGCCAGCCTGAAGAGCAGATTTTGGCCGAGTTCGAGGGCCACATGGAAGTCGGCCTCGAAATGGACGATGACGATGTGATCCCGCCGGACACCGCCGGGGACGTGAAGTACCACCTGGGTGCGGAAGGCACGTTCGTTTCGAGTTCGGGACGTCCCGTCACCGTGACCCTTGCGCCAAACCCGAGTCACCTTGAACAGGTGAATGCCGTCGTCCAGGGGCGTACCCGCGCCCGGCAGACAATTCGCAAGGGCCGCGATGTTCACCGTGACCCAACGATCGCCGTCCCAGTGCTCATTCACGGCGACGCTGCCTTCCCCGGCCAGGGTGTGAACGCGGAGGGACTGAACCTCCAGGCGCTTCCCGGATATTCGACCGGCGGCGTCATCCACATCATCGCCAACAACCAGGTGGGCTTCACCACCGAGCCGACCGATTCGCGATCAACCCGCTACGCGAGTGACCTGGCCAAGGGCTTTGATATGCCCATCATCCACGTCAACGGCGATGACGCCGAGGCCTGCATGGCCGCTGTCCGCTTGGCGGTCGATTTTCGCAATCAGTTCGGCGAAGACGTCCTGATCGATCTGATCGGTTACCGCCGACTCGGACACAACGAGGTGGACGAGCCCGCGTACACGCAGCCGGTGATGTCCCGGATGATCAAGGCGCACGACACACCCGCGCAGGTCTACGCCCAGCGCCTGACGAGCAGTGGAGTCCTCAGTCAGGAGGATGTCCACGGTCTGTCTGACGCCGCCGACAAGCGGTTGACTGAGGCGCTTGGGAACGTCCGTCACCAACTGGCCACGGGAACTGAACGCACGACCGACCACGTCCACGCAGTGCGTCAGCGAAAACTGTCCATCAAGACGGCCGTCGACAACGAAATGTTGACCAGCCTGAACGAGCAGCTCCTGATGGTCCCGGAGGGCTTCACCGTCCATCCGAAGCTGGTTCCCCAATTGGAGCGTCGTCGCACGGCAATGACCGAGGGTGGCATCGGTTGGGCGCATGCAGAGGCCCTTGCCTATGCGTCACTGCTGCTCGAGGGGGTCCCGGTGCGTCTCACCGGCCAGGACGCCGAGCGCGGCACGTTCAGCCAGCGTCACCTGGTACTTCACGACGTCAACGAAGCCGAAAGTTGGCACGTTGGACCGGGGCGTCTGCACATGCCGATGGGCCATCTCGTCCAGGCGAAGGCCACGTTCGAAGTGCACAACAGTCCGCTTTCTGAGGCGGCCTGCGTCGGCTTCGAGTATGGCTACTCCACGGAAGCGCCGGACGCGCTGGTGCTCTGGGAAGCGCAGTACGGCGACTTCGCAAACGGCGCCCAGATCATGGTGGATCAGTTCATCTCCTCTGGCCACGCGAAGTGGGGCCAGCCATCACGCCTCACCCTGCTGCTGCCGCACGGATACGAGGGCAATGGTCCGGAGCACTCCTCCGCTCGCCCTGAGCGCTTCTTGCAGCTCTGCGCGCAGGACAACATGCGGGTCGCGAACTGCTCGACGGCCGCTCAGTACTTCCATCTCTTGCGTAAGCAGGCACTCGTTGATGAGATCCGGCCGCTGATCATCATGACCCCGAAGAGTTTGCTGCGGTTGAAAGCGGCATCTGCGACGCTGGACGAGCTGAGTGGTGGCCAGTTCAACTATGTGATCGACGACCCAACGGGTCGCCCGCGCCGCGACCGTGTGACGCGGATGCGTCTGTGTACCGGAAAAATTTTCCACGAGTTGGACGCCCACGCCTCTCGTGCTGGTGCTGAAGATCTCGTCTTGGTCCGGGTTGAGATGCTGGCACCGTTCCCGCACGAGGCCGTGCGCGCGGTGATCGAACGCTACCCAAGATTGACGGACGTGTCATGGGTCCAGGAGGAGCCAAGGAACATGGGTGCCTGGGACTTTGTAAACCGGAACATGTCAAGTTGCCTGCCAGGCGAAATTCGCCTTGGCTACATCGGTCGTGAGCCGCGCGCGTCGCCGAGCGAGGGGTGGCCGCAAGCACACGTCACCGAGCAGCAACGAATTCTGGCCGCTACCTTCGAGGGTGCGTCGTCCAACAACGGAGCACGATGAGCGCACTGCGTGTTGTCGTCCTTGGTGGCGGCCCCGCCGGTGATGTCGCCGCGCTGCGCGCCGCGCAAATGGGCGCCAGCGTCAGCATGGTGGAGAAGGAATATCTTGGTGGTACGTGCCTAAACTGGGGGTGCATCCCCACGAAGGCACTGCTCGCAACCGCGGATCTCTTGCGGAAGATTCGCCGGGCGGACGAATTTGGCCTGGTCGTTCCTGAGGTCTCGTTCAACTTCTCGAAGATGATGGACCGCAAGACTGACATCGTCGGGAAGCTCCGAGGCGGCGTCGAGGCCGCATGTAAGCGTCACAAGATCGAGGTCGTCATGTCCGCTGGGCGCGTCGTTGATGGCGCAGTGGAGGCGGACGGTCGCAGCATTCCCTACGACATCCTGATCGTGACAACAGGAACGTCCGTGGCTGGCCTACCGGGGCTCGACATGGATCACCCGTCGCTGATGACGTCAAACGACATCCTCGTACTTGAAGAGGTGCCGAAGCGCCTCCTCGTGATCGGCGGCGGAGTCATTGGCTGCGAGTTCGCCAGCATGTTTGCCGCGCTTGGCAGCGAGATCACCGTGGTCGAGATGCTTCCCCGCCTGCTCGCAGGCATCGACAACCGCACCGCAACCCAGTTTCAGCGGACACTTGAAAAGGAGGGCGTCGCCTTCCACCTCGGGACCAAGGTCTCGGGGATGGAGTACGGCGAGACTTCCGTCACGGCAACCCTGGAAAACGGCACCGTCATCGAGGCGGACAAGGTGCTGGTCTCCATCGGCCGACGCGCGAACACTCGTGACATTGGCCTCGAAGCAGCGGGCGTGATCGTTGATGAACGTGGCTTCATTCAGGTCGACGAGTACCTCCAAACCGCGAACCCGAGGATCTACGCGGCGGGTGACTGCATTGGTGGCCTGCAGTTGGCGCACCTGGCCGAAGCTGAGGCTCACCGGGCGATCGAGAACGCCATGAACCACGGCCCTCGTATGGCGATGGATCGGACCGTGGTCCCCAGTTGCATCTACACGCACCCCGAAATCGCAACCGTGGGACTGCACGCCGACGCCGCGAAAGAGGCCGGGCACGAGGTCAAACTTGGTACCGCGCGCTTCGGCGGGTCGGGCAAAGCCCTGGGCGAGGGTGAAGCGGATGGCTTTGTTCAACTGGTCGCCGACAAGACGACTGACGAACTGCTTGGGGCCACGATTATGGGGGCGCATGCGGTCGAATTGATTCAGGAAATCGGCATCGCACTTGCCGACGGACTGACGATGAGCGAACTGGGGAGCATCATCCACGCGCACCCCACGGTGAGCGAAATGGTGATGCACGCGGCCCAGCAGGGCGAAGGCGTCGCCGCGTATCTGAACTAATGGCACGGGAGTGGCGGCAGTTGGCCCCCCCCTTGTGCAGCGCGACGGAGGCAATCCAGCGCGGCGTGGCCATGCTTGCCGCGCTGTCTCCAGGCGACCCCCCTTCCATTGTGGTTTGGCACGTCGATGGACCGACACTCGTGCTCGGTCGTGGCGGGGCCGTCGACCTTGTCGACAGGGGGGCGTGCGAGTCAGCAGGCGTCGCCGTGACAACGCGCGCGACTGGCGGTGGCCCGCTGCTCTGGGACGCGGGATTGTTGGCCTTCGACGTCCTGCTCCCGAAGGGCCACCCTCTCGCGACGACGGACGTCGTTGAGAGCTACCGCTTCGTTGGAGACGGGGTCGTGGCGGCCCTCGCACACGTCGGTATCGCCTCGCATCGACTCGAGGCCGGGGAAGCCCGCACGGCAGCCCTCGATGACACCCACCCCTCCTCGCGCCTCTGCTTCGGGGGGAAGTCGCCCCATGAGGTGGTCATCGGTCAGCGGAAAATCGCTGGCCTTTCGCAGGCGCGCCGGGCGACCGGGACGCTCATTCAAGGGGGGATTCTTTTGACCGACGAGCACCTGAACATCGTCAATCTGGTCGACGACCCCGCGATCGATCGCGCTTCGTTGCAGCAGCGGACGGCGAGCGTAGCGGGCCTGGGCAAGCGGGTTGTGCGTTCTGACCTCACCCGTGTGCTGTTCGAACAGATCGCCCGCAGTGCCTGAACGATTCGCTGACGTACACCGTATGGTCTATGGTGACATTCGTGAACGGCCGACGGATCGGCGAGTCTCCCGTATCTCCATCGCGGGCGGG
>JAYTQG010000228.1:0-6871 GCA_043746815.1 Thermoleophilia bacterium | reverse complement strand
ATCAGTTCTTCGTGGATGTCATGGTGAACGCAGACGACCCGGCTGCGCGCTCGCGCCGGTACGGCTTGCTCGGCGAGGCCCGCGACATTTTCGCCCTGCTCTGCGACTTCTCGGCGATTACCCAAGGTGGAAGTGGCCGGTAGGAATTTGGGGACACCACGCCCGCTGGACTCCGGGCGGGCATCCCGAATGGAGGCGTAGTCTCGGTGAATGGGTAACTGGGGTTGGGCACGCGGCCGTTCGGGCTGGCACGATATGAGTGCCCGACGACGACTGGCATCCACGAGCGATCGACCCCCGCGGACGAAGGAACACGAGATCACGGAAGAGCGCTACAAACTCGGCAGTCTGGGGGACCTCCTGGAGTTCCTCGTCGATGGCTGGCATGTCGCGCATTTGCACTACGCCGACAGCTGCGGTTCCGGGAATGAAGACGGGCGCGCCGGTGCGTTCATCGAATTGACTCGGCCTGATCAGGGCCGCTACGGCATCTACATTGCGGATGACGGACGGGCCTTCTCACACCGGGCGCTGATCTCGTTGTTTCGCGAGCGTCCGCACATCTGGAAGCACCGCAGCGCTGAGCGCATCCACCAGCTGGCGGCCGATCAGCCAATGGCCGATCCGCGCGAGCCAGAGACCTGGGGCGAGGTGGCGGATCCGTTCCCGCAAAGCCTTGTCTTCTCCCCGGGAACGCTTCGCGGCGTCGTGGCAATCAACCGCACCGAATCGGTCGACGAGACGACGGTCGCCATCACCGCCATGGAGCGCTACCAACAGGGCGCGCGTATCCGCTTTCTGGCACATACCGCCGACCCGAAGCGCCGCAAGCAGCTGGGCTCCGCTCCCGACATGCTGGTGGTGGACGACCAGGGGCGTCGCTACCGGACTGCCGCAATCGAGGTCCGCCGCGACGGAAACCGCGCAGAGGGAGTGATGGCGGTCGCGCCCGGGATCCCCCGCGAGGTGACGACGCTGACGTTGACAGTCGGAAGCATCGGTGACGGGAGAGATGCGATTCCCGGGCCGTGGATCTTTCCGATCCAGCTCTCCGAGCCCGCGCAGTAGGTATGCGCGAGCCGCCGCTCGACCCTCGGGCCGCCCGAGCGGCGGACGCGACCCGGGACCGGCCAGAGGAGCCATGTCCACTACGGACTGCCTTCCAGCGCGACCGCGACCGGATCCTTCACTGCAAGGCCTTCCGGCGACTGAAGCACAAGACTCAGGTCTTCATTTCACCCGAGGGAGACCACTACCGCACGCGTCTGACACACACACTCGAGGTCTCTGCGATTGGTCGGACCGTGGCGCGCGCCATGAACCTGAACGAGGACCTCGTCGAGGCCATCACGATGGGCCACGATCTCGGTCACGCGCCCTTTGGGCACGCTGGCGAGTACGCCCTGAACGATCTCTTGCGCGAACGCCTCGGTCGTGGGTTTGAACATAACGAGCAGAGCGTGCGCATCGTTGAGGTGCTGGAGGGTGACGGGCACTACGGCGGTCCGGGCCTCAACCTCACCCAAGAGGTACGCGACGGGATTCGTCACCACACCGGCAGTGGCCGCCCGGCCACCCTCGAGGCGCAGATCGTTCGCCTCGTCGATCGGATCGCCTATGTCAACCACGACATCGATGACGCGCTTCGGGCCGGTGTTCTTGCGCCGGGTAGCCTTCCGGCGTCCGAGCTTGCAGTCCTTGGGCAGACGACCGGCCAGCGCTTGACGCGACTCATCACTGACATCGTCGAGGCGAGCGCCGAGGCCACCGAGATCAGCCAGTCCAGCGAGGTCGGCGAGGCGTTCTTGTCGCTCCGCAAGTTCATGTTCCAGAACGTCTACCTGGCCTCACCGGCGGCGGATGAGTCCAACAAGGCTCGTGCGATTGTCCGGCAGCTGATCATTCACTTCCTGGACCACCCGGAGGCCCTGCCCGGGGGAGCTTCCATTGGGGATACGGTGATCCGCGCCATCGACTACGTCGCGGGTATGACCGATCGGTTCGCACTGCGAGTCTTTCGGGACGTCTTTATTCCCCACGAAGCGCCACTGTGAGCCTGATTCTTCGAGACTGGCACCCGAGCGACCGAGAGGATGTCGTTCTCGCGTGCAACGATCCGATGACATCGGACTGGCTTGAGGTGCTTCCCCGTCCCTACACGCTTGACGACGCGGATTTCTTCATCTCTGACTCGGCGGAGCAGGCACGCCTGATCCGCGGCTATCACTTCGCGGTTGCCCGTGGTCCGCATGAGCGAGTCCTTGGCGCGATCGGAATGAGCGTTTCGCCAGGTGCACCTCACATCGGCACGATCGGCTACTGGACGGCGCCATGGGCCCGGCGACAGGGCGTTGCCCGCCAAAGTTGCGACCTGATCATGGAGTGGGCAAAGGGGAGCACCGATGTCGTTCGTTTTCAGGCACATGTGGACCCGGCGAACGCGGCGTCCCGGGGCGTCATCGAGGCGGCGGGCTTTCACTGTGAGGGCCTCCAACGCTCGGTTCTCGCGGGTCGGGAGGGCGTCCTTCGCGACATGCTGATCTACGCTCGGATCGAGTCGACCCGGACGTAGGGGCGTGCCACTCGTGCTCTGAGAGACTCCCGGAGTGGCAACCATTGATCGTGACACCCTGGACGCCGTTCGGGACGCCTCGGACCTCGTCGAGCTGATCGGCGGTCGCGTCGACCTGACCCGCAAGGGGGGCCGCTGGGTGGGGCGCTGTCCCTTCCACGACGAGCGCACACCGTCGTTTTCGCTGATTCCCCCCGAAAATCGCCGCTACATCTGCTTCTCGTGCGGCGCGAAGGGCGACGTCTTCACTTGGATGATGGAACGCGAGGGAATCGGCAACTTCCAAGAGGCCGTGACGGCGCTGGCCGAGCGCTACGGCGTGGCCCTCAACATGGAAACCGAGACGCCGCAGGAAGCGGCTGCGCGACGGGCGATTGAGCGTCGCCGCCAGGTGCTGGATCGCGCCGCGGACTACTACATGGGTTGCCTTTGGAACTTGCCGGAGGCGGCGCCCGCACGTGAGTATCTGACCGAACGCGGGTTTACGGAGGAACTTCTTCGCCAGTTTCGTGTCGGCTACGCCCCGCTGGGCGAGACGAGCCTTGCCAACGCCGCCAAGTCAAAAGGCTTTACAGGCGAGGAACTCAGCGGGGCGGGCCTGGCGCGCGGGGGCAGGTTTGGTACCAGTGATTTCTTCACCGGACGGATCATGTTCCCAATTGCCGATCGCCTGGGCCGGGTGCTGGGATTCGGGGGGCGGGTGATGCCAGGGGCTGACGGCGCGAAGTACATCAATTCGCCTGAGGGTGCGTCATTCAAAAAGCGTGAACTGCTGTTCGGACTCAGCCTTGCCCGGGCTGAGGCTGCAAAGCGCGGATGGATTGTCGTCGTCGAGGGCTACACCGACGTGCTTGCCCTCCATGCGGCCGGAGTGCCCTCGGTTGCGTGCATGGGCACCTCCCTGACCGCAGAGCAGCTGCGCGAGCTGGCCAGGTCAACGAAAGAAGTACGGATCTGCTTTGACGGGGATGCCGCGGGCGAGCGAGCCGCATACCGGAGTGTGGATGCCGCCGCCGGGATCCCGCTTCGGCTTTCGGCCCTCAGCCTGCCCGATGGAAAGGACCCTGGTGACATGGCAAGCGCCGATGGGGGACTGGAGCTCCTTGGGTCAATCGCCGAGCAGACCGAGCCGCTGATTCTCCAATTGGTCCGGGCCCGCGTCGCGAGAACGGGCACAACCGCGAACGATCGCCAGGCGGCGTTCGATGATCTCAAGGCGCTGCTGTCGAAGTTCCCCGAGTCCATGGAACACGACGAGGCGGTACGGATTGCGGCATCGCTGCTGCGGCTTCCCGCACGAATGACGGCCGAGCTCTCCCGGCGTCCGCGGCCTGGGAAACGACGTGACGCGCCAACGACCATCCCTCAGATTCTTGACCGGGATGGGCAACTGGAACGGAGAATTCTCGTGCTGGCCGCAGCACGAATCGAACTCGACGGCCCGGAAACGATCGCTTCACTCTCCGGACGAGCGTTTGAGGGCCCCGAACACGCCCGTGCCGCTGCGCTGTTGGCAGCAGGCACCGCTCCAGCCAAGTGGCCAGCTGAGCTTGCCGGATTGGCCGCCACGATCGAGTCCGAAGCGGTGGCCGAGGCAACCGGAGAGGAGTTATCCGAGGCGGTTCTCCGATTCCAGGAGAACGCGCTGGAGCGTCAGCTGGTGCGGCTCCGCGAAACCGGAGACGACGAGCAGGTCGTCAGAGTCCAGACCCTGCTGCGTCGCGTCCGAGAAGCGCTTCGAGGCGCCTAAGCAGCGGCCGTTTGCGCCTCAGGCGAAGGGACCTCGGTGAACGCGAACTCGTCAGTGCTCAGGCGGTCGCGGACAAAAAAGTAAGCGACGGCGCTCAGTCCGACCAAGAACAGCAGCTTCTTCAACATCCGTGCCTCCAAGGCGTGCGGGCGGTTGCAACTTCTACCGAAAGACTACCCAACGCGGAGGACGACTTTGCCGACCACGTCGTTGCTGGCGAGCAGTCGATGGGCGTCCGCTGCCTCCGCCAGCGGGAACTCTCGCTCCACGATTGGGGTGAGGCGTCCGTCTGACAGTCGACCGAGGCCCCATTCCGTGAAGCTGGCAACCAGCTCGGCCTTCTCTGCCGCGGAAAGCCCTCGAACGGTCATGGCTGAGATGGTGGCCTGTTTGGGGAGGAGGGCTGACAAATCAAGCTCAGCCCGACGACCGCCGACGAGCCCCACAAGGATGAGACGTCCCCCTCGCGCGAGACAGCGAACGTTCTCGGCCAGGTAGGCCGCCCCCACAAGGTCCAAGATCACGTCGGCGCCCGCGCCATCCGTGAGCGTGAGGACGCTGTCGGAGAATGTTCCGTCCTGGACCACCAACGCAGTCGCGCCGAGCCGCGTCGGGATCTCCAACTTCTCGGCACTCCGTGAGGTCGCGATGACCGTGCCTGCGCCCAACTCACGCGCCACCTGAATCGCAGCGGTCCCAACGCCACTTCCCGCGGCATGGATGAGGACGCGATCGCCCGGCCGGAGCCCGCCCCGGCGACGGAGCGACTGCCAGGCGGTCAGCATGACCTCCATCGTCGCCGCGGCCTGTGCCCAACTGAACGACTCGGGGACCGGAATGCACTGCGCTGCTGGGGCAGCAACGAACTCGGCGTAGCCTCCGCCAGCGACCAATGCCATTGCGCGGTCGCCCACCTGCCAACCGCGCACTCGGGGCCCGCAGTTGACCACGGTCCCGGCGACTTCCAGGCCAAGAATGTCGGAGACACCGGCCGGGGGTGGGTAGACACCGTCTCGCTGCATCAGGTCAGCGCGGTTGACCCCCGCTGCCTTCACCGCAATGAGGAGCTCGCCCGGGCCGAGAAGCGGTTCTTTCGTCTCGCCCAGCCGGAGAACCTCAGGGCCTCCAGGGGGCGCAGGGAGGATTGCCTTCACAACGTCGTGGAGCCCAAGAAGTGGGCTTGGGTGCGTACGTGGCGGTCGGCGAACATTGTCTCCAGTTGCTTTCGCGCGATCAGACGATCCACCAGGCGTCCAATCGGGCCAAATGGCAGCCGGTAGGTGATGTGGTCGGTCATTCGCGTGCGGCCGCTGCCGAGGTCCTCGAAGCGGTGCTCGTGTCGCCACTGTGCGAATGGACTCTTGACGGCCTCGTCCACAACCAGCGTGCTCGGCCGGAGTTCCGGAATCCGGATCAGCCAGGTCTGTGCGAACGGGATCGGGGACTGGCGCACACGTAGGCGAACTTCTGAACCAACCGTCACCGGGAAATCGCCCTCAATCGCCAGAAAGGTGGCGCCAGCAGGCGAAATGAGTGGCGCGTTCCGTGTGTCGAGATGAAATGCGTAGACCTCGTCGATTGGTGCATCGAGGTCCACTGAGCGTTCGAATACTGATGAGCTTCGCATGGGCCCAGCCTACCTTCGCGCAGGAGGCGCGCACCGGGAAGCGAACCCTCCCGACATGAGGCTTCCCAGGATCGACGAGCACCCTGCCGCGGGAGCGCGCGGCGGCTGGCTGAGCGGCGCAGCGGCGAAGTTTGGTGTCCTGTGCGCCGCCGTTGCCGGTATTGCGATGCTCAGCCCACGGCTGTCACGAACCCAGGCGGGTGTCACGGCCTTGGTCGGCGCGGTCGGCGTTCTCGTCGGCGCACTCGCGCTGGTGGTGGCGACGCGTCGCCTCGCAGATCGACGCTCGCATCAGTCGTCGATTCCCATCGAGCGGTACATGGCCGGATCATTTCTTGCCCTGATCCGAACGACGGGAGTGGCGCTCCTCGGGCTCGCGTTCTTCGCGATCTGGAGCTTCGTCTACCTCGCGATGTGGTGGTTCGACACCGGCCACGCATTCACGGGCCTCTCGGCGACGCCGAGGTACTCCGACTTCTTCTACTACTCCGTCTCGACGGGGCTGATTTCACCACCCGGGGACATCATCGCGTCAAGTCGCGGAGCGCGGGCGGCAACGATCATCGAAATGCTCGCAGGCCTCGCCCTCGTGACGACCTACCTGTCCAGCTTCGCGGTGTCGGAGACCACGGCCCGAGATAGCGAACGGCCGCCTCCAAGGTCGGAGAGCGGCCCTTCGTCAGCTGCCTAAAACAGATCCAGCGGGTTCGGCGGGGTGTAAATGAAATTCCACTTGTACCCGGCACCTGAACTGAAGACGAGCGCCATCAGCGTCGTCATCCCGATGGCAAGCCGAGCCATGCGGGGGAAGGTGGAGTGCATCGGCTCCGGCGATAAGACGGGTGGTCCAGGCCACGGCAGCGGCCTCGGTCTTCCCCGTCCGCGAGTGGACCATTCGTGTTCGAACGGCGCCCACAGGTGG
>JAYTQG010000227.1:0-16653 GCA_043746815.1 Thermoleophilia bacterium | reverse complement strand
CTGGATCAACCGGCGCGAACAGACCCTTCTCGCGAAGAACCTCAAGCGCTGGTGGGTTCTGTGCGATGAACACGTCGGCAGGTGAACTGGATCCCTCGAGAAGAATTTGATTGGCCATCTCGGCCTCACCGCCGGAGCGAAGCTTGACCTCAACTCCCGTGCGCTTCGTGAAGTCCTTCACGAGCTTGCCGACGGTCTGTTCGTGCTGGCCGTTGTAGACGGTGATCGAGTCTGCCGCCCGGGCGGTGCCCGCCCAGATGAGGGAAATCACCGTCGTTGCGGCGATCCCTGAAATTCGGATTCTGCCGTTAGTGCTCGGATGAATCGTCATTGGGGGAGGTCTCTCCGTTGTTAGGTGGCCCTAATGAAAGGGGACCCTAACATGCCTGTTGGCATTTCGGCAACGTCCGCTAGTTTTAGAAATGTCCGCGGCAGACAGCGGGGTTCCGACTAGAGGAGCCCGGCAACGGTGTCGTAGAGCAGATATCCGTTCAGCGACGTGATAATCAGAGTCACGATCGCCATGGCGACGTTCGTCACCCGGCGGTTGACCATGTCCCCCATCGTGCTCGCACTGCGCGTGATCAGGAACAGCGGAACGAGGGCGAACGGGATTCCGAAGGAGAGCACAATCTGCGAGAGCACCAGTGCTTGGCTGGTATTGACGGCGAGCCCAAGGATGATCAGTGACGGAGCCATGGTCAGCAGGCGCCGCGCCAAGAGCGGGATGCGCCAGTTCATAAAGCCCGCCATCACGATCTGTCCGGCGTAGGTGCCGACGCTCGACGAGGAGAGCCCGGAGGCCATCAGCGCCACCCCGAAGGCCAGCGCTGCCCCGCCACCGACCAGCGTGCCAAGGTTGTCGTGAATCGGACCAAGCTCGCTGATGCCGGTGAGCCCGGGCTTGTGGAAGAGCGCCGCCGCGATACATAGCATCGCGAGGTTGACGATCCCCGCCAGGGTCAGTCCCACAATGCAGTCCACCCGATTGTACTTCAGGAGCGTCTGCCGCTCGCCGTTCCCGTCCGGACGGATCCGATTTTTCTGAAGCGCCGAGTGCAGGTAGACGACGTGTGGCATGACCGTCGCCCCGATAATTCCAACGGTGAGGCCCAGTTGGTTGCTGCCATGCAGGCTCGGGACAAGCCCCCCGGCGATCCCGGTGTAGCTCTGCCCACCGGCAACGAAGAAGACATAGAGGAAGCCCGCCCCGACAATGCCGAGCAGCGCAATCACGGCGAGTTCAAACTTTCGGTGGCCGCGCTGTTCGAGGCCCAGGATGATGAAGGCAACCACGGCCGTGATCAGCCCGGCCGGAAATAGCGGGACCCCAAAGACCAGGTTCAGCCCCAGGGCCGCGCCGACGAACTCCGCCAAATCAGTGGCCATGGCGATGATCTCGGCCTGAACCCACAGCAGCAGGTTTGCTCGCCGTGGGAACCGCTTCTGGCAAAGCTCGGGAAGGCTGAGGCTGGTCGCGAGGCCAGCCTTCGACGTCAGGTACTGCACCAGCATCGCCATCAGGTTTGCCATCACGATTACCCAGACCAGCTGGTAGCCGTGGCCTGCCCCCGCCGCGAAGTTGGTCGCGAAGTTCCCGGGGTCCACGTAGGCGACCGAGGCGACAAAGGCCGGGCCGAGAATCGTGAGCGTCGACCGAACGCGTCCACGACTGAGGATCTGTTGCAGCGGACTCGGCGGATCAACAACGACGGTCGCGGAGTTCACATCGGAAGTGTGGCGCATATCTCTCGAGAAGTCAACATAGGCTAAACAACGATTTTGCTACTGTTGGTTTTTGCTTCGTTGGTCTCCCCTTCGACCGCTTGGATACGATTCTCTGGTGAGCACAGCCGAACCATCGACCGTCTCCGTTGCGGTGGAGGACTACGCCAAGGCGATCTACTCGTTGACGCGCGGCGACAGCGCCACGGCCTCGACGACCGATCTGGCCGCCCGCCTCGGGCTCTCCGCGGGGTCGGTCTCGGTGATGATCAAGCGCCTCGACGCAAGCGGCCTCGTCGAGCACGTTCCCTATCGCGGCGTCCGCCTGACCCCGGCCGGGCAAGCGGTCGCCCTGAACGTGATCCGACGCCACCGTCTGATCGAGCTGTTTCTCGCGACGGCGTTGGATATCCCGTGGGAGGAGGTCCACCGCTACGCCGAGGCGCTTGAGCATGCGGCCTCCGACGAGCTGATCGAGATCATCGCCAACAAACTCGGCGACCCCGCATTCGACCCCCACGGGGATCCCATCCCCAGCCGCGAACTTCTCGTTGACGAGCAGCCAACGACCGGGCTGGACGAACTCACCGTGGGGCAATGTGCGACGTTTGTACGGGTCTCCGATAGCGACCCCGAAATCCTCCGGTACCTCAGCGAACTTGGCATCGCCATCGGCGACCGCTTTGAAATGCTGGGCCGTCAGCCCTTCGAAGGCTCGTTTGAAGTGCGCATCGGAAAGCGCACGCAGGCCCTCAGCCTCGGTTTAGCCTCGGCGCTCCGGGTTCGCTGCGACGCCGACGAGGCCACGTGAAGGTCCGCCTGGTTGACGGTACCTACGAACTTTTTCGCCACTATTTTGCGGTCCCGAAGGCGAGCGTCAACGGACGAGAGATCGGCGCCACCCGCGGCGTCGTTCGGTCCATCGTTTCGATGCTCGAGGGTGGAGCTACCCACGTCGGCGTCGCGACCGACCATGTCATCGAATCCTTCCGAAATGACATGTTTGCTGGCTACAAGACCGGTGCAGGTATCGAACCCGAACTTCGCCAACAGTTCGAACTACTGGAACGAGCGATCGCAGCGATCGGTGTCACGGTCTGGCCGATGATCGAATTCGAGGCGGACGACGCCCTCGCCAGCGCCGCAGCGATCGCAAGTGCCGACGACCGCGTGGACCAGGTGTTGATCGCAACCCCCGACAAGGACCTCGCCCAGTGCGTTGTTGGCTCGCGCGTCGTCCAGTTGGACCGCCGCACTGACACGATTCGCGACGAAGTGGGTGTCCACGAACGCTTCGGCGTGGGCCCCGCCTCGATTCCCGACTATCTCGCCCTTGTTGGCGACACCGCGGACGGCATCCCAGGCATTCCGGGATGGGGGGCAAAGGGTTCGGCCGCCATACTGGCCGAGTACCGACACTTGGAGCACATCCCGGCCGCGGCAGCAGACTGGTCCGTGTCGGTCCGTGGCGCTGCACGCCTTGCGGATGCCCTCAACGAACGTCGCGACGACGCGCGGCTCTATCGATCGCTGGCGACGCTCCGCCGCGACGCTCCCACCGTCAGCGGTGTGGACGAACTGTGCTGGGTCGGCCCGACGGTTGATCTCGGGGCGCTCTGCGCCGAAATCGCAGCAAGTGACGTTCCGCGTCGACTCAGCGCGGTCCGGCCCCCGGAGAGCCCGACCTAACGAATCCCCCCGCACGAAGAGTTGGGAATTGGGTGGCGGTGACATTCGAGTTCACCGCAAGGTGACGTCTCCGGTCCGACACGTTTAGCTTTTGGTCGAGGCAATGCGCGGTTGTCTTCGGGAGCTGTCCTGGGGGATGCGTCGTTCCAACCTAAACGGAGGCATCGTGCTCCAGAGACATCCCGGGCGTCCAGTTGCATGGGTCGCGCTGGTAACACTCGTGGTACTCGTTGGAGCCGGTTGCTCGTCGAACATCGAGCGGTCGCTACCGCTATCGCTCGATGTTCGAGGGCCTTCCGAGGAGGGACTAACCGCGGTGGGTGGGTTCCTCTTTTGGGCCGATGGAGTCGACTTTCAGCCGCTGGTTGCCAAGCGAGTTCAGTGCGTAGGACTCGGCGATCGAATCGAGGGTCGGCTCGTTACCGCGGCACCGTTCGCAGGGCTGGCAGTCAAGTTCGTCCTTCACGCAGCTGACGGACGAGATTATTCGGGCACCGCCCCGACGCAGCCCGAGGACATCACGGCGGCCGATTTGCAACGGCGCTCGCTCTGGAGAGCCACCGTCTGGCAGCGAACCACAGCTTCTACCACGAGCGGAAGCTTGCTCAGCCCCTCGGCTGACCATCTCCGCTGTGACGCGATCGTGAGCAACGACACTGATGTCCCACCAGCCCAACTCAAGCCATTCAAGGACATTCCCCTACCTCGTTGACGTGTCGCGTGCAGCGGGGCCGGAGCGAATTCAGTTCACCCGGGTTCAGCCGCTGGAAACCGTTGGGACCATCCGACACTGAGCGAAGGTCAATGTTCTGCTCGACCTTCGCCCCGGGCAGGTGACCTCGCCGAGACATAGGATCGCCGAGATGAGTCATTCCGGCAATGGCTCATGGCCGGTCAGCGGTCCGACGATTCGACAAGGAGTCACTCTTGAATACGGTCTCGCCCACGGTCTCCAAGCGACGTGCAGCGCGTCGGCGTCTCCGGACCACGCTGATCGTCGGCCTTGGGATCTGCTCGATCGGCCCCGCGCTGGCGAGTGCGGCGAGCATCGTCTACGTCAAAGACGGAAACGTCTGGATCGCGAATCCGGATGGGTCGGGGCAGTATCAGGTGACCTTGGATGGTTCGTCGACCTCGCCGTACCTCCACGCGTCTCAGTCTGATGACGGGACGATCGTGGCAAATCGCGGGCAGCAGCTCTTCGTGCTTCGCCAAAACGGCGCCGTCGTGCGGGTCATCGACACAATCCTCGGGAACGCGAACCCGGAGATCTCCCCCGACGGCCTCCTGATCGCCCACGAGGCGTTGAGAAACGCCTGCGGTTCCCCGCCGTCCGGCTGCAATACGACCATGGTCCGCGGAATCGACGGGACCGAGCGAGGGTTTCTTGTCGGTGGCTTCGATCAACCGGCCTGGGTCGGAAACAGTCGGCTAATAATGACTTCAGGGGGCCCGTGGAGCTACGTGGTCGGCAGCGCGACCAGTTCCACACAGCAGTGGCTCTTCCAATCGCCATACACCCTCGACTCGGCGTTCTCGCCAACCTCAACCCTCAGCGATGTGGCAGTGACGCCTGCGGGCGACAAGTTCGCGCTGCTCGGTGACTCCACCAAGCTCGCGCTCTTCTCGAGCACAGGCGGGTTTCCGGCTCAGCCGAGCTATCAGTGCAAGTTTGCTGACCCGAGTGGCCAGACGATCTTTGAGGGTCCATCCTGGTCGCCAGACGGAACGCAGCTCGCCTGGGCACAGGGCGACGGCATCTGGACGGTCACAATCGGCGCAACCTTGAACTCCACCTGTGGCAATGGAGCTACGCCGACCCGGATCATCCCGGGCGGCAAGGGCCCTGACTGGGGCCCCGCGAATGTCAACCCCGGAGCACGGCCGTCAGCACCGTCTCCCACGCCGACGACACCAACGACGCCGACGCAGCCGAACCCAACGGCCGGTGGGGGCAAGTTGACAGTTGCGTTGACCACTCCGGCGATCGGAACGCTGACCGCGCTTCGCTCCAAGGGACTCAAGGTGGGGACCTCATTTTCGGTGGCGTGCAAGGGCGCCGTGTTTATCGTGGTGCAGGCGTCCGAGGCGAGACGTTTGGGGATCGGCAAGGCCGACATCGTCATCGCGCGGGTGGGGCCAGGGCCCCTGGACGCTGGTGCGTTCACCGCAACCTTGAAGGTCGGCAAGAAGTACACGGGGGCCCTGCGACGGGCGAAAAGGATGACCGCGTTTGTCGTCTCAAGCTGTGTCGTCGGTTCGGGCAAGCCTGTTGTGAAGGCGAGAAAAGTCACGTTTACCGGATAACTCGCGGACACTGTCCGATGGCGCTCTCAATCCGCGACGTTCCATCGCAACCGTTCACTCACCGGTGAGTGATCCAACGCGTGCGCTCGTTCGTATCGCGATGGGATGGAGTCCGCGCCGCCTCGACCGCCAACGAACGCATCGCCACCCGACCATCCGCCAGAATTCATGCGCCTCTCGACCGTTGTGGCGGCCCTTTCGCGTGCCCTTGACCTGACGGAGGGGCAGGCCGAAGGCCACGCACAACGGACGCTCCTGATTGGCATGTGTCTCGCAGATTCCCTCGGAATCGACGCCGCCCAACGTACCGCACTCTTCTACGCACTCTTGCTTAAGGACGCCGGCTGCACGGCGAGTGCCAGCCGAACTGCGGCGCTCTTCGCAGCCGACGACATCGCACTTCGTCGTGATGGGAAGCTCGTTGATTGGCACAAGTCGCGACAGGTGTTGACCTATCTCATTCGCCACACCGCACGCGAAGCTCGTGGCGTGGCCCGGATGGGACAGGCGCTGAGCGTCGCCCGCACGCTGAAATCCGAAGGCCACCTCATCGTCGAGGCCCGGTGTCACCAGGGTGCCAGCATCGTTCGGTCGCTCGGGCTCGACCCAGCAGCCTCGGAGGCCGTCCGCGACCTGGACGAACACTGGGATGGCGGTGGACATCCACGCGGCCTCGCGGGTCATCAGATCGGCATTCTCGCCCGAATCGGCTGCGTTGCCCAAACCGCTGAGGTCTTCGTGACCGTCTTCGGGCGGGATGCAGCCCGCCGCATGGTCGCCGAGCGCACCGGGCGTTGGTTTGACCCTGAGGTTGCCGGCGCGTTCCTGGGCATTTCTGACCGCCACCCAGTCTGGGAGGCCCTCACTTCGCCGGACCTGACTGCGGCGGCCCTTCGCGCGCAAGAACCCGGAGACATGCTGATCGAGGCAACCGAAGAACGGCTGGACCGTGTGGCAGATGCCTTCGCCCTTGTGATCGATGCAAAGTCACCGTGGACAAACCGTCACAGCCACGGCGTCGCGCACTGGGCCACAGAACTCTCCGGTCTGATGGGAATGTCGCCCGAGGAGCGCCCGGCGTTTCGGCGGTGTGCACTGCTCCACGACATCGGCAAACTGGCCGTGTCGAGTCGCATTCTCGACAAGCCTGGGCCCCTCAGCGCCAGCGAGCGGGTTCAGGTCGAGCGGCACGCCGCGACCAGCGAGCACATCCTCGCGCAGGTACCGACGCTCGCCAACTGGGCGGCCACCGCGGGCGCCCATCACGAACGCCTGGACGGCACCGGGTACCACCGTGGCCTCACCGCAGGGAGCCTGACACCCGCAATGCGCGCGCTGGCGGTGGCCGATGTCTACGACGCCCTTACCGCGACCCGCCCCTACCGTGCGCCGATGGACCGCGATGAGGCCCTTGCCCTCATTGCGAACGACCGCGGAAAGGCACTCTGCCCAACCGCCTGCGATGCCCTCACGGTCGTAACGAAAACGAACCACGAGGACAGTCCGTCAACGGGATTCGAGTTCCGTTGAGATAGACCGCGCCACCCGAAGTGCAACTGCTTCCGCGTCGGCCATCCGCTGCACCTGTACCCCGAAGGCACGCCCGGCGGCTTCGAACACCACGCTCGCGAGGTGACGCCCCCTGAGGATTCCCGTCACGCCGTTGATGTCAACCTCGCGGGCCCCGGCACCAAGGAGATCTGGGCTCATGAGCGGCGCAGGTGCCTGGCGAACAAGGACCCGCTGAAAGTCGGCGCCGCTCCAGGCCATGACGATCGCCGGAGGTGCGGCCGGATAGGCGATGTCGGGCTCGACGTGCGGCGCCCCCAATACAAACCCCTCCGGCGTCCACATTGGAAGGCGCAGTTCATACCCCGCGGCGAACGTCGCTGCGGCGAGGTCCGCCACCCACTCCCCGGCCCCAAAACCCGCTGCCATCCCGTGGGTCGCCCCCAACCGGCCACCCACCGATCCGGTGCGATGGGTCAGCTCGCCGATGCCAGCCCGCACCAGTCGTCCGACCGGCTCTCCCGACCGGTCCAGGGCATCCACGGCGAGGACGACGGTCCCCACGGAAAGACGGACAGCGGCAATCGCGTCGTCGCCAACATCAATTTCCACGGCCTCGCCGTCGGCGGCCAGTAGCAGACGAATGGCCGTGACCCCCGGGGCGGCCAGGGCCAAGACGATTCGATCACTGAGCTCCGCTTCGTCAATGTCGACCGCGCACGCCACGACCGGCCGCATACGGCTGGACACAAGGGGTGGACATCCAACCCTCGCGACAACCCGAAGATCGTCCCGAGTCAGCCACGCAGCGCGCAGGCGCGGCGGCACCCCGGCGGTCGAGATGGCAACAAGCGGCCAGTCGGCGTCGTCGAGAAGCGTGGTCACCGGATGCCCAAGCGCCTCCGCGGCACGTCGCACGAGAGCTTCATGACTCATGGTTGGCACGCTACTGACCCACTCGGCCGCCGTGGATGCCCCCAGCTCACGCTTGGTACCCTCTCAGCCCGGCCCCGCTGCCGTCAGATCGTGATCCCCCATTTCCCCAGCGAGGCCGAGTTCTGCTGCCGAACGTCCACACAGCGAACGACATTCGCCTCCGAGGTGGTCGGCCGCCTCTCCCTCGTCAATGATGCGGGCCGTAGGGCGGGCGCCAGTCGTACCGCCGCCATTTTGAAGTTGCGCGCCAGCTTTGTCCAGTGGCGTTTGAGGCCGTCCGGGCGGCGGCGATTTAGCCAGTTTCTACCGGTGCGTCGTCAGACTCCCCCGCAGGAGTGAGGCCAAGCTCGTACCCCATCTTCTCTGCCGCCCGCCGATTCGAGACATTAAGTTTGGCGAACAACGACGCCATGTGCCGTGCCACCGTCCGTTGAGCGATGAACAGGCGGTCGCCGATTTCCTGGTTGGAACCGCCCACCATGAGCTCGCGCAGGACCTCGGTCTCGCGGGATGACAGCCCGCCGACGCGCTTCTTCGGGTCTGTTCCCCGCGAGGGGATCCGGCGCCCGCTCAAACGGAGCGCCGCCTCGGTGCGTTGGCGCCAGGCACCGGCGTTCATGTCGCCAAAGCGGACCCGCGCATCGAACAAATCACGTTCAGCATCGTCACCGCGCTCGGCCGTGGCGCCAGCTTGCAGGAGACAGCGAGCCGCCCACCATGCGAGGCCGTAGCGATCGAATGCCCCCGCGGCCGAGCGGTAGTGAGCAGCGGCGGCGAGCGGGTCTTCGTGACGCGCAACGTGACCGGCGGCGAGCGGAAGGAAGGCATCTGCCAAGGCGACGCCGTCACGTCGTGCCAGGTTCAGGTGATCGCGACAGATCGTCGCCTCACTTACGTCCAGGGCTTCGCCTGCGACGCCAAGTACGGGCAGGATGAAGACCCGGTCGTCGGTCTCCAGCCAAACGCTCAGCGTACGACGGGCGATGTCCGCTGCCCGTTCACGGTCGCCCGCCTCAACTGCAGCCACGATGTACCCACTGGCAAAGGCCGCGAGCTCGTGGAAGACCATTCCCTCGGGGTCGACGGGATCCACCAGTCGACCGTAGTAGGCAAGCGCTTCGTCAAAGTTGCCCTGCTGGACGAGGAGCCACCCGGCACCGGTCGCATCCGCGGCTGGCGGAACGCTTCCGAGGCGTGCCCATTCTGCGGCAGCGGTCGCGAGATTGCGTGCGCCCGCATCCAGCTCACCCTTCCCCGCGTGCGCCTCACCGACATTCCCGATGAAGACCGTCTCGTGATCAGCCATGCCGTGTGTGTGCGCGAAGTCCACCGCCCCGGATGCCGTCGCAAGTGCCTCGTCGACGCGACCAAGTGACAGGAGAAAGTGACTCGCCCAAATGCTGGTGATCGAGGCCGTACGTGCATCGCCCACTGCGAGTGCCTCCGCCCGCGCACGCTCGAAGTAGCGCTGACACGCCATCGTCCCGGTGAGGGCACTGCGTGCATAGCCGAACAGCGCAAGGCCGCGGCTCGCGATCTGCGGCAGCCCCTGTGCGATGCCAGCAATACGTGCCCGGCGAGCGAAGTCCCGCGAGGCAGCGCTTTTGGAGATGGACCCGGCAAACATCGCCGCCGTCAACAGCGCTTCTGCACGCTCGTCGCTGTGCTCAGCGTCGCTCTCACCGAGGAAGGCCGCGAGCCTGGCATACGCCCGCTGGCGCTCCCCACGGTTCCAGTCGGCAAGCCCAGCGGCCTGAGCGGCTTCCAAGGACCCGCGCTCGTCACGTGCCAACCGCAGCCCCGCGGCTGCCTCTTCCAAATCCGGGACGGCACCCGGCCAGTCTTTCAGGAACCACCGCGCGCGCCCACGCTCCAGATATGCGCGCGAGCGCAGCCGCCCACCGTCGTTCGGCCGCCAGAGTTCAAGGGCCCGCTCCGCCAGACGAAGAGCGGCTTCAGCATCTTCGAAGCTTCGCGCCTCCTCCGCCGCACCGATCGCGAGTTCCAGTGCCTGTGCCCGCTCTCCCGCCCCTTCAGCGTGCGGAAGGAGCTGGGCCTTCGTCCAACCCACTTCCTGCGCCGCGGCGAAGATCGCTGCGTGGCGGCGACGCAGTTCGTTTGGCCCCATCTCGCCCAGGATGGCCGCAGCAAGCGCCGGCGGTCGCACCCTGAGGACAAGACGCTCCGCGCGCGTGGGCGACGGTTCCAGGTGGCGCGCCTCAATCAAATGGTCCAGCAGGTCCTCAACCTCCAGCCGTGGCAGATTCAGCACCCGAGCGAGGAGGTCCGCCTCGGTTCCGGACCCGGCGAGGGCCGACCAGGCCATCGCCTCGCGCTCCGCGTCACTCACGTCCGCCAGTTGCGCGGTGCGCCACGCTGCAATCGTTGCCGGGACCCGGTCCGACCCCGCCTCCGCCGCGCGGGCAAGCGGAACCAGCCAGCGCGGCAACCCTTCACCGAGGCGCACGATCTCGTCGACACGGGCGTTGTCCAGCTCGGCGCCAATGGAGCGAACCAGCATCTCGGCACTCTCGGCGTCCAGCGGCTGAAGGTGAATGGCTGGGGCCGACGCTGATGGACCATCCGCAATCACCACCGCCAGGCTTCGTGTCCCTCGAAACGCGGGCTCCAGGATCTCGTCGGCGTCCAGCTCGCTGCCGACGATCGTCGCGACGAAGGGTTCGATGCGGGCGCACCGCTCAGGATCCGGCGGAAGGCCAAGCAACGTGAGTGCCTGTCCCAGACGCGTCATCACATCCTCTGGCCCCGCAGGGACACGAACCCGCTGAAGGCCGCGTTCAAGGCCGGTCAGAAACTCCCGAACCAGACGGGTGCGACCAACACCAGCTGCACCCCAAACAACGATGGCGCCGGGCCGCGTTCCCGCAACCCGATTGAGGACGTCTAACGTGAGGTCCCGACCGACAAACGTGGGTTCAACCTGGCTTCCCTGCACGTCCGCGAGGGTGTCAAGCGGCCAACAGCCCGGCTATCCCCCAATCGGGGTATGGACTCCTCTTACGTGCATTTCCTCGCCAATCGTCAGTATGAGCAACCCCGCATTAGGCCAGTTTCTCTACCCGCAACAGCACGACACTACCGTGGCTCGCCTCCAGCGCCTCGATCCGGGCGATGGCCAACCGGGCCGCCCGCTCCAGCGTCGTGTGGGTCAGGAGGACGAGATCGGCCTGCGTGAACTCCTCGGCTGGAGCCTTCTGCAGGGCAGATTCAATCGAGATTCCCTCATCCGAGAGGATCCGTGTCACCTCCGCCAGCGAGCCGGGTCGGTCGTCGAGACGCAAACGAAGGTAGTAGGCCGTCTCAACCTCAGCCATATCAAGAACAGGATCGTCACTGAGGCGGTCAGGTTGGAAGGCGAGGTGCGGAACCCGGTGCTCAGGGTCGGCGGTGATCAGTCGGGCGACGTCCACGAGGTCCGCGATCACCGCTGACGCGGTCGGCTGTGCCCCGGCTCCCGCGCCGTAGTACAGCGTCGGTCCAACGGCGTCCCCCATCACCAGGACCGCGTTCATGACCCCTTCCACGTTCGCGATCAGTCGATCCACCGGAATCAGCGTTGGATGTACGCGGAGCTCAATGCCCGTCGGGCGCCGACGGGTGATCCCCAGCAGTTTGACCCGGTAGCCAAGCTCCTCTGCATACGCAATGTCGGCCGCCTTAACGCCACTGATCCCTTCGATATGTGCCTGATCAAAGGAGACGGGGATTCCAAAGGCCATGGCCGACATCAACGCGAGCTTGTGCGCCGCGTCAACGCCCTCGATGTCGAACGTTGGGTCAGTCTCGGCGTATCCGCGCGCCTGGGCGTCGGCCAGGGCGGTCGCAAAGTCGACACCGCGACTGCGCATCTCCGACAGGATGAAGTTGGTGGTGCCGTTGATGATTCCGGCGATCCATTCGATGTGGTTGGCAACCAGACCCTCGCGAAGGGCCTTGATGATGGGGATTCCGCCCCCCACCGCCGCCTCAAATGCAACGGACACGCCTTTCGCGCGCGCCGCTTCGAAGATCTCGTTTCCGTGCGTTGCGAGGAGCGCCTTGTTCGCGGTAACGACATGCTTGCCGTGCTCGATTGCCTCCAGCACGAGTTCCTTGGCGACCCCGGTGCCGCCAATCAGCTCGACGACGATTTCAATGTCCGGATCACGGACGACGTCAAATGCATCGTCACCGATCGCAGCCGCACCGCCGGTTACCCGCCCAGCGAGATCCAGATCCTTGTCGGCCACCCGCGTTATGACCAGGGGCCTGCCGATCCGTCGCGTGATCTCGCGTTCGTTACGGGTAAGCACCTCAAAGGTTCCGCCACCCACGGTGCCGATTCCGAGAAGTCCGATGCGAATTGGTTTCACTCACGCTCCGTCCGCTTGCTTCGTGAGTTCGGAACGGTAGCGAGTGGATTGTTACGGCGTCGTGACGCTCGTAACGCTCCACTTAGATTCCCGGGCGAGTGCCTGTAGGCTCGCGCACAGCGTTTCGCGTCACCGTTTGGCGTCCGTGGGTCTCGGCAGTCGCGCATCGCCGCCACACCGACAGGTTCGGTGGGCAACCACAATCAGGAGGATTGGCTTTTGTCAACGCTTACCGACGGGATCGTCGAACTGCTTAAGGGCGAGCCCTTGGAGCTGCTCGGCAAGGTACTTGGTCACGGTCCGAACGACACGAAAACAGCCGCCGATGCAGGCGTCTCGACCGTGCTTGCAGGGCTTGGAACAAAGGTCGACACACCTGGCGGGGAGGACGCAGTCAACAAACTCGTCTCCGGCGCAGATGCAGGCGTACTCGACGACATCACGGGATTTTTGAAGGGTGGCGACTTTTCGAAGGGCAACGAAGCCGTGGCTTCGATCTTCGGAAACAAGGGCACCGAGGTCGGCGACGCGGTCGGCAAGCACCTCTCGTTGGGCGCCGGGATGGGCGGCAAGCTCCTCTCAATGCTGGCTCCCCTCGTACTCGGCTATCTCAGCCGTAAGGGCGGCGGTGCTGGCGCCCTTGGCAAGCTGCTCCGCGGTGCGCTTCCTGCCCTGGCACTCGGCGGAATTGGACCCATCCTTTCCCGCTTCGGCCTGGGCGGCCACAAGGCCGAGGCCACGACGGCTCGTGCCCGGGAGGCGGCGGTCGCTGCCGTTCCGGTGAAGCGCAAGGGCCACATCGGCTGGCCACTCGGCGCTCTCCTCCTCGGCCTGGGCCTCTTGATCCTCGGGTTGAGCAGCTGCAAGGACGACAAGAAGGTCGTTGTTCCGGATGCGACGTCAACCGCTGCAACGCTGGGCACCCTTGACGCCGTCGCGACCAAGGATGGCGGCTACAGCAAGATCCTCGGCTTGATCGGTACGGCCGGTCTGACGGGGGAGCTCGCCAAGGCTGGACCCTTCACCCTCTTGGCCCCTGGTGATGCGTCGTTGACCGACGCTGACGTCACCACGCTTTCGGCAGACCCGAACCTGAAGGCACGCCTGCTTCAGCACATCGTGCCGGGCACATTGACGTCTGACACGTTCACGGACGGACAGAAGCTGACGACACTCGCGGGTAACACCGTCACGGTGGGCGTCAGCGGCGGCAACATCACGTTCGATGGCGTCGCAGTGGCAACACCGGACATCAAGGCCGATAACGGTGTGATTCACGGATTGGCTGGAATTCTTCCCGCCGCGAAAAAAGTCAGCACTGGCGCCGGCCTGGCCGGGGGCATTGCTGGCGACTACGGCCCGTGGAAGTTCGCGGCATGGCGCGACAAGGTGTATGGCAAGTTGAAGCCTGCCGTTGCCGCTCGTGCCTCGAAGCTGAACAGCTTCCAGGGCGGTTGGGGCATCCGCATCAAGTAGGGCAGCAATCAGGGATTCACGGTCGGATGAACGGGGCGCCTTCGGGCGTCCCGTTCGCTGTCCGCGCGAACTGCTCAAATAGGTAAGTGATTTGGCCCCTGGACGCAGTCGTTCGGCTCGCTGCGGCGGTTGGTCTGGCCGAGCGCGAACCGGGTGACCAGCTTCGCGTGGACGTCGAGGAAGCCCTCGAAGTACTCCGCGCGCAGTTTCGGGCGCTGGACGTCCCTG
Organism: Thermoleophilia bacterium; assembly: GCA_043746815.1. Taxonomy (GTDB): domain Bacteria; phylum Actinomycetota; class Thermoleophilia; order Miltoncostaeales; family Miltoncostaeaceae; genus JAYTQG01. Next base: position 2,410 of record JAYTQG010000227.1, on the reverse strand, counting down.
CACGAGCGGCACTTGCCAGCGTTGTCGCGCCGCTTCGTCGCCGCGCCGACCAACTCGGCAGCGGGGCTGTCGGCCCTACGGTTGGTCCGCTCGGTCCCGTGCTCGACCAACTGGGAGTCGGCGCTCTGCGTCCCGGCCAGGACCGGGCCATCGCTGCGGGCATCGCAGGCGCTGACGGACTGGTCGTCATGCCGACCGGCTCGGGCAAGTCGCTTTGCTACCAAGTCCCTGCCCTGGCCGTGGATGGGTTGACGGTGGTGGTCAGTCCCCTCGTCGCCCTGATCGCCGATCAACATGATCGCCTGAGGGCCCTCGGCCTTCCCGTGGCGAAGCTGGTGGGTACCCAGTCGATGGAGGAGTCGCGAGAGGCGCTGGATCGGCTTCGATCCGGCTCGGTGAGAATTGTTTTCTGTGCCCCCGAGCGCTTCCGACAGGCCGCCTTCATGAACGCCCTTCGCTCGAACCGAGTAGACCGATTCGTGGTGGACGAGGCGCATTGCCTGTCCGAGTGGGGGCATGATTTTCGTCCCGAGTACCTGCGACTCGCCGAGTGGCGCGACGAGATCGGCGCCCGGTCGACCCTTGCGCTGACGGCGACCGCCACCGCCGAGACCGCCAAGCAGATCGTGGAACGGCTGCGTCTCAGGGATCCGGTGATCGTGATGGGTGGCGTCGATCGCCCCAACATCTCGTATGACGTCATCGCGCTCTCGGGAACGGGCTCGGTGCGCCGAAAATGGGACCACGTCATCGCGGGCCTGCGCGAACCAGGCTCTACTCCGGCGATCGTCTATTGCGGCACACGGAAAGACACGGACGCGGTGGCGGAGGGTCTGCGGGTCGCCGGTATCGCGGCGGGCGGCTATCACGCAGGCATGGACCCGACCAGCCGTGCCGCGACACAGGCTGCATTCATGGGCGGAACGTTGGACGTCATCGCCGCGACAAATGCGTTTGGCATGGGCATCGACAAGGCCGATGTACGGAGCGTCTGGCATTGGGCACTGCCGACATCATTGGAGGCCTACGTGCAGGAGGCAGGCCGTGCAGGCCGCGACGGGGCTCCCGCGCGCGCGGTGCTGCTTGCCATGAACGCCGACCTCGGACGCCTGATCCGTTTCAACACCCGCGACACCGTCGGTGTGGCGGACGTCGAACGGTTGCTTGGGCGCCTGGCCCGCGGGGCCGGTGAGGACGGGGCCTTCGTCGTCGATCGGGACGCCCTTTCTGAACCCGAGCGCCTTGCCCTTGCCATTGCCGAACGCGCTGGTGCCGTCCTCTTGGCTCCGGGACGCGGCTCCGGTGTCGATGGTCGCATGGTCGCCTCTCGTCTCACCGCAAACCAGGCCGGTGTCGTTCGCGCGGCGACGCAGGCAGCAGCCGACCGACGGTGGGCGGCGTATCACGCGATCAAGGGGTACGCCGAACAGCGGCGCTGCCGACGGGGAATGCTGCTGGCAGCATTTGGAGACAGCTCCCAACCGGAGCCGACCGGCCGCTGCTGTGACCATTGCGATCCACTCCCCGACGTCGCGCCGGTGAGCAGCGCGACGTCACCCCGGCGCACACCATCGGCTGCACCCGAACAGGCGTTGGATGGGCCTGCGACCGAGCGCTTCGCGGAGCTTCGCGAGTGGCGGCGCGCACGGGCCGACGGGAAGCCCGCGTATACGATCTGTGCCGATCGCGCGCTGCGCATCATCGCTGCCGAGCTGCCCTCGGACCTGGCGGGGCTCTCACGGATCGCTGGGATCGGACCAAGCTTTCTGGAACGCCACGCCGACGACCTCTTGGCGACACTCGCGACGGCATGAACGCGGTCTGCGTTGCTCGCCCAGGCCACACTCTCCGAGGCCAGGTCTCCGGTGAGGGCCCGCCAATCCTGCTGCTTCATGGCCTCACCGCAACCCGCCGATATGTCGTGCACGGCTCCACCGCCCTTGACCGCGCGGGACATCGGGTCATCGCCCTGGATGCGCGCGGCCACGGAGAGTCTGATCCTGCACCAGCCAGCAGGGCCTACACCTACGCCGACTACGTCGCAGATGCCGAGGCCATCTTGGATGCCACCGACACGCCGCACGCTGTCGTGGTCGGTCAGTCGATGGGCGCGGCGGCGGCGGTGGCACTGACGCTCGCCAGCCCGGAGCGCGTCGACGCGCTCGTGCTGATAACCCCGGCACATCTCGGAAAGCCCAGCGCAAACCTCGCACGCTGGGACGCGCTCGCGGATGGACTGGAGCGTGGCGGACCCGCTGGCTTCCTGGAGGCCCTCGGCAATCCGTCCGCTGACGACCGCTACAACGAGACCGTCCGTACGGTGATCGCGCAGCGCCTCGCCAGGCACGCTCACCCGGCCGCCGTGGCCAATGCACTCCGCGCCACGCCGCGATCAGTCGCGTTTGCCGGA
>JAYTQG010000226.1:0-67367 GCA_043746815.1 Thermoleophilia bacterium | reverse complement strand
ATCGATGCGCCGAGCGGGCGGGTGATGATGTAGGCGATCCAGAACGCGAGAATCGCGTTCAGTTTCAGGAAGTAGTGGGCGGCGGTGACCGCTGCGATGACTGCGACGAAGAGGAGCGCTGATTTCCAGTAGCCGAGCGCAAGGCGTTCTGCGACGAGGTCGCCAGCAGCGGTGCCAAGCGCGAATGTGAACAGGATCGTCGCCCAGTAGAACCCTTCGCGGCGACTCGTGACGATCGTGTGGATCGAGAGCGACCGTTCCACCGCGAACCATGTCGCGAAGGTCCCTGCAAGTGCGATCGCAAACAGTGTTGTCGTGACAGGAAGCGAGACGCCTTGGGCGACGAGGTTGTCGGTGATTTGGGTGCCGACAACGCTGATGAGGACGACGGCAAGCCAGTAGAGGCCTGGGAGGTACTTCCTGGCTCGGAACTGGACGGCGAGGGTCGCGAGGAGGAGTGCAGCCGTCACGTAGGTTGTGTTCGTCAGTCCGAACCCGAGGTTGGTGTTCAGGTAGTCCGCGGCGGTTTCCCCGACGGTTGTGCAGAGGATCTTGATGATCCAGAAGTAGAGGGTGACCTCGGGGACCTTGTTAAGCATCTTGCGGCCGAGCGAAGGAGTGGATGTGGTGTCAAGCGCTGTTGTGGACATGTCTCCAAAGGGGTTGAATGGTTGACCGGAGGCTCCCCGGGTCGGCCGTCTTGGGAGCGGCCACGGTGCGACCTTAGAATTGTCAGATGAGCCGGTGATGAGCGTTCCGGGAACGTTGGGCGGCCTCATCGTCGTCTCATCTTCGACGTGGCAGGGTTGCGCGGGAAGTTCACCGGCGGCGTCCATTTGGGAGTTGTGACGTGCGAGTACTCGTTGTCGAGGATGAAGGGAAGATGGCGAGCCTCCTTCGCCGAGGCCTGTCCGACGATGGCATCGTCGTGGACGTCTGCGACCGCGGTGAGGACGCCCTTTGGCGGGCCGGGTCGACGGCCTACGACGCGATCGTCCTGGACGTCATGCTCCCGGGAATTGATGGGTTCGAGACCTGCCGTCGCCTGCGCGCCGACGGTGTTTGGTCCCCCGTGTTGATGTTGACCGCGCGTGACGGCGTCGAGGACCGGGTCGCTGGCCTGGACGGTGGCGCTGACGACTATTTGACCAAGCCGTTCTCGTTCACAGAACTGTCTGCCCGGCTTCGGGCACTCACCCGACGCGGACAAGTTGAACGCCCCTCCCAGCTCGCGGTCGGCAGCCTCCGCCTCGATCCCGCGGGTCGACGCGTCTGGCGTGGTGACACGGAGGTCGCACTCTCGGTTAAGGAGTACGCCCTGTTGGAGGTTTTCATGCGGCGCCCCGATGAGATTCTGACGCGTTTTCAGCTCCTTGAGGGTGCTTGGAATGATGAGTACGAGAACCGGTCGAATGTGATCGACGTCTATGTTCGCTACCTGCGCGAGAAGATCGACCGACCCTTCGGGTGCGAGTCGCTTGAGACGATTCGCGGGGCTGGATACCGGTTGCGCTCGGATGTCGATTGCTGACGCGCGTACCAATCCGGCTTCGGCTGGCGCTGGTGTTTGCCGCTGTGATGGCGGTATTGATCGGCAGCGCTGGGGTGTTCCTTCGCTGGGACGTCTCACGCAACCTTGACGAGGTCGTCAATCAGAATCTGCAGGCCCGCGTGGCGGATGTCCGTTCCTTGATCTCAAGTGATGAGCGTGCCCAACTGACAAGTCGCGGGGAGAGCCTCGCCCAGGTCCTCACCCCAAAGGGGGTCATCTACCGCGGCACCCCAGGAGACACATCCGGCTCGCTCCTCACTCCGGCGCAACTCGCTGCGGCCGGGCGAGGGCCGTTGGTTGTGGACAGGGTCCGCGTGCCGGACGAGGAGCAGCTGGTGCGTCTTCTGGCTGAGCCGTTCCGAGCTCGGGATGGCACCGCGTTCGTCGCGGTCGTCGGCCTCTCATTGGAGATACCCGATGACACCCTCAACAACCTCAATTTGCTATTGCTTCTCGGAGGGCCGGTCGGCCTGCTGATTGCCTCGGGAGCCGGGTACCTCCTCGCGAGCGCGGCGCTCCGCCCGGTGGAAGCAATGCGGACCCGCGCGACGCGAATCTCAGGGGTGCAAGCGGGTGAGCGACTACCCGTCCCCCCAGCCCGGGACGAGGTCCGACGCCTCGGCGAGACCCTGAACGAGATGCTCGCCCGTATCGACAGGACCCTGGAGAGGGAACGCGCTTTCGTCTCGGACGCAAGCCACGAACTCAGAACACCACTCGCAATTTTGAAGAGTGAGTTGGAGGTCGCGGGTCGACCGATGCGAACGACCGGTGAGATGCGCCAGGCGATCGCCTCAGCCACAGAGGAGACCGACCGGCTCGTGCAACTCGCCGAACAACTCCTCGTCATCGCCCGACTCGAGGACGGAAAACTTCCCTTGCGTCGCACGCCGCTCGACACCGCGGCAATCCTTACGAGAATCGCTGACCGGTTCACCAACCGGTTCAGATCAGCGGGCAGGGAGCTCCACATTGCTGCCTCGCCTGGGCTCATGATTGACGCCGACGAACTCCGGCTTGAGCAAGCTATCGGGAACCTCCTGGAAAACGCGCTCCGCCACGCCGACGGCACCGTCAACCTCACCGCCGAGGCATCCGCGCCAGGAATCGTTTGGATCAGTGTTCGCGACCACGGCAATGGCATCCCGCCAGCGTTCCTCCCAGAAGCCTTCGAACGGTTCTCCCGTGCAGACACTGCCCGAACCAGGGGCGGCTCCGGCCTCGGCCTCGCGATCGTCCAAGCCATCGCCCAAGCACACGACGGGAACGCTGGAATCGAGAACCGCCTCGCCAACGACGGAACGATCATGGGCACGGACGCATGGATTGAGATCCCCACCACCTCCCCGTGACCGGCGGAGCGCCGGTGGTGAGTCGACCACGGAGGGCTCGACTCACCACCGGGCATCGTTAGTCGTTGGTTTCGGAGGTGACGATGGTGCCGGTAACAGCGTCAACCGTGACGTCATGCATGGTGCCGTCGGTCGCCGTGACCTCGACGTCCCAGACAGGCTTACCGTTCTCGTCTGAGAGTTCGGTGACGCCAGCCGTCCCGCGGACCTTCGCGAGCGCCGTGGTTTTCGCCTGAGCCTCGTCGATCTTGGCGAGTGCTTTCAGCTTGGCCATATCGGCCGCCTCACTGGCCGAGGACTCAGTCGTGTCAGTGGCCTCGGTCGCATCAGTGGCGCCGGTCTCAGATGGGTCCGCGGGGGTGGAAACCAATGGCCTCGGCGTGGTTGCCGACGGCGCAGGCACTGCTGCGGCTGGCGGGGTTGTGCTTGAGCCAGCCGTCGCCGCGAGGGCTACGCCGCCGCTTGTCAGGGTCGCTCCGCCGATTGCAAGCGCAAGCCACCGCCGTGTTCCGTTCGTGATCTGCATGGAATGTCTCCTTGGGTTGTGATGGATGTTGCGCTCGCGTCAAGGCGACACCAGCGCAACACCAGGAGAGCGGATGCAGATGTGTCAGCCGTGAGACCAGAATGAAGGGGCTGCCGATACCATCGCCGAAACGCGGGAGAGACCAAGGAGCGCGCCTGGGGTATCGCCGGGGCCAATTCAGATGGGGGTCGAAGGGCACGAGCTGAGTGCCGTTTGATTCACTTGTTTCGACGGCGTTCGATCAAGCTTCCGATCACGCGGCCAATCAGATGGATGAGCAAGCCCACAACCGCCAGCAGCGCAAATAGGACGCACATGTAGATCACGGCTCTGACCACAGCTAACCCCCCGACGGTGGTTACAACATCTGGAAGTGAAGGCGGTGAAAGACACCGTTGTGCGTTATCGCTTGACCGCTACAGGGCAGAATCGCGACCGACGCGCGGAACTGATCCTCAAGCGCTCGCATCCCTCCCTTGCCCGGTCGAGCACCGGCTTGCCAGCCAGTTGACTCACGAGACGTAGCCCTGCTGTTTGAGGAAGGCCGCAAGAGCGCGACGGAACCGGACGGGGTTGGGACCCCGATCGAGACGCCGAACGCTCGCCCAGGCCGGGGCGGGACGTCCCAGCAGATACGCGTCGGCGACATAGGCTGCAAGGGCCCCGCGGGCCTCATCGGGATATGCTCGTACGGTCTCCCGGAACTGCGTCAGCGCGAAGCGTTGGTCGCTCCGAATCACCGCCGGAAACGAGCGAGTGACGTCCTGCAGCTTGCCGTGAACAAGGTTGAAGATCTGCGGGGGTGAATGGTGGCCCGCGTATGACGAAAACTCGTAGTCAAACGACGCATCGTCGGACACAAGTTCCAACGGGGAGCCGCCAGCATTCAACTGCCGGATCGTGAAGCCGTGATCGGCCCAATCGCGAAAGACTCGCCGGTCAGGGACATCGTAGGCCCCCGGACTCGTGGTGAGAATCCAAGCCTCCACGCAGCAGTGGGCACCTCCGGTAAACCATTGGAAGACAACCTCGGGGACGCCATCCATGTCAAGGTCGCGGATAGCGATCGGGTGCTCGAGATGACTGCCGTCAACGACCGGCGGCGTGTAGCGCCTGTGTCGTCCCGACCGCGTCACCTCCAACCGCACGTTGTCGACCCCGGCGAATGGCCCAGGCATCATTTTGTGAAAACGGACACACGCCTCAACGTCCCCGCTGCGAACCGAAATCGCACCGTGCCTGGCGTCCGCAGCGACACAACCTCCGGTACGCGCGGCTGACGTCGAGAGCGGTGCTGCCCAAAGCCCAATGGCCAGCACGCCGAGAAGCAATCGACTGGGAATCTGATGGGACGGTTCGAGAGTCATCGGCGCACAAGGCCTTTCGGGGTGAGAATTTAGGGCAACTGTGGTGTCAGATGCCCCCAAGCGTTCGCCTCAACGGCCACTGGGCAGGGTCGCGACCAGCGCTCGGAATTGATCGCCTCGATCTTCGTAGCCGGTGAACTGATCAAAGCTGGCGCAGGCGGGAGCAAGCAGGACAACCTCACCGGGGCGGGCCCGCGCGGCCGCTGCCCGGACGGCAACACTCAGCCTCCCTGACCGCTCGATGGCAATTCCAGCTGTTGCAAACGCCTCGGCGATGTCGACTGAAGCTTCGCCAATCACATACGCGCGGACAACCGGGCCGGATGCCACGGCGGCCAACGGCGCGAAGGGAGTGCCCTTGGCCTGCCCGCCGATGATCAGATGCACACCAGTAGGTTCGGCGTTCAGCGCCGCCATGGCCGCCTCCGGATTCGTGGCCTTCGAGTCGTTGATGTACCGCACGCCGTCGATCTCGGCGACCACTTCCAATCGGTGCGGTCCTCCGACGAAGCTCGCAATCCCCGAAGCGATGGCCGTCGCCGAAAGCCCAGCGTGCGCGGCAAGCGCGGCGGCAGCCAGTGCGTTCTCACGGTTGTGGCGGCCTCTCGGAGCAAACGCGTCCCACGGGCAGACGAGCCCCATCCCATCGACGTGCAGCCCGCCGTCGCCCCACGCAACGGCACCCCTGCCAGCGGCGCCCTCATCGATGTGGCGAGCCTGCATCGGCCCGATCAGGGTGACATCCCTCGGGACGATCGAAAGGTCATCCGCGGTCTGGCGCTCGAAGATTCGAAGCTTCGCCGCGCGGTAGGCGGCGAGGCTGCCGTGCCGGTCGATGTGGTCGGGCGCGAGGTTCAGCAGCACGGCGCCACGCGGATGAAAGGTGTCGATGTCCTCCAACTGAAAGCTGGAGCACTCAACAACCAGCCAGACGTCGGGCGCGACGGCATCGACGAGCCCCGCGAGGGCGGTCCCTTGATTTCCGCAGGCGATGGCCGAAATGCCACCTTCGTTCAGGAGGTGAGCGGTGAGCTCCGTGGTGGTCGTCTTCCCGTTGGTCCCGGTGATCGCGAGGATCGGGTTTGGCAAATACCTGGAGGCGAGCTCGATCTCGCTGATGACCTCGATTCCCGCCGCTCGGGCTGCCGCCACCGGAGCCGCCTCAGCCGGAACACCGGGACTCTTGACGACGAGATCCAGGTTTTGAGGTGCGGCGGCAAACGCGCCAAACGTGACGCCCGCCGCTGACAATTCCGCGTCCTCGGTGACACGCTCGTCGACGACGATGACATCCCACTGGCGCCGAGCGAGCAGGAGCGCGGCGGCGCGTCCAGAGCGGCCAAGACCCACGACGAGGGCGCGCCTCAAATCTTGCCGATGTACTGGAGGCCGCGGTAGTAGAGCGTGAACCCGATGGCCGCGCAGAGAACGGCGATCAGCCAGAAACGGACGATGATCTTCGTCTCGCTCCACGCGGCCATTTCGAAGTGATGATGGATCGGCGTCATCAAGAACACGCGCCTGCGCCAGCGCTTAAAGACGAGCACTTGGATCATCACCGAGAGCGTCTCCAACACGAAGACCAAGCCAATCAGGATTAGCAGGATCTCGGTCTTTGTCATGATCGCAAAGGAGGCGACCGCGCCGCCAAGGGCGTACGAACCGGTATCGCCCATGAAGACCTGCGCGGGGAATGAGTTGAACCAGAGGAAACCGACGCAGGCACCGACGAGCGACGCGGCGAGAATCGCAAGTCCCTGGCTGTGGGACACAAACGTCATCGCCGTATACGCCAAGAAGGCGATCGCACAGGTGCCGGCGGCGAGGCCGTCGAGCCCGTCGGTCAGGTTGACGGCATTTGCGAAGCCCGCCAGCACGAAGAACACCATCACAGCGAATGCCACCCAGCCGATCTCGATCTCGCGTTGGATGACGGGGATCGTAAGCGTGGTGCGCAGGCCAACGGTATGGACAGCGACGTAGGTCAGGACGCCCGCGATGACCAGGAGGCCCAGCATGCGCCAGCGAGCGGCGAGACCAAGGGACCGCTTTTGGACCTTCTTCATGAAGTCGTCGGCGAAGCCAATCGCCCCACAGGCGATCGTCGTGAACAGGACGATCATGGACGGCGTCTCGCGGCGCGAGAGGACAAGGAATGGAACCGCCATCGCAAGCACGATCAGCAGGCCGCCCATGGTTGGCGTACCCCGCTTCTTTTCGTGCCCTTCGGGAATCAACCCCTCCCCGCGGACGAACTGGCCCATCTCGTTCCGACGAAGCCACTCGATAAAGCGTGGGCCGAGGAACAGCACCAGCATGGCCGCGGAGATGGCGGCGATCAGAATCCGGGACACGCGCTACGACCGCTTGAGCACGTCGCCGACACGCTCAAGGGCCATCGAGCGGGAGCCCTTGAGGAGCACAGTGTCGCCGGGCTGGAGATGCTCGGCGAGCCCACCGATACACTCCTCAACGGTCGCAAAACGCACACCGGATCCGTTGACGTAGTGCGCGCCAAGGGCGCCGACGGCGACGACCAGCTCGATACCCAGTTCGTCGGCCAAGCGCCCAACCTCAGCATGGAAGGCCACTTCATCTGGGCCGAGTTCCTTCATGTCTGCGAGCACGGCGACGCGCCGCCCGGAGCGCCCCGCGAGATCGCGAAGGGCCGCCGCCATGGCAAGCGGGTTTGCGTTGTAGCAGTCCTCGATGAGGGTGCCCCCACCGGGCAGTGGCGACTCCGCGCCGCGCAGGGCGGAGAGGGCGACCGGCACCGTTGTCCCAGGAGCGAGGTCGTATCCCAGCGCGCGACAACACGCGAGGGCTGCTGAGGCATTGCTCATCATCCAGGCACTCCCCTGCGGAAGGCCAAGGGTGATGTCCGGCTGCGGACGGAACCGGACGACGGTGACGTCTGGGTCCAGGGCGTCGATGTGATCGGAAAGAAGCGGCTCGCTATCTGGGACAACCGCCGTCGTGCCGGGTTTGAGGGCTGCAATCAGCTCGGCCTTCGCGGCGGCCACTGCTTCGACCGTGCCAAGGAGTTCCAGGTGCACCGGACCGATCGACGTGATGCAGCCCACGTCAGGCGGCGCCAACGCGGCGAGTTCCGCGATCTGCCCAGGCCCACGCATTCCCATCTCGATGACCGCGACCTGCGTGTCGGCGGGGAGGTCCATGAGCGTCAACGGCACGCCGACGTCCGTGTTCCGGTTGCCGAGTGACCCGTGAACACGCACGCCAGCCGCCGTCAACATCCCGACCAGGAGGTCTTTCGTCGTTGTCTTGCCCACGGCACCCGTGATGGCAGCAACCCGTGCGCCCGAGCGCTCCAGCGCGAGACGTCCAGCGGCCTGCAGCACCGCGAGCGGGTCCTTCGCGACGATCACAGGGAGGCGAAGATGGCCGATCTCGGCCTCAAGCCATCGCCAGGCCGACTCGGTCACCACGACACCAGCCGCCCCCCCGCGAAGGGCCTCACCGGCGTAGCGCCCGCCGTCGTCCAAATCGCCCCGGATACCGACGAAGAGGGCCCCCGCGACGGGGTGGCGTGAATCGACAAAGGCACCGCGCACCATCGTCGATGGCGGTCCCGACGGCAGGCGCGCGTCGCCCCCCATCAACTTGCGAATCTCGTTGATCTCAAGGGCGAGCGGTTCACGGGTCATCGGGGGGCTCCAATGTGTTCGTCAATCACGGCGCGTGCGACCTCTCGATCATCGAATGGTGTCACGACGCCGCGGTGTTCTTGACCGCGCTCGTGACCTTTCCCCGCAATTACAACCACATCGCCGGGATTCGCCCGGCCGACAGCAAAGGCGATCGCCTCCCGCCGATCTGGCTTCACGCAGACCTCGCCCCCACCTGTGGCACCGGCAACGATTGCGGCGATGATGGCGCCCGGGTCTTCGCTGCGTGGGTTGTCGGAGGTGACGACGGAGAGGTCCGCGAGTGAACTGGCAATCGCTCCCATCTGGGGACGCTTTCCCGTGTCGCGGTCGCCGCCGCAACCGACGACCACAATCACGCGCTTGTCTGCCGCCAACTCACGCGCGGTGCGCAGCACGTTCTCCAATGAATCGGGTGTGTGGGCATAGTCAACGATCACGGAAAATGGCTGGCCCGCGTCGACCGGCTCCATGCGCCCAGGGACGCCAGCGACGCTGGCGATCCCCCCCGCAACCGCCGCATGGTCAAGGCCCAATGCTTCGCCGACGGCGACCACGCCGAGAACATTTGACACATTGAAGCGCCCCCGCAGGGGACTGACGATTTCGATCGATCCGCGTGGCGTGGCCACCTCGGCTCGGAATCCGGTCGCGGTCATGTCCAGGTGCAGCGGGCGCACATCCGCATCCGCGTCGACGGCGTAACTGAGGAGGCCCGCGTCCGCGACGAGTCTCCGCCCCGCGGGATCATCGATGTTCGCTGCGCCAGGCGGATTGTCCCCCTCCCCCGACGGGCGGAGAAACAACGCCCGCTTTGCCGATTCATATGCCTCGAACGTCTCGTGGTAGTCCAGGTGGTCGCGCGTCAGGTTGGTGAACAGCGCGGCGGCGAAGTGGACTCCAGCGACCCGGCGCTGCGCAAGCGCGTGGGAGGACACCTCGATCGCCAGTGCCCGGTCGCCCGCACGAACCATGCGGGCCATCATGTCCTGGAGGTCCACGCTCTCAGGGGTGGTGTGGTCGGCTGGCTCCGCTCGGCCACCAATGCGTGTCTCAATGGTTCCGACGAGTGCGCACTGCTGGCCAGCGGCCTCAAGGACGGCACGCATGAGCATTGCGCTCGTGGTCTTCCCATTTGTGCCAGTAATTCCAACGACCGTCAGGTTCCGTGACGGATCGCCAGCCAACCGGGCAGCAACGATCGCCGCGGCCAGGCGGGAATCGGGCACAACAACCTGAACGATCGGAAGGTCCAGCTCCCGCTCCACGATCAGTGCGGACGCCCCGAGTGACACCGCGTCAATGGCAAAGTCGTGACCGTCGGCGCGCACGCCCCGAAAGGCCGCGAAGAGGGAGCCGACCTCAGACCAATCGGCGCGGTATGTGACTCGCTCGACCTGGACCTCGCCGGAACCCACCAGCCGGGCGTCCGGCAGTCCTGCGATCAGGTCAAGGAGGCGCATTCGGTGTCCGATGCTACCAACGCGGGCGGGTGTTCCTACGGGGCGATCGCGAGGTGCTGCAGCGAGTACTCGGCGATCTCCTTGAACGCCGGTGCGGCAACCTCACCGCCGTAGAATTGGCCTCGGCTGGGCTCGTTCACCGACACCACGATCAGAAGTTGCGGCTTGTTGGCGGGGACGTACCCCACAAACGATGCAACAAAGCGCGACCGACTGTACGCGCCGTTCTTGCCGGTAACGGTGTTGTAGAGGTCCGGGTCAAACACGCTTCCCGTACCGGTCTTTCCGGCGACCCGAAAGCCAGCGATGTGCGCACGCCCGCCGGTCCCTCCCTTGTCAACGACGGCTTCCAAAATGGTGTTCATCTGCGCGGCGACATCCGGCCGGAGCACGCGCTCCGGCGTGGGAAGACTCACGGGTTGACCTCCAATTCGGGTCACTACATGAGGGGTCACGAGAAGGCCACCGTTGGCAACGACTGCATAGGCACGGGCGATCTGAACCAGCGTCGTTGTAAGTCCCTGGCCGATCGGAAGCTGAGAGATGTCAACCCCCGACCACTCCTGTGCCGGACGAATGTGCCCAGCGGCCTCACCGGGAAGGTCGACACCCGTCTGGGCGCCGAAGCCGAACCGGTGGGTCCACGCCAGGAACCTGTCACGGCCCAGATCCTTGGCAATGTGCCCGGTTCCGATGTTGCTTGATGTCCGGATGATCTCCGCGACACTCATGTCTTGCGTCTGAGTTCGGTGAGACTCTCCGACGGTGTAGTCGTAGAGCGTCTCGCTCGCTTGAAGGCCCCTGTAGACCGTCGAGGGAGTAACGACGCCGTCCTGGATCGCGCCTGCCACTGCCACGAGCTTGAACACGGAGCCGGGCTCGAACACCTCAGTCACTGGGCCAACGTTCGTCGCTTCATTGGTCATTCCGGCACGGTTATTGGGGTCGAAACCGGGGTTTGAGGCAATCGCCAAGATCGCGCCGTCAGACGGTCGCATCACGATCGCTGAGGCCGACTTCGCCCCATTGGCCGCGACCGTGCGATCGAGCACGTCCTGGAGGGTCAATTGAATGCCAGGGTCGATCGACGTCCGCAACGTCTTTCCGGGCACGGCGGGCTTCGTGCTGATGGTCCGGATGGTGCGACCAGCCGGATCGCGGGCCTCAAGCTGCAGCCCGCTGGTTCCGGTTAGCTCCCGGTTGTATCGGGCCTCGAGGCCGCTAATCCCGACCTTGTCGGCCGCGGTCTTGTCCTCCTTCTGCGCGGGTCGTGCCAAACCAACGACTTGCGATCCCACCCGCCCATGAGGATCGACCCGCTGGAGCACGTCCGTCAGGTCGACTCCGTCGATGACCGCTCCATCAACCAGCTGATTGCGCTTAATCTCGCGAATCTGGGTGGCCACCGAGGGTGTCGCGAAGGGTTCGAGAATCTCGTTGCGAGAGATCTTCGCGAGTGCCGCCTGCACTTGCCCAACCGACTGGTGCAACGGCGGCGCGATCAACGCAGCGACGCGCGCGGCGTTCTTGACAACCTTTGGATCGACGGCGATCCGGGTCGCTGGCCGGTCCTGGGCGAGCGCCTGGCCATTCGAGCTCAGAATCGTGCCACGGGCGGCGAGCAGGGGGATGGGCTTGGTGTTCTCGTTGAGCGCGCGTTTGCTCAAGGTGTCGTGCTCAGCTCCGCCGATCCAGACCGCCCGCGCTGAGATCGCCCCGAGGGCCAGCATGGAAAACGCCGTCATCATGCGAATTCGGGCACGTGCCGCACGCCGGTCCGAGGTCCACTTGCGTGTGGGACGCCGCGCCGGTGGGCGCCTACTTGACGCGGATTTGCGTGGTGCCACTCGGGGTACCCCTGATCATCCCGAGGCTGGCCTGCGCCTGACCGGGTACCTCGCCTTCGCGAATTGCGAAGCGGTTTTTGAGTGTCTGGGTCTCCGCGGAGACCTCGCGCAGTTGCCGCTCGATCACACCCGTCTGGGTCGTGAGGCGAAGTTGCATGAGACCCACCCACATGATCCCAACCAAGAGCAGCGCCCCTGCCACAAGCCCCCATCGGGCCCGACGAAGTCGCCACCGGCGGCGCGAGGTGGCGACAAGGGTCAGCCGCCGTTCACCGGCCGCGGGCGTCGGACGCGCGGGCGCGCGCCGGGGAGCAGCGGACCCGGCCCGAGCGGCGGCGGCACCCATCAGGCCGCTCCGCCAGCATTTGCGACAACCCGAAGGCGAGCGGACCGGGCGCGTGGATTGCGTTCGATCTCATCAGCCTTTGGCATCACGGCCCGCGGGGTTCGAAGCAGTCCCTCGGGTGTGCGTCCGCAAACACAGGCGGGAAGCTCCGGTGGGCACGAGCATCCCTTTGCTCGAGCGGCCATGAAGCGCTTTACCGCACGATCCTCGAGGGAGTGGAAGGAGATGACACCAAGGCGTCCGCCTGGCGCGAGTGCCGAGAAAGCGGATGGGAGGGCACGCGCCAGGGATCCAAGTTCGTCGTTCACCACGATCCGAAGTGCCTGGAAGACGCGCTTGGCCGGGTGTCCTCCGGCGAATTGAGCTGGGATCGGAATCGCGCGGCGAATCACCTCGACGAGATCGTTGGTGGTCGCCACCGATTCGTCGTCACGGGCACGGACGATGGCACGAGCAATGGCCCGCGCGTAGCGCTCCTCCCCGTATTCGCGAAACCATCCGGCAAGCTCCGCCTCGCCGGACTCGGCGATCAGATCGGCGGCCGATCGGGGGAGGTCCGGGTCCATCCGCATGTCAAGGGGTGCCTGGCGCGAGTACGAGAATCCCCGCTCGGGGCGGTCGACCTGCATCGAGGAGACGCCAAGGTCCATCAGGATGGCGTCTGCGCGAATGCCATCGGCGGCGATCTTCGGGAGCACGTCGGCGAAGTCGCCGCGGACAAACCGCATGGCACATGGAACCTCGCGGGCAAGGCGGTCGAAGTGCTCCTTGGCCTCGGGGTCGCGATCGATGGCAATGAGGCGACCGGTCGCGCCGATGGCGGCGATCAGAGCCGCGGAATGACCGCCCGCGCCAAACGTGGCGTCGATAACCGTCGCACCCGCGAGCGGGGCGAGTAAACGGGTGATTTCCTCAAGGAGGACCGGTTCGTGAGGGCGGACGAGGCTCGGCATCTCACAAGCCGCCGCGGTTGGCGAGACGAACACGCTTGGCAAGATCAGAAACTCCCTCGTGCATGCGGTTGAAGCGAGCCTCAAGGCTGGCGGAATCCCAGACCTCCAAGTACTCGCCAGCGCCGGTCACGCGAAGACGGCCGGACAGGCCCCCATGTTCGCGAAGCTCGGCTGGAATGGTGATGCGTCCTTGCTTATCCAGACTTTCCTGCTCGAAGGCGCCTGCGTGCAGATACCGGCTCAGCTCGCGTGCGTCGTCGTCCAGCAGATCCGGTTCCCCGAGCGTCCGCGTCAACAGCGTTGCCCACTCGAACCGTGGAACCAAAATCACGCTCTTCGCGTCGATCCACCATGAGGCCACCGCCCCATCTTCAAAACGATCCCGAACCCGTGCTGGGATCGCGATCCGCGAACGGTCGTCCAAGGTGCACTCGTATGTGCCGCCGAGCGGGGTCCGCTGCATGCAGGGAAAGTACCCCACTTTTCCCCACTACGCAACACATTCTCCCCCAATTGTTCCCAGGCGACCCAAATTCAGAGCCCTGTGCTCATCGGGCCGACATGTCGGCCCGCAAGAACGACGAACATGTGTTCCGTCCGAGGGGGTCGTTAGTGTGCTCGTCATGACCGAACATGTGATCGCCCACACGCCCCGCTCATCCACTCGCCGCGCCGCCCGCACCCGCGCGCACTCACGAACGGCTGGTCCCTTGACCACCTTCGCTGCTGGGATCGCGACGGCACTGCTCGCCGCCGTTCCCGGTTGCCTCGTTGCCGGCTCCGACGTCGCTGGCGGCGAGCTGCGCGTCGCGATTGCAGGATGGCTGATTGTCGCCCTCTGCGCGACCCGCGACCTCTACCTAGAGCGTCCCCCGCGCCGACAGTAAGCCCCGCCCGCTGGGGCCCCGTTGTTCACCTCGCCCACGGCGGAATCTCGATGATGATCCGAGGCGTCCGCGGGCGCGGATGATGACGCCGGGGGCCGCCCGTGACGCTCGGTGGCCTGCGAACGGGTGGTGCGTCGTCAAGCACCTGAAGGAGGCGCGTCAGTGCCGGAAGGGGCTGGACGGGCGCACGTCGGTCGGCGATGTAGGCGCGGACGACCAGCATCGACGCGAGCATGGCGGTGATGACCACAATCAGCCCGAGGTACTCCGCGCTCGTACTCCCGCGTCTGGAGCTCATCCGATCACCGCTCCCAGTTGCTGTGCCAGTTGGAGGACGAGCACACCCATGATCAGCAGCATCGCCCCGGGCACCATCACCAGCGCGACGACCAATTGGATCTTTGGGGTTGCACGCGCTGCCCGTTGGCGAAGTTCCTCTCGAACGCTCGCGCGCGCAGCGTCCGCCTGGTCGGCAAGGGCGCCGCTGACCGGCGCGCCGAGTTCCTCAGCCCGAAGCAGCCCCCCGACAAGCGCGCCCACCTCACCTCCGCCACATCGCTCGGCAAGGTCGAGATAGGCACGACGGCGCGGCAGCCCCATCCCAAGATCGTTCAACGTTTGGGCGATCTCATCGGCAAGGGGCGGGTCGAGCTTTTTGGCCGAAAGGGCAAGGGCCGGTTCAAGCGCCATCCCGGCTTCGACGGAGATCGACAACAGGTCGAGGAGATCTGGAATGGCCAGCGTGATCGCGCGTTGTCGTCGCCGTCCGATTGTGGCGAGCCGCGCGTCGACCGTGAGTGCAAGGCACGCTCCAACAGGGGGCGCAAGGAGTAGCCATGTGAGGTCCCGTGGACCGGCCAGTGCAATTGCACCGGTACCGAGGACTCCGATGGCAATCCTCGCCCGAGCCACCGTTGCGGCAAATTCGGGAGAAAGGCCAGCAGCACAGAGCCGCTGCCGGACCGTCGCTGGTGCTCGCAGCCGATCGACCACCTGCATTGCGGTGCCCGGCGCTGGGCACCGACCCGCAAGGGCAATCCAACCCGGGAGCGCGGGGGCGCGCTCCGACTCGCGGCCACCCCGACGGGCACGGACGCCAGATGCGACGCATCCGAGGCTGAACATCAGGAGGCCGAGCGCGAGCGGTGTCACCGGACACTCCGAACGATCCGAGCGATGAGAAACGCCCCAACTCCCTGAATCGAGAACGACGCAATCGCGAGGGCGAGTCCCGGCCCGTGACCGAGGGTTCGTACGAGTGTGCCTGGGGCCGCCCCCTCCACAACCACCGCTCCGAGTGCGGGAAGGAGAGCCACGAGCCATGCGGTCATTCGGGCCTGGGCGGTGGCCGTCGAAACCTCGGTGTGAAGACGGCGCCGCTCTTCCAAGCGGCTAGCCAGATCGCCAAGGGATCGCGCCAGGTTCCCTCCTGCGGTGCGCTGCACCATGATCGCCGTCGCCAGGATTCGGAGATCACGTTCCCCAAGGCGGGACGCCATTCGCTCCAGTGCATCCTCAACCCGGGCGCCGACTTCGATTTCCTCTACGGCTCGACCAATTTCGTTGCCAAGGGGAGCGGGTGTCTCAGCTGCCGCACGTTGCAG
Organism: Thermoleophilia bacterium; assembly: GCA_043746815.1. Classification (GTDB taxonomy): domain Bacteria; phylum Actinomycetota; class Thermoleophilia; order Miltoncostaeales; family Miltoncostaeaceae; genus JAYTQG01. The sequence continues at coordinate 51,802 of JAYTQG010000226.1, read as the reverse complement.
GGCTTGGCGGAGCGAGCGACCGGCGGCCAGCGTGGCCGCCAGGCCTGCGGCCAGCTCCGGAAGCTGCCTCGCCAGAGCAGCGCGTGCGCGCCGATCGGCCGAGCGTCGGGCGCCCGCGAGCCCAGCGAGCACAGCCGCGCCAACTGCAGCAGCCCAAGCTGGACCAGCGGCTATCGCCAGGATCAACACCAGGGCTGCAAGGGCAGCAAAGGGACCGGAGCTCGGCCCAATGCGTTCCAGCGCGACCCTCATGTCTCAACCTGCCAACTCGAACGTTCTGGGGTCGGGAGCCATTCCCCGCCAGATTCGTTGGCCGCCCACACGATGAGCGGTGTAACGAGCGGTCCGCTCTCCGAGGGTCCCACGGCGGCCACCTCAACGATCCGACGACGTCCGTCCGGACTGCGCGCCTGGTGAACGATGAGATCGATCGCGGAGGCCACCTGATCTTCGATTGCCCGGTATGGCAGATCGATGTCGCCCATCAGGGCGAGGGTCGTCAGGCGCCGAAGCGCATCCGCGGCGGATGACGCATGAAGCGTGGAGAGCGACCCGTTGTGGCCGGTGCCTAAGGCCTGCAACATGTCAAGCGCTTCGCCGCCCCGGACTTCGCCCACGATGATCCGATCAGGGCGCATCCGAAGGGCGTTGCGAACCAGCGCGCGAATGGTGATCGCCCCGCGCCCTTCCAGGCTCGCCGGGCGGCTCTCCAGCCGAACGACGTGGGGGTGATCCAAGCGGAGCTCCGCGGCGTCTTCGATGGTCACGATCCGCTCGGTGCCCGGAAGCAGGGACGCGAGCGCCGCGAGGGTCGTCGTCTTCCCACTGCCCGTGCCACCCGTAACCAGGATGTTCTTGCGCGCTGCGATCGACTGGCGCAGCACCGCGAGAACCTCGTCGTCCAGACTGCCGATTTCTCGCAGTCGTTCCAGAGTGAGCGTCGGACCCGCGAACCGTCGGATCGTGATGACTGGGCCATCGATCGCGAGCGGAGGAATCACGATGTTGACCCGTGATCCATCCTGCAGGCGGGCATCCACCATCGGGCTGGCCTCATCGACACGCCTGCCAACCCGCGACAGAATCCGGTCAGCGACGTGCATGACGTGGGCGTCGTCCACAAACCGGACGTCAGCCCGTTCGATCCGTCCAGCGCGCTCAACGAAAACTGACCCGGCTCCGTTCACCATCACCTCGCTAACCGCATCGTCCCGGAGCAAGGCTTCCAACGGCCCGAGGCCGAGGGCCTCGTCAGTAACGGCTTGAACGAGCGCGCCACGTTGAGACGGCGAGAGAATGTGGCGGTCCTCGTCGATCAGTTCTTCGGTGGCGCGCTGGACTGCCTCGCGGCGGTCGCCGATGCCGACGCGCCCCTCCCTTACAATCCGCGTCCGGAGTTCCGCCACAAGGGCGGTGTCCAACACTCCCATTAGGGGGTCGCCCGTCGGATCAGGCGGACGTCGCGTGCGACGCCGAGCGCACCCGCGACCTTCAGGGCCTGACGCGCCGGGATCCGAAGCAGTGCGTCCGTCTCTCCTTGACCCGATGCGCCAGCTGCCACTGAAAGCACCTGAACGTTCGCCGCCACGACCTCCGCCCGCGCAATTGGACCCTCGGCGATCGACGCCACGACGTCCACGTGGTCCCCCGGAATCACGGCCGCGGCCGAGGATCCCTGCAAGCCGATCGGCACAGCAATCGCTCGCTCTCCGGGCTGCAGGGGCCCGGGTTCTCCAGGGCCACCGCCGAGAGCCGCCCGCGTGATTGGCTCGCCAACGCCGATCGTCCCGACAGTCCTTCTCCCGATCAGTGCGTCCGGACGATCCAGAAGGCCCGAGAGGCTGCCTGCACCTGGAACTGGTCGAGTCGCGACGAGTGCGGCGAGGTCTGCCTCCTGAATCAACGTTCCCGCAGGTATGGAAACGCGGGCAACAACCACCGGATCGCCGGAGGTCGCGCTGCCTGCGCCAAGGGTTGCAAAAAGCGCGAGACAACCGATGCAGGCCGCGGCGCCGAACCAGAGCCACGGACGCCTAGACACTCGCCGAGACCAAGCGGTAGCCAATTCCCCAGACGTTCGCGACCATTCCGGTGCCAGCGCCGTGGTCTGCAAGTTTGCGACGCAGACGACTCGCGTGCGTGTCGACGGTGCGGGTGCGAACCACCGAACGAAAACCCCACACGTCGCGGAGAAGTTCTTCCTTACTGACGACACGGAAGGGATCGCGCGCCAAAGCCATTAGGAGTGCGTACTCCTTCTCGGCCAGGCGCATCTGCTGTCCATTCACCGACACCTCATGCGCGCGCCGATCAATCAGCAGCGGGCCGACCGTGATTTGCGTTCCCGGCGCGACACCCCGACGGCGTCGAATCTGTGACGCCATTCGTGCCCGCAGCTCGCGGTAGTCAAACGGAATGACCATCGCGTCATCTGCGCCCTGCTCGATCGATCGAATCGTGGCAAAACCATCGTCGGCTGGGCAAAGCGCGATGACGGGAATTGTGGGGTCCCACGCCGCGCGCGGGCCAGCATTCCGAAGACCGCTGAGGAGAACCCACCCGTCGTGATCGAGTGCCCCAACGTTCACCAGTGCGATGTCGGGTGCGCCAATCGAGAGACGTTCACCGCCGGGAAGCCGATCGAGGACCGCCACCGCGTATCCGTCCAACTCGAGATTTCGTCGTAACAGCTCGGTCGTCGGATCCTTCTCGTCGATCAGGAGGACGTTTGCGTCCCGGACTGGGAGTGCGGTCTCGTCGGGGCGGCCGTGCTGGGTGGTCGACATGCGGGTCCTCCAAATTGGGGTGTGTCCCGGGGACACCCTCTAAAGGTCACCGCCCCGAAAACGCTCCCCCCTCCCGACCGCCCAAAAGTTCGCTCAGTGCGACATTCGCAGCGTCAACGTGTCTCCGACGCGCAGGCCGCCGAGCGATCCGGCAGTGGATTCCACGACCGATGTCGCGCCACGCTGACGGGCCATGCGCCTCGGGCTAAGCGCGGACACAACGCGAAGGACCCGGTCATTCGCGTCCAGAAATACAACATCGATCGCCACACCCATACCCATCGTATGGACCGATCCGCACCGACGAATCCAAACTCCCTCACCCACCGCGAGATCCCGCGTGCCAAGCAATCCGACCGTACGCGCCAGTGGCGCCGTTGCCAGGTTGCACCGCATCAGGACTGCCACTCCGTCGCCGTCGACGAGCAGACCTGCGCCCTGGGCGATGCGATCGATTCGTAGCCGCCCCAACGTGACCCCCATGTGATGTTTCGCCCTCCGTCGGACCTGCGGTGGTATTCGACGCGCGGACCACTACACTCGATCCCAGGCAGATGAGCGCATACAACCACCCCGCAGTCCAGTACGTCTCCGGCGCAGACGTTACCCTCGGCTACGGCCAATTTCACTTCCGCTTTGAACTGACGGATTTTGGAATTCGTGTCCAATCAGCCGCGGTCCATGTTGGCTGCATCGAGGCTGGCCCGCGAAGCCCGTCGGAACGCTCAGACATGATCACCCTCGCCGCTCACGGAGCCCTTCCGGCCCCGGCAAGTGAACTTGGGCGACATCTCGGCGAGCACCTGCACTGGTACGTGGACCGGGAAGGCGATCTCGTCTATTGGCTGCGTCGGCTGATCTTTCGGGACGCCTGGGTGGATCAGCAGATCAAGGAAGGCCGAATCGACCCGGTATTCGACGACCAACACGGCTTTGGCTACATCTCGGCGGTGAGCCACGAGCCAGTGGCCGATCCAAGTCGGATTCCAGACTGGTCGGCGTTCATGTACCGCGGAAGCGACCTACTCGGCTAAGTCGAGACGCAGCTGGCGCGCGTTGCGCAGGTAGACGTGGCGGATCGCCCGATGTTCAGGCACGTAGCAGTGCACCAACACCCGAATGCAGCGCACCATTGCGCCATCTACCGGAATTTCCTGTGCGCACATCAGCGGCACCCCTGACAGGCCAATCTCGCGTGCCGCCACGGCGGGAAAGTCACTGACGAGGTCCGGGGTCGCGGTAAACAGGATTGAGATCAGATCCTCGGCGGTGAGGAGGTTACGGGACAGGACCTCCCGCAAGAGTTCGATTGTCGCGTTCTTGATCTCAGCCTGGGTGTCGTCATCGGTCGTGGTCGCCCCGCGGATCGCCCGAACTATCGGACCGCTCATCGCTCCAACCCGACGAGCTTCGCCACCCGTCGCATCTCCTCGGCAGTGAGGGGACGCCACTCCCCGCGTGAGAGGCCCCGCAAGGGAAGCCCAGCGTATGAGGGGCGATGCAGCCGCAGCACCCGGTGGCCCACCGTCTCACACATGCGACGAACCTGACGGTTTCGTCCCTCCTGGAGTTCGATGCGGAGCCAGGTTGAGCGCGGATGATCGCGGTCCATGACCTCAGCGACGCAGGCGCCCGTCGGCCCGTCGTCAAGCATGACGCCGCGGCGTAGCGTCCGAATTGTCTCGGCGGAGACCCGACCGTCGACCAATGCCTCGTAGACCTTCGCGACGCCGGAACTCGGGTGCATCAAACGGGCCGCCAGATCTCCGTCGTTGGTGATGAGGAGCGCGCCCGTGGTGTCCAAGTCGAGGCGCCCAACAGGATAAAGCCGCAGATCGTCGGGAAGATCATCCAGCACCGTCGGGCGACCCTGAGGATCGCTTGCGGTGGAAACCGTCCCGGCACGCTTATTGAGCAGGTACGTCCGCGTTGCCTGCGCGCGAACGGGGCGATTGTCGACGGCCAGGGTGTCGTTCTCGCCAACCTGCTGACCGACGGTCGCGACCTCTCCGTTCACAGTGACGCGCCCTTCCTCCACAAGTCGCTCGGCGGCGCGGCGGCTTGCCACCCCTGCCATCGCAAGGGCCCGATGTACCCGCATGGTGTCACTCAACGCGGTTGCTCACCCTCATCAAGAAGTCCGGCTTCAGCCAAACGCTCGCGAATTGCCTCGGCCTCTGGCCCGGTCAGTTCAAACCGTTCGATTGGAGGGAGATCCTCTCGCCCGCGCAGGCCGAACCGTTCCTGAAACGTGCGCGTCGTACGGAAGCGCATTGCACCCCCGCCATCCGGTCGACCAGCCTCTTCAATGAGACCACGCTCGGAGAGCATTGCCATGGTGCCATCGACCTGCACGCCGCGGAGGCGACTGACCTCTGGACGCCCGACCGGTTCGAGATATGCAATAACAGCAAGGGTCTCGAGCGCGGCTGGGGACAGGCGGTCATCGGGAGGACGGGAACGCAGACGGTCGCAGATCGGGGCGAGATCAGCGCGGGTTCGGAGACTCCAGCCGCCAGCGATGTGCGCCAGCTCGAGGCCAGATTCCGGCCCGTGACGCTCCGTCAGTTCGGCAAGGGCTGCGAGGACTGGACCGGGTGCGGCGTCGGCAATCTCCCCGAGCACCAGCTCGGAAAGGGGATCGGGACTCAAGAACACGAGCGCCTCGATGCGACGGGCAAGTTCGCTCACGCGCGTACCCGAACCGGGATGACACTGATGTCGCCGAAGGCCTCTGGCTGATCGAGGGTGGCCTCGCCGCGGCGGGCCAACTCCAGGATTGCAATCAGCGTCATGGCCTCTTCAAGTCGCGTCTGTCCGAGAACCACGCGGTCGAAACTGAGCGTGGTTCCGCGAACAAGGGCATCACGCAATCTCTGGAGAAGCGCAGGTACGTTGACCTCTCGACTGGTCAGGTGATCAAGCGACGGGGCAGGAACGGCCGTAACGAGAGCCGTCAGCCGGATCGCAAGGATGGCCGGGTCCTCACGCACTGGCGGCGGAGGCCCGATCTGATCCAGCATCACGCGGCGATACCGTGGACCAGCCTCACGTTCAGAGCGGGTGGACAACCACATGGCAGCCCGCTGGTAGGGGGCATAGGCCACAAGGCGACCAATCAGTCGCTCTCGCGCCTCAACCGCGTCGGGGTCGGGCTCTTCATCCAGTGCCTCCCCCAGCAGCAGCCGCGCCTTCAGTTCGGCAAGGGCGGCCAAGATGACGATCAACTCGCCCGCCGTTGGCAGGTCCCAACGCTCCAGGGCATCGTCGCCGAGCGCAGCGTCGACGAGTTCGGCAAGGCGCAACTCGAACAGGTCCACCTCCTCACGCAAGAGGAGCGTGAGGAGAAGATCAAACGGCCCTTGGAAGAGGTCAAGCTCGACCGGAAGCTGGAGGGGATTTCGGGAGAGCATTGCTCCCGCGAGCATACTGTCGCTACCAGTCGTCCTCGGGCGGACTTCGAACGAATTCGATGAATGCCGCCATGTGCGCGCCGAGGCGCTCACGGGTTTCGGGGTCGGTCAGGACGCCGCCGGCGTCAAACCGCTCCGCAGCCTTCGTGACCGGTAAGTCCGCCTCCATGACGCGCGCGCCGCTGGCGACGAGAGCCCTGCGAAGATCAGCTTGCGCCCACGCAGCCCCAAACGCTGACGTACTCGCACCGACGACGGCAAGCGGCTTACCGACGATTTGCGTCACGCCGAAGGGGCGGGATGCCCAGTCAAGGGCGTTCTTGAGGCCACCAGGAATGCCGCTGTTGTACTCCGGGGTCGCGATCAGCAACGCATCCACCGCTCCGATCGCCTCGCGAAGTGTGCGGACGGCAGGCGGCGGATCGGCGCCGTCCAGGTCCTCGTCGTAGGCGGGCAGATCGCGGATGCCACCGATCTCGACAAACGTCACATCGTTTGGCGCAACCTCACCGGCAGCCGCGATCAGCGCTCGGTTGTACGAGTGCCTCCGCAGGCTGCCGACGACGAAGCCAATACGTAGCGCCACTAGGCCGCCTGAATTGCCTCAAGGTGCCAGTCCAGCTTGACCCGCTCGGATACCGCGAGGAGCCCATTGGCAAGCGGGGCGTTCCAGGTGATCCCGAACTCGGTCCGGTCCAAATCGCCCGTCGCGCTGATTCCGATACGGGTTCCTCCGTACGGGTCCGGGCCGACACCCTCAACCTCGCCGGTCAGGGTCAGGGGTTTGGTGACGCCGCGGAGCGTGATTTCACCCTCGATCGTGAGGCTGCCGTCGGGCGCCGAGGTGATGGAGGTCGATCGGAAGCTCCCCTGCGGATGAGCGGCCACCGCAAAAAAGTCGTCTGACTGCAGATGGCCGGTCAGGTTGTCGTCCTGGGCCCTCAGGCTCGCCATGTCAACGGTTCCATCGATGCCGGTGATCGCGCCGGCGGCGGTCGTGACGGTGCCCTGGATACCCGGGAATGAACCGCGGAATGTGGCGACCCCGAGGTGCTTGACCCGAAAACCGATGGACGAATGGACAGAATCGAAGTTCCAAGTCCCGTCAGCGATGCTGGTGCTCATTTTCGTACTCCCGTGTCAGATGCCGACAGAAAAACGGACCGTAGTCCGTTTATGGAGGGAGCGCAAGGGTAACCGACGTCGGCGCGCAATCGAACGCCATGACCCGCTTTTGTGACCTCCACGCGGCGCGGCGATACAGATTTCGGAGCTACCATGAAATTGGGTGGTGGTCCGGGGTGGCCCCTCCGGCGAGGAACGAGAACCGTACGACGAACAGCCCGCTTAGAGGCCCATTGCTCCCGTGGCCTCCGTCATCACCTGGGCCGCAATTGCGCGGGCCTTGATCGCCCCGTCGGCCAGGATTTGTTCCAGGCGGTCCGTGTCGGCAAGCAGTTCCAGACGGCGCTCGCGAATTGGCCCGATGGCGGTCTTCACCCGCGCCGCAAGGGCGCGCTTGTCATCGACGCATCCAAGGGTTGCCGTCGTGCAGCCCGAGTGGATCTCGGCAAGGTCCTCGGCGCTCGCGCCGAACAGGCGGTGGTACGAAAAGACGTTGCACACCTCCGGGCGACCGGGGTCCGCGCGGCGGACCCGCTGGGGGTCGGTAATCATGGCCCCAACGAGTTTGTCGATCTCCTCGTCGGTGCTGCCAAGGGTAATGGTGTTCCCGTAGCTCTTCGACATCTTCCGATTGTCGGTCCCAATAATCAGGGGCGTCTCGGTGAGGAGTGCCTGCGGCTCCGGGAAGACCGGCCCGTAGAGGTGGTTGAAACGTCGGACGACCTCACGGGCCAACTCCAGGTGCGGGACCTGGTCCTGTCCGACCGGCACCCGAGTGGCCTTGTAGAGAATGATGTCGGCCGTCTGCAAAAGCGGGTAGCCAAGGAAGCCATAGGTGGACAGGAGATCCCCGCCGAGTTCGTCCATCTGCCCCTTGTAGGTCGGCACCCGTTCCAACCAGGACAGGGGCGTGATCATGCCGAGCATGACCGCGAGCTCCGCGTGCTGCGCGACGTCGGACTGACGAAAGATGATGCTGCGCTCCGGATCAACCCCGGCCGCGATCCAGTCGGCGACCATCTCGATGCCGCTCTGCCGGATTCCGCCGATGTCCTCATAGCCGGTCGTCAGCGCGTGAAGGTCGACGACGCAGTAGATGCACTCGTACTGCTCCTGCAGCCGGGTCCAGTTTGCGAGCGCGCCGAACAGGTGCCCGATGTGGAGTTGACCGGTGGGGCGCATCCCGGAAAAAACACGTTCGCGCGATGGCTGTGGGGAGATGGAAGCTGGGGAAGTCGTCACAGCGGGCGATGCTACCGGACCCCGCCCCAGCCGCCTGGATGACTACCCTGCACTGATGTCCTCCGCTCGTTCCCCGATGCTCCGCCTCCTCCGAGCACTCTCGGCAGTGCCAATTGGTCTCGTCGCAACCGTGGTCGCGATCGCATTCTTCAAATGGCTGGGCGCTGGAGAATCCACAGCCCGTGCCGCCGCAGTGGTCGTCGGCGGAGGCGTGATCGCGCTCGTCGCCTGCGTCGTGCTGGGAAAAGGCCCCGCTCATCTTCGGCGCGTTGCATCGGACCGACGCCCGCCACTGCGCGCGATCATCGTCGGTGTCGGGGCTGGCGTCCTTGGCTTGATCATTGCTGGCTTGATCCTGCTGGTGGGGCGCGCGGTTGATCCAAGCGCGAAGCGGGCGCTCGATCGCCTGGGCGATCAGGACATCGGAATTCAGGTCTGGTGGCAGGCGGTCCTGATCGGTGTCGCGGTGGTCGTGATTGCGCCATTTGGCGAGGAGATCCTGTTTCGAGGGGTGATCCTCAGAAGCCTCACGGCGCGCTTCACGTGGTGGCCCGCGACCATCGTCAGCGCCCTCGTCTTCGCTGGGAGTCACCTCGATGCCTACCTCGCTTGGCCTCGGGCACTCGCGCTCGTTGCGCTCGGAATACTCCTGGCTGTTGTCTATCGGCGCCAAGGACTGATTGGATCGATGACGATGCACGCAACCGTCAACACGGCAGCCCTCATCGCGCTGCTGCTGCGTTAGGTGGCTGAGATCACGCTTCCGGCGACGAGACTCAGGACCAACAACCCAAGCACGACGCGGTACGCGACGAACACGCGCGTTGACCTGGTTTGCAAGAACTTCAGTAGCCCGGCGATCGAGGCGTAGCCGACCACGAAGGCGATGAGGGTGGCGACAAGTGTTGGGGCGATCCCCGGCGCACCTGGTTCGCCGATGCTACGGAGCTTGTAGAGGCCACTCGCAAGCACTGCCGGGATCGAAAGGAGGAACGAGTATCGGGCGGCAGCGACGCGGTCGAAACCGAGCATGAGACCGGCACTAATTGTCGCTCCGGAACGCGAGACGCCAGGAATCACGGCCAGGGCTTGTGCGAGGCCGATCGCGATGCCGTCGCGGGAGCCAAGCGACCCTAAATCGCGATCCTTACGGGCGGTGTCCTCGGCGTAGAGCATCACGCCCGCGAAAATGATGAGCGCCAGGGAAATGAGGACGAGGTTTCGGGCACCTGAGTCGATCTGATGACGAAACAGAAAGCCGAACACCAGGATCGGGACCGAGCCGACCGCGATGTAGCTGCCCATCTTCGCGTCGTGACTCTGGCGCGCGACGGGGTCGCGCAGCCCCCGGAACGACGCTGTGAGAATTCGCCCGATGTCGCGGCGGAAAAAAATCAACACGGCCGCCACCGTTCCGAGCTGTGTCACTGCCGTAAACGTCGCGCCGGGATCCTTCCATCCGAAGAAGGCAGACACGATCCGCAGGTGCGCGGTCGACGAAATGGGAAGGAACTCCGTGGCCCCCTGAACCAGGCCGAGGACAATCGCTTGGAACGCGTTCACGTGCAGGAGCGTACGTGAGTCGGCAGACTACGCACCGATGAAGCTCCCCAAGTTCCTCCAACCTCCCGACATCGATGGCCCGGCAGACGGTGAACCCGTCAATTCCGCCGGTCGTCCCGCGCGAGTCGCATACGCCGAGTTCCGGGTCGAGCCAGCCAAACTGGCACGCGTGCTTGGGATCACCGTCGGCTGTCTGATCGTCGCAACGTTCATCGCCCAAACGCTGAAGTGGAAGCACAAGCTGCTCGCGTTCGCTCGTTTCATCGACTCGGACGACAAGATCAACATCCCGACTGGCTTCAAAATTCTCGTCCTGTTCGCGAGCGCTGCCATGGTCTGGGCAATCGCTCGGACTGCCGCCCAGGCAGGAGACAAGTGGGCACGCGAGTGGCACTTCTTGGCCCTCGTGGTGGCGTTTCTTGCCGTCGATGAGACGACGCTTCTGCACCAGTCGATCTCGAGGGTCATCGATCAGCAATTCCCCGACAAGCCGGGCCCGATTCACTTCTCGTGGATCCTGATCTACCTCCCGGGCGCCGTTCTCGTTGTGAAGCTCCTCTGGAAGTTCTTCCGGGAGATGGCGAAAGCCCCAAAACGCCAACTCGCGCTCGGCGGACTCACATTCATCGGGGGTGCTGGCCTCGTCGAAATCTTCAAAGGACTCCTGCTCAAGAAGGACGCAACCGGTGATGAGTTGCCGTCATCCGCGTTCGATTTCACCGCCGCATTCTCGGACTCGCTCGAGTTCATCGGGATGTCGGTCTTCCTCGTGGCTGCCGTCGCGGAGCTTGGTCGTCGCGCATACGGTGCGCGGATCGTGGTCGGAGGCGAAGAGCTGCCAGCCGACGCGGTAGCCGATGCCCCAACGACCGCAGGCCAGCGGGTTCAATCCGCTCCGCTTCTCACCCCACGCGAGGATCGACCCGAAGCGCCCGACTGGTGGGAACCCAAGACCTGAGCGAGGGGCAAGGTCATCGGGTCTTGAAATGAAATCGGAGCCCGCCCCCGGTTACGAGGCGAACTCCGATTGACCCACATGGACCCGGCCGGTACTGCCCCGGCGTCCGAAAATGCTTCCAAAATCGTTTCTCCGAGCGCAGTCGGTTCAATTTTCTCGCAGACGACGTCGAACACGACAAACCGTTCGTCCACCAGGTACTCCTGAAATCTCACCCCTCAACCGAGTGCCGCTGCATTGGGGCCAGGATCACTTTCTGACGCCGAACATCTACCTCATGATCCGAAGGTAGGCCGACGGCTCAACGCTGTGGTTTAGGCAGCGAGTGCGAGCTTCGAAGAAGAAGTCTTCGCAGCTACTTTTTTTCCGGTTGTTAACGCGGTCCTCCGGAAGCCGCGGCTCGCTTGCGATTCCTTTCACATTCCGTCGAAACTGGATCGGGCCCAGGTACGGAGATGGTACCACCGGCGCGGGTGAATCCGGCGGACCTCCCCTAAACTCCCCTCCTATGCGCGCGATCCTCATGCGGACGTGTCTTTCGGACGTCATCGCCCCAACCGTCTGGCAGGCGGCGCAAACGGTGTTGGAACGCGCCGGGGTTTCGGTGAGCGTCCCGAAGGCGCAGACCTGCTGCGGCCAGCCCGGGTGGAGTTCCGGCCACCCCGAGGAATCGCGTCGGGTCGCCCGGAAAACCCTGCAGACGTTTGCTGGCGACGATCCCGTCGTCATTCCGTCCGGTTCCTGCGCGGCCATGTTGACGCACGGCTACATCGACCTGTTTCAGGGGGAACCCGAGGAAGCGGAGGCCCGCCACCTCGCAACGCGGACCTTTGAGTTCTCGCAGTTCCTGGTCGCCAACGACCTTGAGATCCCGGTGCCTGACACCGGCAGTGTGACCTACCACGACTCGTGCCACATGCTGCGCCTACTCGGCGAGCGCGGCAGTGCCCGGGCCACGCTGGCCGGCGTTGAACTTCGCGAGATGGCCGACACCACCGTCTGCTGCGGCTTTGGCGGAACCTTTTCAGTCAACTTTCCGGAGGTCTCTGGTTCGCTCGGTGAGGCAAAGGCCAGAAATGCCGCAGCGACCGGTGCAGAGACGCTGGTGGCCTGCGACCTGTCATGCCTGATGCACATCGCCGGGCGCGCCCGGCGCGTCGGCGTGCCACTGCGCGTTCGACACCTCGCCGAGCTGTTGGCGGGCGACGAGTGAGCGAACCCGCCGCACCAAACGTCGCATACCCGGAGATCACAGGCACCCTGAGGGAGCGGACCGCGGCAGCGGTTGCCGACACTGAGCTTGGCGGGAACCTCTCGCGCGCCTCGGCGAGCTTCCACGCAGGCCGTCAGCGGATGAAGGACGAGCAGGGCTTTGACGGGATGCGCGACCGCGCCAGCGCGATTCGCCGCAGCAACATCGCGAAGCTGCCGGAGCTGATCGCGCGTCTTGAGGAGAACGCCCGAGCGGCTGGCACGACCGTGGTTCGCGCGAGCGACGGAGCCGAGGCGTGCCGCTACATCGGCGAGCTTGCCGCCGCCCGAGGGGCCAAGGTCATCGCGAAGAGCAAGTCGATGGCCACGGAAGAGATCAAGCTCAACGAACATCTTCAGGACCAAGGGCTGAAGGTCATCGAAACCGACCTCGGTGAGTGGATTTTGCAGCTTGCGGGCCAGCACCCCTCCCACATCATTGCCCCGGCGGTCCACCTCAATAAGTCCCAGGTCCGCGAGCTGTTCGAAGCCGAATCGGGTCGTCCGCTCCCCCTCGATCGTGAGGCGCTCGTCGCACATGCGCGGTTGCGACTGCGCGAGCAATTCGCCGCGGCCGACATCGGTATCTCGGGCGTCAACATGGCGGTCGCGGAGACGGGAACGATCTGCGTCGTTGAAAACGAAGGCAATGGCCGCCTGGTCACCGGACTCCCCAGGATCCACGTCGCGGTGATGGGCATTGAGCGTGTCGTCGAGAACTGGGAGGAAGCCGCGCACCTCCTCCAGGTGCTCCCGATGGCTGCGATCGGCGATGACGCGGCGACATACGTGAACCTCATCACGGGGCCGCGACGCGAGGGTGAGGGCGACGGTCCGGAGGAGCTTCACCTGGTCATCCTGGATGGCGGGCGGAGCGTGCTGCGTGGGACGGAGTTTGAGGAAGCGCTCGCCTGCATCCGGTGCGGCGCGTGTCTCTATGCGTGCCCGATGTGGCGAAGCGTCGGCGGGCAGGCATATGGATCTCCGTACTCGGGGCCGATTGGTGCCGTGATCACGCCGCTGCTGGAGGGTTTCAATGGCAAAACATCGAACGAGCTTCCCTTCATGTCATCACTCTGCGGCGGTTGTCACGAGGCCTGTCCCGTCGGGATTCCCTTGCATGACCTCCTGGTCAAGGCGCGGGCGGTCATCAACGCGAAGCCGGAGCAGGGAGCGACGGAGCGTCGGATGTTTCACCTCTGGGCGACCGCGTGGCGAAACCCTGTCCTCTATCGCCTCTCGGTTCGTGCCGCGCGCCTCGGGATGCGGGTGCTCGGGCCACGCGGCTGGGCGAAGCGGGCACCAGGACCGGGACGCCACTGGACGGATGAACGCGATCTGATGACGCAATGGCCACCACGCCCGTAGGCGACGTCGATACGTTCATCGCCGCGCTCGGTCGCCGCCGAGCCAGCGGTGAAGCGTGCCCCGCACGTGAGGTCGCAAACGCCGCGGTTACTCAAATCCGTGCGTGGGGATCCTCACGCGCGCTCGTTGCCGCTGATCCCTGGCTTGACGAACTCGGCGTGCCCGCGGCGATCACCGAGGCGGGAATCGAGGTCATTCGTTGGCCATCGGATCGCACAGTGCGCGACCTGATTGGCCTGGACGGGCCTGCGGACACGTGTGGGGTCACCGTCCCGGTCCTCGGCGTTGCTCAGCGTGGAACGGTCCTCCTTGCGCCCGGCCCCGGCCATGGACGCACAATCGACGTCCTCAGCCGCTTTCACTTGCCCATCATCCCCTCGGGTCGCATCCGACCAACCCTGGAAGCGGCATTGATCGAGACGTTCCGCTCAGGCGGCCCAACGCCCTCGGCGGTCTCGCTGGTTTCCGGACCGAGCCGCTCCTCCGACATCGAGAAGATCACGACCTACGGTGCCCACGGCGCTCTCGCCGAGCACGCGATCGTCGTGACATCCACCGAGTGATGCGGTCCGTCGCCGTCTACTGCGGCTCGAGTCCGGGATTTCGGCCAGAGTACTCAGATGCGGCCCACTCCCTTGGCGCGATATTGGCGCACCGTCGCATCACCCTGGTCTACGGCGGTGGGCACGTCGGGCTGATGAGAGTGATTGCGGATGCCTGCCTTGAGGCGGGCGGCGAGGTCCACGGAGTGATCACTGAGGCCCTACGAGACGCGGAGGTGGCGCATCCAGGTCTCACGCGTCTGGAGGTGGTCCCCGATATGCATCAACGCAAGGAGCGGATGTCATCGCTTGCTGACGGATTCGTTGCCATGCCGGGCGGCTTCGGGACGTGGGAGGAGCTGTTTGAGGTGGCGACGTGGAGCCAGCTTGGCATCCATGCGAAACCGGTTTGCCTGCTGGACGTGTTGGGGTTCTTCGGCCATCTGCTCGCGTTTGCCCGTCATGCAGTGACAGAGGGGTTCATCAAAGAGACCAACCTGGATCTCGTCCGGGTGACGTCAGACGCCAAATCGGTCCTCGAAACGCTCGAGGTTCCGATGCCGCCGCCGGTCGCGAAGTGGGCGGACCGCTAGCTCGACCGGCAATAGTCCGCTTACCGGCGGCCCTTTCCGATGCGGTCAAGGTCGCGCTTAGAGTCCCGCTCGGCAATGGTGCGACGCTTGTCGTACAGCGTCTTTCCGCGACCGACCCCGATTTCGATCTTGGCGCGCCCCTCTTTGAAGTACAGGCGAAGCGGGATGATCGCGAGGCCCTTCTCCGAGATCCGTACTGCCATCTTCTCGATCTCTTGGCGGTGCAAGAGCAGTTTCCGCTCGCGGCCCACGTCGTGACCGAAGCTTCCGGCATTCCAGTATTCGGGGATGTGAAGTCCGATCAACCACATCTCGCCGCTCCGCAGCGTGGCGTATGCATCGTTGATCGAGGCGCCGCGCTCACGCAGACCCTTGACCTCACTGCCCATCAGGACAAGGCCAGCCTCATAGCGGTCGAGGATCTCGAACTCGAAGTACGCCTTGCGGTTACGAGCGATGTCCGCGCCGCCGGGGCGCTTCTTGTCTGCCTTTTTTGCCACCCGCAGATGGTACCCGTCGCTGGCCGGTTGGCCGAGGTTGCCCGGCAAGGGCCACTGTCACTCGTCCACGCAGGGGCTCGATGTAATCGACCACGACGGTCAACGCGTCGCCGAGGGCGATGCGGATGCCGGTGTTTCGACCGATCAGCGTCACCTCCGCCTCATCCAAATTCCAGTCGTCCTCATCGACTGCTCGCACCGGCAGGAAGCCGTCGTACAGGCCCTCAATCCTGAGAAACGCTCCCCCACCGACCAAACCGGTCACCTCAGCGGGCAGTGCTTCGTCCGTATCGTGGCGCAGGCGCTCGCGAAGGAGAAAGGCCAGTGCCATCCGATCCGCGCGACGCTCCAAGTTCTGCGCCTCGCGCTCGCGTTCTGAGCTCTCCGCGGCTTCGACTGCGAGCTCCGTGAGGTCCGGCCCAGGGTCGCCGATACCAAGGGCATCGAGCAGCGTCCGGTGCGCCAGCAGATCGGGGTAGCGGCGGATTGGCGAGGTGAAGTGAAGGTACGCGGGCGACGCGAGGCCGGAGTGCCCGGGCGGAGCGACGTCGTAGTAGGCGCGCTGAAGGGCCCGCAGAACGAGGCCCGGAAAGGCGTGTGCACCGCGCCCGGTCGCGGTCACCGCGGCCACCGCGACGCTCGCGGCACGTGCAGCGGCCTCGCACTGCTCGGGTGTCAACGGACCGTCAGCGAGCGGAGGCGTTGGGATGTCGAGTGCTTCCAGGCGGTGGTAACACAGCTCGATGGAGCGCGCCGAAGGCGGTGGATGCACGCGAAAGACGGTCGCGCGGCGGCGGTCGATGAGGTACCGCGCGACGGCCTCGTTGGCGGCGATCATGCACTCCTCGACAAGCGAGTGGGCAGGGGTCTGGCCCTCCATCTCCACTCCGTTGATCTCCCCATCCCGGAACGTGAAGCTGGGCTCGGAGGAGTTCACCTCCAGTGCACCGCGCGACATTCGGCGCCGACGAAGGCGCTCGGCAAGATCGCGCGCCGTCGCCAGATCGGCGTCCAGGCCTGAGTCGTCCAGCGGTAGCCCTGCGAAAACGGCATCAACCTGCGGGTAGGTCAAGCGCTGCTTCGAATGCACGAGCGCCCGGTAGAAACGCATCTCGGTGACCGCACCATCGACCCCGACGAGAATCTCAGCCGTCACGACCTTCCGGTCAACGCCTGGCCGGAGACTGCAGACGTCGGTCGAGAGGCGCGGCGGCAGCATCGGGATGACGACGCCCGGCAGGTAGTTGGAGGTACCGCGCCGGGCTGCCTCCCGGTCGATCGCACCTCCTGCGGGCACGAAACGGGCAACGTCGGCGATGTGCACCCAGAGGCGAATCGCGTCCCCCTCGCCGCGGACGCAGATGGCGTCGTCGTGATCTTTGGCGCCGTCGGGATCGATCGTGATGACCCGCTGCGCCCGCAGATCAAGGCGACCGGCATCCTCCGTGGACTCCGCGGTGGCCTGCTCCTCGGCCTCGGCGAGAACGGCCTTCGAGAAGTCTGCCCAGAGACCCGCGTCCGCGACGAGCGCCTGCATGGCGTCCCGAGCCGAACTCGCCCGGCCATGCCGGGCGATGACATCCGCGCCGCCGCCCCGGGCACGAATGGTGACGAGATCGCCGATCCTGGCGCCCCGGCGCCCCTTCGGACCGATCGCAATGTGCAGCCCCCGCTCGAACGCGGGACGTGCGGCGACTCCACGACCATCGGCGATCAGCTCTGCCACAACCGGTGGTGTCGCGACCCGGCTCACCCCGTGACGCTGGGGCTCGGAACGACCGCTGGCGGCGGCACTCCCGCGGCCAAGTCCAGTGCGCGTTCCATCCCTTCGTCAACCGGCGTTGACGGGTTGTCCTCGGCGGCAACCGACGGAATCAGCCCGCGGGCGTTGATGTCAAGACCGCCGGGAGTCCGGTAGCGAGCGATCGTAAACCGCAGCGCCCCGCCGTTGTCCAATACCTCCGTGGCCTGAATCACCGCCTTACCAAAGGTGCGCGTCCCGACGAGGGTGGCGCGTTTGTTGTCGCGGAGCGCGCCAGCCAGGATTTCGCTGGAGCTTGCCGAGTCGCGACTGACGAGTAGCACCAAGGGCACGTTTTCGTCCACGGCGCCCGCGCGCGCGCGCAGCACCCGACGCGCCTCATGTGCGCCCTCCGTCGTCGCAATCTGCGTTCCCTTTGGCAGAAAGACGCTCGCTGAACGGACGGCTTCGTCCACCAGGCCACCCGGGTCCCCGCGCAAGTCAAGAACAAGCCCCGTTGCGCCTTGGCGCAGAAGCTCCCGGGTGCGAAGCCCAAGCTCGGTCCCGGCGCCGCGGGTGAACTCAAAGAGTTGCAGGCGTCCGATGGCCACGCCGCCGCGACGCTCAATCCGTCCGGTCACGGCTGGGGCGGTGACGCGCTCCCGGCGCAACGTGATCTCGCGGGGCTTCTCGGTGCCGGTCGAGAGTCGGAGGCGCACCGCCGTACCCGGAAGGCCCCGGATCTGACCGGATGAGCGCCCCGGAACGAGCGCTTTTCCATCGATCGCAAGGAGGTGATCGCCAACCTTCACGCCGCCTCGCGCGGCCGGACCCTTGCCAAATACCTCAGCGACGAACAGCGCGCCGTCGCGTGGGGTCAGGCGAATCCCGACACCGGAATAGGCACCAGCGGCATCATCCCTGGCCGCAACGAGGTCGCGCGGGTCAAGGTAGCGCGTGTACGGATCGCCGAGGGTTGAGATCGCACCGTTCACCGATGCCCGCTGAATCAGCCCGAGGCGGACGGGTTTGTAGTACTCGCGACCAAGGATCCCGACGATCTCGACCGTCAGCGACGGCGTCCGCTGGCGTTTGCCGACGAAGATGCCCAGCTGGAACACTCCCAATGCGACCGCGACCGCGAGGAGTGCCCAGAGTGGACTTCGGGACCGCAGACCGCTCGTTGCTCGGCTCACACGCGCAGGAAACGCCGCAGCGTGAACCCACTGCCGAGGGCACCAACGAGGGCACCCGCCCCGATGAGTGACAGCGCAAGTGCCGGGAAGCTCATGGTCGTCGCATCATCGCGGGTCAGTCCCTTACCGAGGCCAGCGAGGTCCTGAATGAGCGTTGCCTTCGTGATCCAGAGGAAGGTAACGGCGAGCAGTGCGCCCGCCACGCCACAAAGGATCCCCTCGATAATGAAGGGCCAGCGGATGAACCAGTTTGTGGCCCCCACCAACTTCATGACCTCAACCTCACGGCGCCTGGCAAACATCGAGAGCTGAATCGTGTTCGCGATCAGGAAGATCGACGACAGCACGAGGCCAATGACCATGATCAGCCCAACCCATTTGATCCAGTTTCTGATGCGGATGAGGGTCGCCGCGGACTCGCCGCCGTAGGTCATTCCAGTGTCGGCCTTGCAGGCCGCGTCGGTAACACCGGTGACGGGTTTGCAGACCAAGAGTGCTGGGTCACCCTTGAGTGCATTGATGATGGACTGGGCATTGTTCGCATCATCGGGTGTCGCGCGAAGTTCGGGCGGCAACGGGTTCGAAGCAACGCCCTCGAGGAGCTTCGGGTCCTTCAGGGTCTTCTTGAGTTCCTCAAGACCGTCAGCTGGCGAGACGTACTTCACCGACTCCACATGTGGGGTGGCTTTCATGCGCTGTTCGAACGCGGCCTGTTGGTCTGGGGTCACGTCGAAGCGAAGGGACGCGCGAATGTCGAGGCGGTTCGTCTGATGGTCCAGGGCGGAGCTGATGTACTGGTACGAAACCAGAACGGCTCCAAGGATGGAGAGGGTGAGCAGCACCGTAATCGTCGCAGCGAGGGCAATCGCGGAGTTGGCTCGCATCGAGCGGATGCCTTCGCGAAGGAAAAAGCGCGGGTTCATGCGCTCTCCCCAACGGGACCGGTCTCGGATTGAGCATCCAGGTGTTCGGGGTGCAAGTACGCCCCACCCTTCTGGTCGCGGACGATGCGTCCGGCTTCAAGGGCGATGACGCGCATCTGCATCCGGTCGACCATGTCGCGGTCATGGGTCGCCACGACCACGGTGGTGCCCGTGCGGTTGATCCGGTACAGCAATTGCATGATTCCGATGGACGTTTCGGGATCCAGGTTTCCGGTGGGCTCGTCCGCGATCAGGAGGCGGGGGTGGTTGACGAACGCCCGGGCCACCGAAACCCGCTGCTGCTCACCACCCGAAAGCTCGGTCGGAAGGCGGTCGCCCTTCCCGTCCAGACCCACGAGCGTCAGGATCTCTTGGATCTTGCGCCGTGAGGTTCGACTGCTCTCACCGGTCACCTCCAGCGAGTAGGCGATGTTCTCGAACGCGGTGCGGTTCGGGAGCAATTTGAAATCCTGGAAGACGCAGCCGATTGAGCGGCGCAGGTAAGGGACGCGCCCGCGGGCCAGTTGACTGAGGTCGCGTCCACCGATCAGCAGGCGCCCAGAGTCGACGTCGAGTTCCTTGATCAGGGTGCGGATGAATGTCGATTTCCCGGAGCCGGAGGGGCCCACGAGGAAGACAAACTCACCCGAGTCGATCGTGACCGAGATGTCATTCAGGCCGAGCACTTCGGTGCTGTAGGCCTTGGTGACGTGATCGAAGACCACCATCGGGCCGTCGCCCGGACGCATCACTCCATCCCGGCCAAAGCCATCCTCGCGTGAAGAACGGCTGCCCATCCGGCCCGTCTGGCGCGCCAGACGCCGAGCGTTGCGCGCATGTTCGTTTGGACTGTTTGGGGGTGCGTCGGTGCTCACATCACCTCATCGGTAACGACGCCAAGGTCGGCGTCTGCCTACGGCGGGTCGCGCACTGAATGCGCAGCGACATCTCAACCGGTATTGACCCGTCGAGGGTACCGCGCCCGGTCAGTCGTCGCAACGAGTCCGCCACAGAGGTCTATTTTCGCGGACGAGTACGACACCCCTGCTCACCCCCCACGGCCGACACGTCGGCCGGGAATCCCGCCCAGGCCCAAGGTGTTTCACGGGACGGATCAATGGTTGCGCTCCTCGGCTCGTTTCCTCGAAAAAGGCTTGCTAACCTATTTTCATGGCGGATATTCAGAGGTTAAAGACTATATCTCGTGGTAGCCTCAGCGCAATCGTGCGCCAGGATCTCGATGCGCAGATCGACTCCTTCCGCATGGTCGCCGACCTCCAGCGACCGCGGAAGGGCTGGATAGGCGCGATTCGCATTGCTCTCGGAATGACCGAACGCCAACTCGGCGAACGGCTTGACGTCAGCCAAGAGTCAGTGCACGGACTCGAACGGTCGGAGGTCGCGGATCGCGTGCGCCTCGGTACGTTGCGACGCGCCGCCGAGGCACTCGATTGCCAGTTGATCTATGTGCTTGTTCCGCGGGTTCCACTGGAAGAAACGGTGCAGACTCGAGCATTTGCCATTGCTCGCGCGGAGATCGACGCTGTCGAGCACACGATGGCGCTTGAGGCCCAGGACGTCACCATGTCCGACGACGTGGTTGCTGATCGCGCTCGCCAGCTCACCTCGGCCAGACGTGGCACGCTTTGGCGTGACCGGTGATCGACGGCAACATCGGGGGGCAGACACCCCTGGGACCGGACGGCGCCGAGGCGCTCCTCCTGCCACTGGCGACCCGGGCTGGCCTCAATACGGCAGAGGCACTCAGCATCGCGAGCGCGGTTCGTTGGCTCGTGAGCGAACGGCGCGACCCTGACCGCATCCTCAGTGAGCACTTCGTGCGAGACCTCCACCGGCGGATGTTCGCCGGAGTCTGGCGCTGGGCGGGTGAATACCGACGTTCAGGAACCAACCTTGGAACCACGTGGTTCACTATCCCGGTCGAAGTTCGATCGTTAATCGACGACACACGAGTCTGGCGTGACACGAACATGGAACCGGACCGGCTCGCGGTTCACTTCTCGCACCGTCTGGTCTCCATCCACCCGTTCGTAAATGGAAACGGCCGCCACTCGCGACTCGCGGCTGACGCACTCGCCCGCTCGATGGGTCGGCCCACACTCAACTGGGGCCGCTCAACCATCACGACGCCAGGGGCGACCCGCCAGCGCTACCTCGATGCGCTCCGTCTTGCTGACGGGGGGAACATCGAGGCGCTACTGGCGTTTGCACGGTCGTAGCCTTTCCCGAAACCGGCACCTCAATTCGGCCCCGGATCACTCACCTAATAGCGGTAGTGGTCCGGCTTGAAGGGGCCGCTGACGGGGACGTCGATGTAGTCGGCCTGCTCTGGGGTTAGCTCCGTCAGGCGGACGCCGAGGGCGTCTAGGTGGAGGCGAGCGACCTTCTCGTCCAGGTGCTTCGGTAGCACGTAGACCTGCTTGCCGTAGTCACTGGTCTTCGTGAACAGTTCGATCTGCGCCATCGTCTGATTCGTGAACGAGTTGGACATCACGAAGCTCGGGTGGCCAGTGGCGTTACCGAGGTTCAGGAGGCGCCCCTCCGACAGGAGGATGATCGCGTGGCCATCGGGGAACAGCCACTTGTCGACCTGGGGCTTGATGTTGATCCGCTCGACACCCTTGAAGTTGGTCAGGCCAACCACGTCGATCTCGTTGTCGAAGTGGCCGATGTTTCCGACGATGGCCTGGTGCTTCATCCGGGACATGTGATCAGCCGTGATGATGTCCTTGTTGCCGGTACACGTAATGAAGATGTCGGCCGTCTCGACGACGTCCTCCAGCGTCTTCACGTCGTAGCCCTCCATCGATGCCTGCAGGGCGCAAATCGGGTCGATCTCGGTAACAACCACCCGGGCGCCCTGGCCGCGAAGTGAGTCGGCGCAACCCTTCCCGACATCGCCGTAGCCGCAGATCACGGCGACCTTGCCACCCATCATCACGTCGACGGCGCGGTTGATGCCGTCGATCAGCGAATGGCGACAGCCGTAGAGGTTGTCGAACTTGGACTTGGTGACCGAGTCGTTCACGTTGATCGCCGGAAACAGCAGTTCCTCAGAGGCCGCGAGCTGGTAGAGCCGATGGACGCCCGTCGTGGTCTCTTCCGTCACGCCCTTAATGTCGGCGGCGATGTTGGTCCAGCGCTTGGCGTCGTCCTTAATGGACTGCTGAAGGAGGGTGAGGAAAACTTGGAACTCCTCGGACTCACCGGTTGAGGGGTCCGGTACCGCACCAGCGGCCTCATATGCGACGCCCTTGTGAACGAGCATCGTGGCGTCGCCGCCGTCGTCCAGGATCATGTTCGGCCCCTTCCCTCCGGGCCACCGGAGGATCTGCTCCGTACACCACCAGTACTCCTCGAGCGTCTCGCCCTTCCAGGCGAAGACGGGAACGCCCTGCGGGTCGTCGGGGGTGCCGTTTGGGCCGACGGCAATCGCAGCAGCGGCGTGGTCCTGAGTGGAGAAGATGTTGCAGCTGGCCCAACGGACCTCGGCGCCCAAGTGGGTGAGGGTCTCGATTAGGACGGCCGTCTGGATCGTCATATGGAGCGAACCGGTAATCCGCGCGCCCTTCAAGGGCTTTGAGTCGCCATATTCGGCACGGGTCTTCATGAGGCCGGGCATCTCGTGCTCGGCCATCTCAATTTCCTTGCGCCCGTACTCGGCGAGGCTGAGGTCAGCGACCTTGAAGTCGTGGCTGGCGGCGGTCTGAGCGGCTGATGTCATTCGGTCTCCGTCGATCGATTACGGCAGGGCGTGCGGCGCCGGAACGAGCCGACGAGCGAACGTACCATGGCCGCAGCGCAAACGCCCGGAGACCCGTTCTCACGACGAGGTGGCGAGGCTCTTCAGCGCGCGTGTTGCCGACGCCATTGCCGCCGGGCGAAGGTCGTCGCTGAGGTCGGGGATGGGAAGCCCCCGCATCATGGCGACGAAGATGCGGGCGAACTCTGGGTGGAACTGCGAACCGGCACCGTGAAGGATCTCATCCAAGGCATCCTCGATGTCCATGCCGCTGCGGTACGGACGGTCGGTTGTCATCGCATCGAACGAGTCGGCGATCACCAGGATCATGGAGATCAGCGGCACGCGATCCCCCGGTACGCGGTAGTAGCCCGTTCCGTCAAAACGCTCATGGTGGAAGCGGACGACCGGCGCCAGGTGGCGTGTCAGCCCGAGGGGTTCCAGGAGCTCCGCCGACACCGCAGGATGGCGTCGCATGATGTTCCATTCATTGTCGTCCAGGGGACCATTCTTGAACAGGATCGCGTCCTCAACAGAGAGCTTCCCGAGGTCGTGCAGACGCCCCGCCCAACGGGCATCACGCGAGACCCGCTGGCCAAGTCCCGCCGCGTCAACGATCCGGGCCGCCAGGTCTCCGACCCGCTCCGAATGTGCGGCCGTGGCTGGATCGCGAGCGTCGATGACCGACACCAGTGCGCGCAGCGTCCGTCGGGTCTCTCGGCGCAGCAGCCGGTACCGCTTCTGCGAGAGAAAGATCGTGAGCAGCAGCGGCGCGGCAAAGAGCAATCCGACCGGCGCTTGCCGGGTGAGGATGGCCAGGACGGTACCCAGACAGCCTTCCATCAGGAAGGTCAGAAGATCCATGGGAGGCAGCCAGCTCATGGGCCGCCACCGCTCACCCGCGGCCGCGGAGCAGATGGCCCCGACCGGGCCGATGTTCAGCGGAACGTAGACGAGGACCGCCGCCCCAACCGCCAGGTACATCGGCCAGTCGAACGCTGTTGATGGATGAAGCCAACGCACCGTCAGCGACGCACCCATCGTGCACGAAACGGCGACCGAACCGTTGAACGCCGTCTGAAGGAGCGGCGCCCGGCGTGCGCGCTCACCGGCAAGGCCGCCAGCAAGGGCAACGAGACCAGCCCAAGCAACCGGCAGCAACAGCGCAGCGGCAATGTGCGCCGTCGTACCCACGCTGAAGGTGCGCTCGCCCTCCTCATCGTCGCCCACGATCGTGGCGACCTCTCCGAGTGTCGCTGCGACAACGAGTCCGACAACCAAGGGAACCGAGACCCGTCCGCCACCCGCGGCAAGCGCGACGGCGAACGACGTCATCAGTGCGCCGATCGTCAGGACGACGAACGCGACAATGCTGGCGGCGCGTGTCATGCGGTGGAGGCCACGGGCCCGTTTGAACGAACGCTTGACCGCGCTCCGACGAGCAGTACCAGCAGGCTCACGACGAGGGCTGCGCCACAGGCGATCCAGAGGATCTGGCCCTGATCTGGAGCAAGCGCTGCCGCGACGAGTCCGGCAATCGCTCCGGCACCGAGCGCCGCCGCTGCGGCCTGCCACATCCGACGCTCGCCGGTACGAACAATTTCAAGACGCAAGAGAGCGTCGGCCGCTCCGAGGGAAAGTCCAGCGACGCCCGTCGCGCAGGCCAGTGTCGCCACAAGGTCTGCCCCGGCGGCAAGTCCGAGGGCCACTGCCAATCCGCTGAGGGCGAGGCCAATGGCACGGCCGCCGTTCCCACCGGTTTGAACAAATGACCAGACGACCAGCTGGCCGCACAGCAGGCCAATCGCCAGTGCACCAAACAACCAGCCAAATACCGCCCTACCACCGCCGAGGACCACTGCGTGCTCCGCGATCGCTGGCGCCGAGGACGCAATCGCGGTTGCTCCGACGGCACACGCCGACAGAAGGAGCATCACCCGATGATGCCGACCAGCGACCTCCCAGAGTGATTCGGCCGACGGACGCTCGCCACTCGCACTCGCCACAGCGGCAGGAATGGATACGAGGAGGATTGCGGCGGCCACCGCCAGTCCGCTGGCGGGCCCAAGGAACATCGTCGCGATCGCACCTGCTCCGAGCCCGGTCGCCATCGCAAGGCGGCTGGCGAGACTCGCGGCGAGCAAGGCGCGGTCCAGATCATCGCGCGAAACCCGGCCAACCTCACGTGTGCCAGAACTTGCACCCCGTGCTGCGCCGAGCGCAACCGCTGAGACGCCAACGGCGATCGTCCAACCGTTCGCCACACTGACAGCGAGCGCGATCGCGGCCCCCCCCGCGGCAAGCGGAGCGATGCGAGTCCACAGGGAGGGAGTCCGGCGCGTCGCGGCAAGCATTCCGGGAATCAACCGAGCTGCAAGTAGAACGGCGACCAGTCGGGCACCGCCAGCGACGGCGGCCCAACCGGCGGCGCACGCGATGATCATCCAGTCACCAAATGTGGCCCAATACGTCGCGCGGAAGGTCCCACCAGCGGCCAACGCCCGCGTCGTCCGGGTCAGATCCACCAGCAGCGCGCGGCCAATTGGGGGCGCATCCAGTGAGAGGCGACAGAAGGTGTACATCAGCCCAACGGCCAGGAGGAGGTCGCCAATGCTGAAGGCATTCGAGAAGAGAAACCAATCGGGCATCGCCATCGTGTCCCCCAGAAACTGCAGGTGATGGACGCCCGTGACGACAGTGTTCGCCGCGTCACCGTCGGCGAGAGGCCGTCCGGGGAATGCCGAGTTCCAGGCCCGCGGATCGACGGGCATATGGCCGCCGTTCGCGATGATCGGAATGAGGTTCAGCACCGTTCCGGTCAGCATCAGGGCGAGACCCGAGCCCAGATTGAGCGCGAAGAAGAGCAGGGTCGGGATGTAGGTCGCGACATGGAGGATGGCGACCTGTCCAGGCGAGAGGTGCTGTTCGCCAACGGGTGAGAACAGTGGAAGTTGGACCGCCATCGACGCCCAAATCAACCAGGAGTGCCGCCACGGGTAGTCGAAGACCCGGGAGAGTTGGCCACCGAGCAGTCGGGCGGCGAGGAGCGCTGGGACGAGAGCGAGGAGGAGGAACACGAGAGACTTTCGGGAGAAGTTCGCGGCGTGCGAGAAAACAACGGTGATGCTCCCCAACGTTCAGGGAAGCATCACCGAGGCGCTACTTGGTCCACTTCTGACCGGCACCGGCAGCCAGCGCGAGACTGACCAACGTGCTCGTCGAAAGGACAATCCGACCGATCCGGGGAAAGCGGCTCAGCAGGCGATGCACGCCTACCACCACTTATAGCCAGCACCGGAACCCGCGATAAGCGCGACAAGCGACGCCATCCCGAGAACCATGCGAGCAACCCGAGGGGACCGTGAAATGAAACGATTCAACGCGAACCTCCCTGTTGTGCTGCACGGACGAACCGCCAAGGCATCCTTGCCTCAGCAAAGGTATCGGCAGCCTTCGGCAAAACCCTGAGTCGCCCATCTGGCGCACGAGCGTGACGTTTTGGCCGCCCGCGTTCACACCACTCGCTGAAAGGCTCGCGCGATGGCAATACCCAGAATTCTCACGCGCCTCGGCGAGATCGTCCTTCCGAGTTCGTGCGGCGGCTGTGGCCTACCGGGCGATGACCTGTGCGCGGCCTGCTTCGCTCAAATTTCGTGGCGCCGCGAACCGGTCTGCCGGGGCTGTGGTCAGATCGTCGAGACACCGGAGGCAGTGCACCGGTGCGGAGACTGCCACGGGCGACCAATCCTGTTTGCCGACCATGCCGCCGCCTACGACGGACCAGTCGCAAACGCCATCTCAGAACTAAAAGACCGCGGGCGCTCGCCGCTTGCGCGCGTACTTGCCGAGCTCGTCGTCCAAAACGTCGCTCGCCCGGACACGGCGGTGCTGGTCCCGGTGCCCCTCGATCGCCGTCGCGCCCGCACGCGCGGGTTCAATCAAGCAGAGCGCATCGCCACTGCACTCGGCCAACTCTGGGAGCTTCCCGTCGCACACGCACTGGAGCGAACCCGGCCAGCCCTCGCCCAACGCGGAGCGTCCCGGACCGATCGTCTGCGACAGGTGGCAGGGGCGTTCGCAACCGCCCCGGTCATCCCCGCCGGTCGCCTCGTGATCGTCGACGATGTCCATACCACCGGGGCCACCCTGGCCGCATGCGGGCGGGCGTTGCGGCGTTCCGGCGCGACAAGGGTCTCGGCGATCACGGTCGCACGTGTCTGGCCGAGCTACATTAGGAGATGACGTTTGTCAGGCGCTCGTCCACCACAATGCTTGGAGGCCGAAATGCAGCTACAGGTCCGGGGTAAGAACCTTCCCCTCACCGACGCGCTCAAATCCCACGTCGAAAAGAAGATCGGCAAGCTTGACCGCCTAATCTCTCCGTGGGACACCGCAACACATGTCGAGGTGGAGCTCTTCGTCGACCACCATCGCGACAACCCGCACCGCCAGGTCGCAGAGGCAACGGTCCGTTCCAAAGGGTCCGTCCTCCGCGCGCGCGACGGCGCGGACGACATGTACCTCGCGATCGACCACGTCGTGGGCAAGCTCGAGCGTCAGGCCGCCAAGTTCCGAGAACGACGTCGCGACCATCGCGAGCACGGCAAGAACGGTGTCGCGCTGAAGGGCGCAGAGCCCACTGCCACGCCCGCGGAGCCAGAGATCGGCAAGCTCGTGAAGCGCAAGCGCTTCGAGATGAAGCCCATGGGTCTCGACGACGCGATGTTGCAGCTGGAGTTGATCTCGCATGACTTCTTCGTCTTCCGAGACCGCAACACCGACATGGTCAGCGTCCTCTACCGACGTGACGACGGGCACTTCGGTCTGATCGCCCCGGAGGAGTAGGGCACGAGGCTCAACTGTTGCCATGTCCCGGCCGAAGGAACCCCGATTGCTACGATCGCTACTTCGTCCATACCTCCTGGGACATCCGCACCAATGAGCACTGACCTCCTTAATCGCGTACTTCGATTTGGCGAAAGCCGTGTGATGAAACAACGGGTCCAACGCGCCGAGCGCATCGGTGCGTTGGAACCGTCAATGTCGGAACTCTCCGATGATGAGCTGCGCGCGACGACCGCGGAACTCCGCGGTCGGGTCGCTGAGGGCGCAACCCTGGACGATGTCCTGGATCAGGCCTTCGCCGCCTGCCGGGAGGCTGGCAAGCGCACCATGAGCATGCGCCACTACGACGTTCAGCTGGTCGGCGGCATGGTGCTGCACGAGGGTGCGGTCGCCGAGATGAAGACGGGTGAGGGCAAGACCCTGACAGCTGTGCTCGCCGTCTACTTGAACGCCATCGCTGACAAGGGTGTTCACATGGTGACGGTGAACGACTACCTCGCCCGACGCGACGCCGAGTGGATGATGCCGATCTACGACGCCCTCGGGGTCAGTGTTGGGATCATTGAGGCCAACATGCCCGAGGAGGAACGCCGCGCCGCCTACCGGTGCGACGTTACCTTCGGCACCAACTCCGAGTTTGGCTTTGACTACCTGCGCGACAACATGGCGGTTCGACTTGAGGACTGCGTCCAACGCAGCCATGAGTTCGTCATTGTGGACGAAGCCGACTCAATCCTGATCGA
Organism: Thermoleophilia bacterium; assembly: GCA_043746815.1. Lineage (GTDB taxonomy): Bacteria > Actinomycetota > Thermoleophilia > Miltoncostaeales > Miltoncostaeaceae > JAYTQG01. The sequence goes on along the minus strand of JAYTQG010000226.1, from coordinate 23,250 downwards.
TGAAGCCCGCACGCCGCTGATCATCTCCGGTGTGCCAGAGGCCGCCACTGACACGTACTACAGCCTCGCCCGGATCGTCGCGACCTTCCGTAAGGGAACCGACTACGAGGTGGACGAAAAGCAGCGCACCGTCGCCCCCACCGAGTCTGGCGTCCACAAGGTGGAGACGGCCCTTGGCGTGGACAACCTCTACCTGGATGTCAACGGTCAGCTGGTCAATCACCTGATTCAGGCGTTGAAGGCACGCGCACTCTTCAAGATCGACAAGGAGTACCTCGTCCGTGACGGCGAGGTGCTGATCATCGACGAGTTCACCGGCCGCACCCTTGAAGGGCGCCGCTACTCCGAGGGACTCCACCAGGCCATCGAGGCCAAGGAGGGCGTCCAGATCCGCGAGGAGAACCAGACCCTCGCGACGGTCACCCTGCAGAACTACTTCCGCATGTACGGAAAGATCTCCGGCATGACGGGTACCGCCTCCACCGAGGCAAATGAGTTCTCGAAGATCTACAAGATGGAGGTCGTCTCCGTCCCAACCAACCGTCCGATGGTTCGCGCCGACGACAACGACGTCATCTTCAAGACCAAGATCGGCAAGTTCAACGCCGTCATCGACGACATTTCCGCTGCGCACGAGCGCGGCCAGCCGGTTCTTGTCGGAACCGCCTCGGTCGAGACATCCGAGATGCTCGCGGGTCTGCTCGTGGAGCGTGGAATCACTCACAATGTCTTGAACGCCAAGCAGCACGAGCGTGAGGCCGAAATCATTAAGGACGCGGGCCAGCGCGGAGCGGTCACCATTGCAACGAACATGGCCGGACGTGGTGTCGACATCAAACTCGGCGAGGGAATTCCCGAGCTAGGTGGTCTCTACGTGGTCGGTACTGAGCGCCACGAGAGCCGCCGGATCGACAATCAGTTGCGGGGGCGTTCTGGTCGCCAGGGTGACCCCGGCCGCTCGAAGTTCTACCTCTCCGCTGAGGATGACCTGATCCGAATTTTCTCCGGCGACCGGATGTACCGCGTCCTTGATCGCTTCGGCCAGGGCGACGACATGCCGCTGGAGGCCAAAATCCTGACGAAGACCGTCGAGGGGGCCCAGAAGAAGGTCGAGGAGCAGAACTTCAATATCCGCAAGCGCGTCTTGGAGTACGACGACGTCCTGAACAAGCAGCGAGAGGTCATCTACGCCGAGCGCCGCCGTGTGCTCGAGGGTGAGGACTTCTCGGACCGCGCCCGCGACTGGATCGCGGAGACCCTGGTGGAGACGGTCGACTCGGCCGCTGGACCCGAGGACGATCCGCCAGCCGATTGGGACTGGGAGGCACTGTTCGCCCAGCTTGGGACCATCTACCCCATCACGGTCCGCCTCGCCGACATCGAACGAAACACGATCAGCCGGGAAGACTTCCTGGATCTGATCGAAGATGACGCGATGGCGCTCTATGACAAGAGCGAAGCCGAGCATGGCAGCGAGTTGATGCGTGACGTCGAGCGCTGGGCGCTGCTGCAGACCGTGGATGTCCACTGGCGCGAGCACCTGCTGAACATGGACTACCTGCGCGAGGGAATCCACCTGCGCGGGCTGGCCCAGAAGGACCCCCTGTCCGAATACCGGATCGAGGGCCACGGCATGTTCGACGAGCTGATGGGCGGCGTGAAACAGGACTTTGTCCGCTTCATGTTCCACTTCGAGCTGGAGGCAGTCCCAGAGCCCGAGGCTCCGCAGCTGGACGGCGTGAACTACACCTACGCCGACGAGCCCAGCCAGGGTCTGTCGGCCTACGCCGACGTGGACGACGAGGGCGCGGCGTTTGCCACCGAGGACCAGGAAAAAATCCTCGCCTTGGACGAATCCGCCGCGAGTGTCGCCGACGTAGCCCCCGCCGTCGAGCAGCGGGTTACCGGTGAGTGGGACCGCGTCGGGCGAAATGACCCATGCCCCTGCGGCTCGGGTGAGAAGTTCAAGAAATGCCACGGCGCCCCTGGAGCAACGCCCCGCGAGGTCTGATTCACCGCCGGATGACACTGGCGACCCTCCCTGCATGGGTCGCGGGCGGCTGGGCTCCACACGTCTACCCGGACGTTGGTGCTCGCCGATCCAGCACGTTTGGAGAAGACGATTCTCGGCGCGCGGGGTAGCGTGACTTGAAGTCATTCAAACCAGAGGAGACGACCGCAATGAAGCTGACCCACGCAACCGTTTGGGTCCACGATCAAGACGAGGCACTCGCCTTCTACACCGAGAAGGTCGGATTCGAGGTCCGTGAGGACGTCACGATGGCCGAGATGGGCAACTTTCGATGGCTGTCCGTGGGCTACCCCGGCCAATCCGACGTCCTCCTTGTCCTGATGAAGCTGATGGGGCCGCACGAGTTTGATCAGGATACGGCAGACAAGCTGGCGGACCTCGTCGCAAAGGGCGTCGTCAGCCCCGTGTTCTTCGAGACCGACGACTTGCAGGGGCTCTACGAGACCCTGAAGGCGCGGGGCGTCGAGTTCCAGCAGGAGCCCACGCAGATGCCGTACGGAATCGACTGCGCCTTCCGCGACCCGTCCGGTAACCAGATCCGCGTCGCACAGCGCAGCTGACCGATGTGTCTCGGCATCAGCCCCGCCAGGGTCCGTCCTCCTGAGCCGTCGGCAACCGAGCCGGAGCCCGGATAGAACTGCACGAGATGGAGTCTGATGATGGCGGGGGCTTGCGCAGTTGGGCAGGCCCCAGCCATCATCCGCCACATGACTCCTGTTCCTCCCGTTCGCCACCTGCTTCGCGCCCGCGACCTGATCGACGCCCGCTACCGCGAGCCGCTTGACGTCCCAGCGATGGCACGCGCGGCGCGCCTGTCAACGGCGCACTTCAGCCGCGAGTTCCGCAGGGCATTCGGCGAGCCGCCCCACCAGTACCTCCTGACCCGGAGAATGGAACGTGCCACCGCCCTCCTGCGCGGGACCGAATGGAGTGTTGCGGAGGTCTGCCTGAACGTCGGACTGCAAAGTGTTGGATCCTTTACGACCGCCTTCCGGCGCACCTACGGCATGACCCCAACCGCGTACCGCGCCGCCTACCCGCCCGCCGCAAGTCGAGCCATGATCCCCAGCTGCGTCGTTCGTGCCTGGGGCCGCCCATCGTCCGCGATGGCGAGAGGACCGGTCGCCGAACCGTTATCCTCGCCCGCAGCCGAGGCATACAGAGGAGAAGTAGTTGAGCACCAGCGACAAGGGACCGACGCTTGACGAGTTCGCCCAGCACGGCACGCGCCTTGTCGGGCGGGTCGCAGCGATGGGCGTCTACCTCAACCCTGACCGCATTGAGGCACGCCTTACGGAACTAACGGATCAGATGGGCGCACCGGGATTCTGGGATGAGCCGGATAAGGCTACCCAGGTGAATGCCGAGCACTCCAGCTGGCAGCGTCGGCTGGACGACTACCGCTCGCTCTCCAGCGATACCGACGACCTCGTCGAGCTGATCGCAATGGGCCGTGAGGAGCAGCAGGCGGGGACGCTTGAGGATGGCTTTGTGGCCGAGATCTCAGCGGCTGTTGGAACCCTGGACGACCGCATCGTCCGCCTGGAAGAGGCACGGCTGTTCACCGGCACGCACGACGGCGGACCAGCGGTCGTTTCGATCAACTCCGGCGAGGGGGGCACCGACGCCCAGGACTGGGCCGAGATGCTGCTGCGGATGTACCTGCGTTGGGCCGAGCGCCGAGGCTTTCAATCCGAGGTCAACGACCGGCAGGACGGAACGGAGGCTGGGATCAAATCCACTACGTTCACAATCCGTGGTCAAAACGCGTTCGGACTGATGGCGGCCGAGCGTGGCGTCCACCGCCTCGTCCGCCTCTCCCCGTTTGACTCCGCCCACCGGCGTCAGACATCGTTTGCGGCCGTCGAGGTCAGCCCGCTGGTCAGCGACGATGTCGACGTGACGATCGACGACAAAGACCTCAAGATCGACACCTACCGGGCCAGCGGCGCGGGTGGCCAGCACGTCAACAAGACCGACTCCGCGGTACGGATTACTCACCTGCCGACGAAGATCGTGGTTCAGTGCCAAAACGAGCGCTCGCAGATGCAAAACCGGGCGACCGCCATGGCGCTCTTGCGCTCTCGCATGGTTGCGATGGAGCTTGAGCGCCGCGAGGAAGTCGCCGCGAAGGCCCGTGGGGAGAGCATGACCATCGGCTTTGGCAGCCAGATTCGCTCGTACGTCGTTCATCCGTACTCGCTGGTGAAGGATCTGCGTACCCAACACGAGACCGGCAACGTCCAAGCGGTCATGGATGGGGACCTGGACGCGTTCATCCGCGCCGAACTGGAACGCCGAGCGGGATCAGCGACACACGCCGCGGGCTAGCGGTGGGGTGGACATGTGATGTGCGTGCATTAGTCTCAAGTGCATGTCAACGCTTCAGATTCGCAACGTTCCCGACGATCTCCGGCAGGAACTCAAGTCGCGCGCCGCACTCGCAGGGAAATCACTCTCCAACTACCTTCTCGACGAGCTGCGCGTCGCCGCGACCCGTCCGACGATGGTGCAGTGGCTCGACGCGACCGCCCGACTTGAGCCCCCTTCACGCCGCCCCGCACCCGCGGCCGAAGTGTTGGCGGTCGAGCAAGCGCGTTGACCCTGCCGTCGTCGATCCTCCTGACTGAGCGCCCAACCGCCTCATGCAACGACCGGACAGTGCCGATGGCCTTTGAGAACGTCCCCCGAGGGAGTCCCTGGCGAATTGTCGGAACAACGGGTTTCATCAGCATCGGTCGTGGCAGTCGGTGGATTCGTCGCCTTCCTGGCCATCGTTGCGACCGTCGGCGCCTTGACCGACGCATCTCGGTCGGTAAGCGCGTTCTTGCTGGCTGTGACAACAATTGCCGCGACCGCCGGGATTTCGTTGGCGCTCACCATGCGACGTACCATCCGTGAGGGTGACGTCGATGGAATGACCAGGTTGGAGCAGGCCGCCCGTACCGACAGTCTGACGTCGCTCGGAAACCACCGAGCGTTCCAGGAGGATCTCGCGAGCGAGGTCGCCAACAAGGATCCGCGGCGCAAACCGCTGAGCCTGGTCATGCTTGACATGGACGGACTGAAGCGCGCCAACGACACCCTGGGCCACAAAGCGGGCGACGACATGATTCGCCAGCTGGCGGGCGTCCTTGGCGACACGATGCGTGCTGGCGACCGGGCGTACCGCGTCGGTGGCGACGAGTTTGCGGTCATCTTGTTGAAGGAGCCGACGTGGGGGGCGTTCGGCTTTTCCCAGCGCCTGCAGGGCAATCTTCGGGCACTTGGTGTGGAGCCACGTGTCAGCGCGTCCGCGGGCATCGCAGAGTCCCGCGAACAGGACCCCGAAGAGCTGATCCGCCATGCCGACCTTGCCCTGATCGCCGCGAAGCACAGTCGCCGCGGAGCACTCATCTACTCTGACGACCTCGACCCCACCCACCGTGACGAGACAGCGGGCTATGTCGACCGACGCGGCGATGCCTCCGTCGTCATCGCCGGAGCACTTGGCAAGACTGCTGACGAACTTCTCGGGATCGGCGAAGGCCACTCAGAGCGCGTCGCTGAACTGTGCGCAATGATCGCACGGGAGTTGGGCCTGGATCCGCTCCGTGTTGCCCGGATTCGTCTCGCGGGGCTGCTGGCAAACATGGCTCGGATCTCCGACCCAGGCGATCGTGAGTCGGATTCCCTCGGCCACCGCCTTATCGTCAACGTCGGCTTCCCGGATGAAGCGAACTGGATTGCCGCACTTGGGGCTGACAAGTCGGATCCGCCGATTGAGCGCACGATCGTGATGATCGCCGATTCATTTGCGGCGCTGGTTGCAGTCGACGGCGCGCCGGGGGACACCTTCGAATTGCTGAGGCAGCAGTACCCGCAGGCGGCCGCCCAGGCCTGCGTTGATGCCCTCCAGCGTGTACTCGACCAGACGGCCATCGCCGTCGACTGAGCCTTCTCGGACGTATCCGGACACGGAAGCCTCACCGCCCGGTACGCTACAAAGCCGCGGGTCCTCAAGGGCGCGCGGACTGCTTTCATGACGAACCCGCATTCCCCAGAACCGCCCGGGCAATCCCGCCGGGCCCGACGCCAGCGGACACTCGCTGGGGATGCTTTGACATTCCGCAATCGTCTGGGCACTGCCCGGCAGTCACAATTAGTTGCCTTGTGCGCCGGATGCATGGCAACGGGACTGATCGCGGGGTTCGGTCTGCGAAGTGCGGGACCACAACTTTCCACAAGCGGCCCAGCAGACGGTGCGATCATCGGTCCCGCGAGTATCGGAAAGCTGGTGATTCGCGCCCATTCGTCGAACGCACGCTCGTTGGACTCGGCGACGCTGACGCTGGACGGCGGCGACGTCACCGAGCAGGCGCGGACTGACAACGGCGACCTGGTACTAAACGCAAGCACCCTCCATGAGGGCTCCCACGAAGTTGATCTCACCGTCGGGCAGAGCCCGATCCCGTGGCCGATCCGTCATTCGTGGCGGTTCACTATCGATACGACACAGCCAACGGTCAACATCACCGCTGGCGAAGACGGGAACGTGCGCGGACGACCCGTCGTCATTTCCGGAGACGTCGACGAGCGCGTGCGCCTGGCGGTTGACGCCCAGCCCGTCGCGGTAAGCGATGGGCACTTCCGATTTGCGCTGGCGGAGCCACCAATCGCCCCACCCACCATTCGGGCGATTGACCAGGCCGGAAACGCCACGACGCTTCCGGTCACGATCAACGTCGTCCCACGTGGTCCCAAACGTCCGGTTCGCGCCGTCCACGTTTCGGCCATCGCCTGGCATAGCCCGATCATTCGGCGCGAGATGTTCGCGCAAATCGACCGTGGAGCCCTCACTGCCATCGAGCTGGACCTGAAAGACGAGCGCGGAACCGTTGGTTATGACTCCAAGGTTCCGGAAGCACTCCGCATCGGGGCTGTTTCGCCGCAGTATGTGCTGAAGGACGCCATTCGCGAAATTCACTCGCACGGCGCATCCGTCGTCGGACGCCTGGTCGTGTTCAAAGACCCGGCCTATGCGAAGGCCGCATGGGCGGCCGGGCACCACGACCGTGTGATCCAGGGCCCGAACGGTCTCCCCTTTTCTGCCAACGCTGGCTTTACGAATGTCGCAAACGCTGCCGTTCGGTCGTACAACACGGACATCGCTGTCGAGGCCGCCAAGTCAGGCATTGACGAGGTGCTGTTTGACTACGTTCGCCGCCCAGACGGTCCAATCGAGACCATGCGATTTCCGGGGATCGGCACCAGTTCGCCGACGGATGAGGTGATCCGTTTCTTGGCCGAGACCCAGGCCCGCTTTAAGCCCTACGGAACGCTCGTCGGGGCATCTGTCTTTGGGATCGCCGCCAGTCGCCCCGATCAGATCGCGCAGGACGTCAACCGGATGTCACGCTACCTCGACGTCGTCGCGCCCATGCTGTACCCATCGGTGTGGGGTCGCGGCGAGTATCAGGTCGCCGATCCCGAACGCCAGCCACAGGACATCATCCGGCGCTCGCTGCGTGACTTCCTCGACAAGATGAAGGGCAACGGGGCGCGCCCGGTGCCGTGGCTACAGGCATATTCGGGCGGTGTCCCCTACGGTCCCGAGCAGATTCGGGCCCAGATCGACGCTGCCCGCAAGCTCGGCGTCAACGAGTTTCTCCTCTGGAATGCCGAGGTGCAGTACCCGTTCTCCGCGCTGGACAACGCCGCGGGATCGGCAGCAGCTGTCCCCGACACGAGTCCCAGCGACCAGTCGACGACGGATGCGGCCGCGGCGGCGGCGGCGGCGACAGCGACCGATACGACGGCCGATCAGGGCGCGTTGGTACCTTCCCGGCCGTAGCGGTCATCCAGGCGCACAACGTCGTCGAGTTCCGGCGTCGAGACCTCAAAGACTTCTGAATCGACGATCGCTTCGATCGTGTGGATCTCGCCGGGCCGGTTGCGCCACGCGGCGCCGGGCAGCAGTTCCTCGGTCACCAGGGCATCCGCGGAGGGACCCTTTGTGAGCAGCAGACGGCCCGAGAACAGGAAGCTTGTCTCATCCTTCTGGTTGTGGAACTGCAGCGAAAGCCGCTGACCAGCTTTGACGAAGAGCAGCTTGCCCGCATAACGGTCGGTCTTTGCCCACCACAGTTCGTGTCCCCACGGCTTTGGGACGCGCCGGGGGAGTTCCTCATTCGCGGGGGTGCTCACAGGTCAGTCCCTATCGATAGTGCGGGCGAATACGGCGACGTGCGCACCACAGAACTGCTCGGCGAAGGCGTGAGGGAGAAGTCATGCGCGCGACATCGGCAGCAAGAGCGTCCAACTTGAGGGGTACGTTCCATCGCGACATCGGCGAAGGCATTTCGCAGGAATTCTCGCACTTAAGCGGGCTGAGACCCATCACGTTGGGTTCCCGGCTGCAGGTGAGCGTGAGTGTCGACGAGGACTGTCCCCACCAGCGAACTCCCCCCACCCACGCGTGCACCGTCGCCAACAACGACGCCCGGCCCGATGTTCGCCCCGTCGTCGATGCGGGCCCCCGCACCTACGATGGCCCCATCCACACGGGCACCGCGCGCCACCTTCACTCCGTCGCCGATGACACTCCCCGTCACGCAGGCGCCAGGACCGACGCTCGCTCCGGCACCGATTGAGCTACCCCCGGATACCTCGGCCCCCGGCGCGACAATCGCCCCGACCCCGAGGTACCGCACTCCGGTGGGGGACTCGGTTCGAACACGTCCCGTAAGGACGTCAAGGTGAGCGTCCAGATACGAACGGTGTGTTCCGATGTCACGCCAGTAGGCGTTGTTTGGGTGGCCAAAAAGTCGGCCGGCCGCCGCGATCTTCGGGAAGATGTCGCGTTCGATCGAGCACATCACGCCGTCGGGGATCTCCGCCAGAACATCGCGGCTCATCAGGTACGTACCAGCGTTGATGTTGAACGGCTCGCCCGGGAGGAGATCCTCGCGAGCAGGCTTTTCGAGAAAGGCGTCAACCGACCGATCGGGATGCAGGCGCACGAGACCGAACGCGGAGGGGTCCTCCACCGGCGTCAGGGCGATGGTTCCTGAGGCCCCCGATATCCCGTGGGCGGCTTGGAGCTCGGCGAGGTCGAGGTCCGTCAGGATGTCGCCATTCAGGACGAGGAAGTCCCCGCTCCCGAGGTGCGGCTCCGCATTCTTGATGGCCCCCGCGGTACCGAGCGGGAATGGATCGACGACGTAGGTCAGTCGCATTCCGAGGGCTGATCCATCGCCAAAGTAGTCGACAACCTGATCTGGCAGGTACCCGCATGAAAACACGACATCCTGGATGCCGAACCGCCGCAGGTGGTCCAGTTGGTGTTGGATGAATGGTCGGTCAACGAGCGCCATCATCGGCTTCGGACGTGTGTCGGTGAGAGGGCGCAGACGGCGACCCTCCCCACCGACCAGGAGCACGGCGACCACTAGATGGACTCCTGGGTTGGGATTGCCCGGCCGAATCCTTCGTACGTGAAGCCCGAGGCCCGCATCTCGTGCTCGTCGAGTGCATTGCGGCCGTCAATCATCACGGTCCGCCGCATCGCTCCCGCGAGAGCGGACCAGTCAAGCGCCAGAATTTCCGGCCAGTCAGTGACAAGCACGGCGGCGTCCGCCCCAGCGAGAGCTGCGCCTGCGCTCTCGGCAAAGGTCACCCCCCCAAGGCGTGCGCGCGCGGAGTCGATCGCAATTGGGTCGTAGACGCGCACGCTCGCGCCCTCGGCGAGGAGCCGCGCGGCGATGACGAGGCTGGACGCCTCGCGCGTGTCGTCCGTACCGGGTTTGAACGCCAACCCGAGCAGCGCGATCTCGGCCCCTTCAAGAGAACCGAGGTGCCGCTTCAGTTTGCCGATAACTCGACGCTTCTGAAGCTCGTTCACTTCGATCACGGCATTCAACAACTGAAAGTGATACCCGCTGTTTCCGGCAAGCTGCTTCAAGGCGGCGACATCCTTTGGGAAGCAACTTCCACCGTAGCCGACGCCCGCCTTCAGGAAGTCACGTCCGATGCGCCGGTCGAGACCCATACCCTCAGCGACCACCGTCACGTCCGCGCCGACCTCCTCGCATACATTCGCGATCTCGTTGATGAAGCTGATCTTCGTCGCGAGGAAGGCATTCGACGCGTACTTGATCATCTCGGCGCTGGGCACGCTGGTTCGGACGATCGGCGATCCAAGCGGTTCGTAGAGGGCGGCAACACGGTCGCCCGCTTCCGGTGTGTGCGAGCCAACAACCACGCGGTCCGGTTTCAGGAAGTCGGGGATCGCAACCCCCTCTTTCAGGAACTCCGGGTTTGAGCAGTAGCCGACATGCGACAAGCCACGAGCATCCAATTCCGCGCGAACGCGCGCGCCGGTCCCGATCGGCACGGTGCTTTTCATGACGATGACGTGGCGATCGGTGGCGCCCGCCCGCTCGAGTTCTTGGACGACGGTCATCACCCGCGATAGATCCGCGTCACCCGAATAGGTCGGGGGCGTGTCAACGGCGACGAAACAGATCTCCGAGTCGGCGAGCATCTCCTCGAGGCTCAGCGTGAACGCAATCCGGTCGCGGTGTTCGGCAATCAGTTCCGCGAGTCCGGGCTCAAAAATGGGGACTCCCCCGTTGTTCAGGGTCTCGATTTTGGCGGGGTCGATGTCACGGAGCGTGACGTGATGCCCGAGGGACGCCAGGCATGCGCCCGTGACCAGCCCGACATATCCGGCACCGATGACGCCGATTCGTTCCATCCACAAGCTCCTGATTAAGGCGTGTCGCCAGAGGTCCGGATCGACAGTTTGGTATCCACAGTGCCCTTCGGCAACGAAGCCCGGTTGACCGGCCGCATGTTGCAGGCGATGTCGTACATCGTTTCCGAGGTCAGGGCGTAGTCAAGGCTGTTAGAAACCCAATAGGTGGTGTCCCCACGCTGCCACGCGAGGCGCATCATATTCTTGCCGTCGTAGAAGGTCGTGAGGTCGGTATGACACTTCCGAATGTGCTTGGTGAAGCCCTTCAAAATCGGCGGATTCTTCCACTTCAGCTGCTCAATCGACCAGTACTTCCGATAGCCGGACTCGAAGACCACCTTGAGCGCTGGCCGCGTCCCGTCGACCCGGTATTCGCGAATTGTGCGAACCCGTGACTCGCGAGCAACTTTGGTCGGGACGAGCACGGCGAGTCCTGTCCGTGCCTTGGTCGAGCGGAACGCAGACACGAGTGCGAGCGTCGATACCGTGTCCGCACGCCGTTTGACCTGCCGTGTGTTCGCGACTTTGGGCACGGTAAGCGCGCGAAAGTTTGCGCCCGCAACGACAATGATGTCGGCTTGCTTCGTCAGCGGGTTCACCTGGTCGCGGCTGCGTGGCGCCACCGATGCCCGCGGGCCCAACAGCTCGCGAACCTGCCGGCCTGCGTCTTCTCGATTCGACGCATAGAAGACGGCACTGTCGGCATAGTTCGATTGGGGCGTATTCCCGACGACGAACGCCTGATAGCCCTGAGCCTGCAACGCAGCGGCCAGATCATCGGCACCCAAGAGACGTCCGCCACCATTCAGAACCGCGACCCGGACGGCACTTGGTGCGATCCTTCGCTCGGCAGGGCCGACGACAAAGGCGGGCCGCTGCCACTCGGCGACTTTCTGGGCGACCTCTCCGGTTACCTGGAGCTGGACCGCCGCCGCCCCAACGGAACCCGAGGTCCCGCTGACGTAGCCTCGACTGATCCGCGACTTGTCGATGCCGATCGCAAACCTCACGATGTCCAGGAACTTGCTCGTCGACTTAAAGCTGTGTGTGAGGCCCTTCTTGTCGGCCAGGGCGTCGATGAACGATGGGGTATCGAGGACGTTGTCCTTTACCTGACGCTTCAGCTCGGACAAAAAGAGCTGCTGCCGGATCACACGGTTGTTATCGCTGTCGTCGTGGCGGTAGCGGGCGAAGGCGAGCGCATCGACACCATTCAGGCGTTGATATCCCGGCTGGATGTCGAGCTCCGAGTAGCAGTTCTTGCCGCCTGGGCAGTCTCCCGGACCGTTGCGATGGTAGTAGCGGCGATCGACATCCACATAGACCCCACCAACGGCCTTCACCAGGTTTCGGAAGCCCTGGAAGTCGAGGTTGACGTACTGGTTGATCGGCTGGCCGGTCAGTTCCTTGACGGTCTCTTTGACGAGCTTCACTCCGCCAAGCTGGTACGCGGCATTGATCTTGCTGTTTCCATGGCCAGGGATGTGGACCCACAGATCACGCTGGAACGAGAGCATCGAGACGAAATCGCGCTTGAAATCCAGCTTGACGAGAATGATCGAATCACTCAAGCCCGTCTTCGCTGCCTCTTTGCCGCTGCGCTTGTCGGACCCGATCAAGAGAATGTTGATGGGCTGATCCGGGACTTCTGGGTCAAGGGCTTGCTGAGCCGCGACCGCCGACGGTCCAACGTCGAGGGTCGCCTCGCGCGTCTTGTCGGCCTTCAAAATCCCCGAAAACACGGCCCCGCCCACTGCCCCACCCGCAAGCCAGAGGGAGGCAGCCGCAACCCAGGGCCACCGGCGTTGCTTGGTGCGACCCATCTGGTAGTAGGTCGCCTCCGTGTGCGGTTGCTCGCTCATCCGCGGACCGCCGAGCTCGTCGCGTGAGCACCGACGCGGGCGAGGGCATCCCCGAGGGCGTGTCGGTAGGCGAGGAGTCCGTCCACATCGACATATTCGTCGGGACCGTGGTGTCCTCCCCCTAGTGGACCAAATTCGATCGCTGGGACTCCATGCGCCTGAAAAGCAACCGCGTCGGAGGTTCCGTCGCGTCCCACGGCCGTGGCGGAGGACGACACCGCGCGCGCAGCGGTCAGTACATGCGCGACCAACGGGTGGTCGGGGTCGACGTCAGCGGGAGGCCAGTCCAGGCGCACGTCAATCTCCCAGTCGGCGGCGCCGCGAATCTCGGCGACGACCGCCTCTGGACATTGGCCGGGCAAAATGCGGACGTCGAGTTCCAGAACGCACGTGTCAGCGACGGAGTTGACGGCGCTCCCACCAGCGATTCGTCCGAGGTTCACGGACGGTCGGTCGTAGCGGGCAGAGGTGGCCTCCATGAATGGGAGGTCCACCAGTGAGCGGACCGCGTCGACCCCATCCAAAATCGCGTTCCTACCTGCCCAGGGGGTCGAGCCGTGGGCCGCGACACCGCGCATGGTTGCCTGCAAGAGGAGCAGCCCCTTGGACTGCACCCCGACGCAGAGGTCCGTGGGCTCACCGCAGATCACGAGATCCGCCCGCATACCGTCCTTGGCCAGGACCTCAGTGCAGTTGATCGACGGATCAGCACGCTCCTCGTCCGGAACGACGACCAACTCGACCTCGCAACCAAGATCAGGACCAAGCGTTCCCATCAGGCCAATCATCACAGCGAGGGCAGCCTTCATGTCGTAGGCGCCGCGTCCCACGAGACGCCCGCCGTCCAGACGGGGGTGAAACTGGTCCGGTCGTCCTGGGACGACATCCACATGAGCATGGAGAATCACCTTGATGGGACCACCGCCGGCGCGTGCGATCAGGCATGGGCGCCCGATGACCTCGCGCCGCTCGAACGCGACGCCACGGTCCGTCAGTTCGCCCGCCACAACCGCCATCACATCGGCCACCCCAGTGGGCGACGAACTGTCGATGGCGATGAGACGGCTTGCAAGCCGGAGCTCATCCACGGAAGTCAGGATACCGTGCTCCGTTCAGGGCGCGTCGGCCGTTGGACGACGATCGGCTGAACCGGCGCTACCCTAGGAGCAGTGCGCGGATGCATCCCAACGACGGCGTCGATCCTTGCCATCAGCGTCGGCACCGCAGCGGCGGCAGACCGTCCGGTGAGTATCCGTACGACCGGGGGATTCCGCCTTGACGCGGTGTTCAGCACTCCGGACGGCCCTGGACCCTTTCCCGCGGCGATGATCATCGACGGTTTCGGCCCAGACAATCGCGACGGAGGGCTTCAGGGGACCCTCTACCGCGATTGGGCAGACGCGCTCGTGGCCCGAGGAGTCGCCGTCCTTCGCTACGACAAACGCGGTTTGGGCGCCTCGACTGGGCCAGCACTTTCATGGCTCAACCCGCTTGTCATGCGTGCCGACGCGGTCGCAGCCACGCGCGTCCTCGCACGGCTTCCCGATGTCGATCGCACGCACCTGGCGTTGATCGGACACAGCCAGGGAGGCGATCTCGCCCTCGCGGCGGCGTGGCGCGTGCCCGCCATCGACCGCGTCATCACGCTGGCGGCCCCGGGCCGCCCGCTTGGGGACTTCGCAAACGCGGGCCAGCTGGCAGTGCTCGGCCGGATCGTCGGAACCAAGGCGGCCCGAGCAACCGCCCGCTTAGATCCGCTCGACGATGCCCGCCGCGTTCGCCAACCCACACTTGTCGTGCAGGGAACCGCGGACCGTGTCGTGCCAATCGGCGACTCTCTGCGGATCGTGTCTGCCCGCCGAAAACGCCGCCTACCCACAGCCCTCCTGCAAATTCCCGGTCTCGGACACCAAATTCAGGACCTCAAGACTCGGCGCCCGCCAACGTCGCTTGTCGACCGCACCGCTGCGTTTATTGGACGGGCACGACCCGGTCGATCTCGCCCACCGGGTTCGCAAGGCTCCACAACCCCCAACCCGCAAGGGTAGCCGCGCACAGCCCGAGGCTCCCGCCGATTCCGATGACCTCCGCGACGGAGCCCGCCGCGAACGCACCAATCGCAATCGGGCCGACCACCGCGGCCTGGTAGAGACCGAGCATGCGTCCGACGAGCTCCGGCGGGCTTGTCAGTTGGATGGCGGTATTCGTCAGCGTGAAGATCCAAATCCAAAAGAATCCACCTGCCGCCATACCGATCAACGAGAGCCAGAGCCACGGCGAGATGGCGACAAGGCCCAGTCCCACTGCCGTGGCAGTCGACCCCAATGGCAACGCAATGTGCCGAGGCAGCCCGCGGTCCTCCGACTTGCTGAGAACCACCGCGCCGATCAGGGCACCCGCCCCCATGGCGCCGAGAAGGAGACCCAACCCGCCCTTTCCCGTGCCGACGCGCGCCGCCACAACAGGCGCAAGCTCCTGCATCGGCGCTGCCAGGATGCAGAAGATCGACGCACCCGACAGAAGGCGTCGGGGCGCAGGGTCCGTCACGGCGTAGCGGAGCGCGTCGCGGGTCGTCGCAACGGTGTGGTTCCCGCTCCGAGGCATCGGCGGAAGGCGCGCAAGAACGACCACCAGTCCCAGGAATGAGACCGCATTCAGGGCGAAGCATGTCGTTGGTCCGAAGACGAGGAGAACGCCGCCGCCCATGACTGGTCCAATCATGCGGGCGACGTTAATGCCTGCCGCGTTCACACGAATTGCCTCCGGCAGACGATCGCGCCCGGGAAGCTCGCCGATCAGGGCAAGCATTGCCGGAAGGCCGAGGGCGAAACCCAACCCGACAAAGAATGTCGCAATGAAGATGAAGAGAGTCGACTGGACCCCGAACAGCCCAGCAACGGCGAGCGCCAGCGCGGCGAGGCCCTGCCCGATTCCGGTGGCGATACCGACATGACGCCGATCAAATCGGTCTGCGAGGTGGCCCGCAACGGTCGAGAAGACAATCGCCGGAAGGCGCGCGACCAGTGACAATGCACCGACGACCGCCGGGCTTTGGGTGTAGTGGTAGACCAACCACCCGGCAGCGGTGGCCTGAAACCACGAACCAGCGTTCGATGCGAGTCCGGCAAACCACACGCGCCGAAAACTGGCGACGCTCAGGATTGGTGGCAGACCCAGCACGGCCGCGCACCTTAGCGGCCGTGCCGCTCCTCGCGGCTACTTGACGTTCACGAAGTCCGAGGTCGTGACCTTGATCCGCGCTGGCTTCGTGGTCTGCACTCGGACAGTGATGCACTTGGTCCTGCGGAGTCTGCAAGCGACGGGCTCCTCGGAACGATGAACAGCGCACGGACGGTTCGGGACATCGGAGCCTGCCTTCACTTTCCGGGTCGGTGGCAGAGTCCTTGCCCCCTGGCTCCTACCGGTCAAGTCCGGGGGCTAGCCGTACTGCCCGACGAGGAGCCGACTGCTGAAACGCACGAACGAGCGGCACCAGCGAGCGCGTTCTCCCCGCGCGGCGATCGCGCCATCCACGCGGTCTGCGCGAACCTTTCCCGCGATCGAGACAACAACCCGCCGCAGGCGTGGGTGGACCGCAAGCAGCCGAACGCGGAAGGCCCCAGAATCACTCACCGGCACGCGGTAGATCAGCACATGAAGGGGCGCCGGTGGTGCTCCCTTCCCAGGGCAGGACAACGCGACGGTGGTTTGGATGCGAATACTGCCCCTGCCACCGCCCGTGAGGACCACCGCGAGTGCCTGTCGATCGTCGGTCACGCCAGCGTAGTGCCGTTCCGGGGCGGCGTGCGCAAGCGCGACGCCTGCGACTAATGCGGCAATGCACGCGAGTCGCCGAATGCCAACCTCCGTGTCGAACATCCCATCACGGTAGGCCGCAGGCTCGCAAGGCGACAAGGGGCGCCGAGTCCAGTTTGCTGAACATCTACATGGGCAACATCTTCCCCGAACAGATTGTACTCAGTCGCGTGGGCCGAGCACGCCTTGAACGGTGGCAAGGGCGTCGGCGATTACCTCGTCGTTCACGATGCCAACACGGGGGGCGCCGGACCCGTCTCGTGAGGTGACCCGCCAGAGCACCCGCCCGTCGGTACTCGGTTCACGGCGGACCGATTCAACCCGGAGGCCGCTGGTCAACTCAAGCAGCCTGCGAACCTGTCGGGCACTCGTTACGGGTGATGTCATTTCGTCGCTCATACGAACACGTGTTCTCTCTCGCTCCCCGATCTCCTGCCCGCTCGAGTGTGAAACCGACCGTGTTCGTCGCCCGCGTGGACCAGGAGGTTGAGGCGTCGCCAGCATCATTGGCGCAACGGGCCATCAATCAGATTGAGGGCCTCGTGCACGTTGCTCACGTCGATCATGATCCCGACTGGAGACGTCGCCTGAACAAATGCAGCCCGGGTATCGCGGCCGACGAGGCCCTGACGGATCAGCCCATTGACCGCTTCGCTCAAGCCAATTCCTTCGGTCTCGCGGAGGTGCTCCACAGCTGCGACGACATCCAGATCGAGCGTCCGTGACAGTCGCATGTGTGAAGGCGAGCCCTTGATGCGCGACCACCGACGAATTCGCTACTTCTTGTCGACGATCCTGAGTCGGTTTGCCGCGCGGCGCTTCGCGCCCTCAGCGGCCATCCGGGCGCTGTCATCCTCGCCAGCAGCGGCGAGCGCCTCCTCGGCGGAAGCCAGTGACGCCTCGGCGCGGGCACGGTCGATGTGATCGGCGCGGTCGGCCTGCTCGACCATCACAAGGACGGTGTCATCCTCGACCGAGAGGTAGCCCTCACCGGTGGCGAGGACCAGCGGCGGCTCATCGCCGAGCATGTTGATCCGGGTCTCGCCGACACGCATGAAGGCGATCAGCGGTGCATGGCGCGGCAGGATACCCACCTCACCCATCACCGAAGGCGCGATGACCATGGCGGCAGGGCCGTCATAGATCGCCCCCTCGGGCGTCAGGACCCGAACACCGAGGCGCGACTGGCGGGTCTCGGTGCTCACGCGGTGGTGGCCATCTTCTCGGCCTTGGACATGGCCTGGTCGATCCCGCCAACCATGTAGAAGGCCGACTCGGGCAACTCGTCGTGCTTACCCTCGATGATCTCCTTAAACCCGCGCACCGTCTCGCCCAGCGGGACGTACTCGCCCGGGGTGCCGGTGAAGGGCTCGGCCACGTGGAAGGGCTGCGACAGGAAGCGCTCGATGCGACGCGCGCGGCCAACGGTCAGCTTCTGCTCGTCGGTGAGTTCGTCCACACCAAGGATGGCGATGATGTCCTGGAGGTCCTTGTACTGCTGAAGGATCTCCTGGACCGCAAGAGCGGTGGAGTAGTGCTCATCGCCGACCGTGTCGCGTGACAGTGCACGGGAGGTCGAGTCCAGGGGGTCCACGGCCGGGTAGATGCCCTTTTCCGAGATCGCGCGGTTGAGCACCGTGGTCGCGTCAAGGTGGGCGAAGGATGCGGCCGGGGCCGGGTCGGTCAAGTCATCAGCAGGGACGTAAATGGCCTGCACCGAGGTGACCGAACCATTCTTCGTCGAGGTGATGCGCTCCTGGAGGGCACCCATCTCAGACTGCAGGGTGGGCTGGTATCCCACGGCGGAGGGCATCCGGCCAAGCAGCGCCGACACCTCGGAGCCCGCCTGCACAAAGCGGAAGATGTTGTCGATGAACAGCAGCACGTCCTGGCCAGCCTCATCGCGGAAGTACTCCGCCATGGTCAGGGCTGAGAGGGCGACCCGAAGACGAGCTCCCGGCGGCTCATTCATCTGGCCGTACACCAGGGCAGTCTTGTCGATGACGCCCGATTCCTTCATCTCCAGCCAGAGGTCGTTGCCCTCGCGGGTACGCTCACCCACACCGGCAAACACGGACAGTCCGCCGTGCTCCTTGGCCAGGTTGTGGATCAGCTCCTGGATGAGCACCGTCTTACCCACACCGGCACCACCGAAGAGGCCAATCTTGCCGCCCTTCACATACGGTGCGAGGAGGTCCACGACCTTGATACCGGTCTCGAAGATCTCTTCCTTCGGGTCCAACTGGTCGAACGCGGGTGCCTGACGGTGAATTGGACGGCGCTCGCCCTCACCGATATCAGCACCGTTGTCGATCGCCTCACCAAGCACGTTGAAGATGCGTCCGAGGGTGCGCTCGCCGACGGGAACGGAGATCGGCCCACCGGTGTCGACGACAGCCGTGCCGCGGGCGAGACCGTCCGTGGTGTCCATGGCGACGGCGCGGACCTTGTTGTCGCCCAGGTGCTGCTGCACTTCGGCGATCAGGGTCGTGCCATCCTCGCGCGTGATGGCGACGGCGTTGTAGATGTTCGGAAGCTCGCCGGGAAAGTGGACGTCCAAGACGACGCCCTTGATCTCGAGAATGGTCCCGGTGGTTGCGGTATCTGCCATGTGCGGGCTCGTCGTCCTTTGGGTTACGTGAGGGCGTCTGCACCAGCAACCACCTCAAGAAGTTCTTGAGTAATGGCCGACTGGCGGGCGCGGTTCATCTTCAGGGTCAAGTCATCGATCAGCGTTCCGGCATTGTCCGTGGCGTTTCGCATCGCCTGACGTCGGGCAGCGTGTTCGGCCGCGGCACTTTCCAACAGCGCGCGGTAGATCTGGGTGTTCACGAACGTCGGCAGGAGCTTCACGAGGAAGTCCTTTGCGTCCGGCTCGAAGAAGGCGAGCGCCTTCGAGAAGGTGGGCTCGGAGTCCGGGTTGTCGTCGTCATCCTCGATCACGACGCGCTGCACGGGAAGGAGCTGCTCCTCAGCAACTTCCTGCAAAATCACCGACTTGAACTCGTTGTAAATCATGACGACCTGGTCGGCACGGCCTCCGGTGAACTCGCCGATGAGGTACTCGGCAACCTGTTCGGCGTCGGTGAAGGTCGCCGAACCGGAGATCCCCTCGAAGGCGCGCTCAACGGGCATCCCGCGAAAGCGGAGCGTTCCCGCGCCCTTCTTGCCGACAGCCACATAGCTGACCTCGGCGCCGGCTTCGCGCAGCTGGGCGCCCACCTGTAACCCACGTCGGATGACGTTGACGTTGAAGGCCCCGGCCAGGCCACGGTCACCGGTGACGACCATGATGATCGCCCGCGTGGTGGTCTCGCGCTCGTCGAGGAGCGGCAGTCCCTTGAGGCTTCCGCTCTGACGGGCAGCCTGCGCCATCAATCGGCGCATCGACTGGGCGTACGGCCGCAGCGACTCGGTGGCCTCTTGAGCACGCCGCAGTTTCGCCGAGGCGACCAGCTCCATCGCGCGAGTGATCTTGCGCGTGCCGCGGACCGATTCGATCCGTCGCTTGAGGTCTCGGGTTGAGGGCACTAGCGGCCCTCCTCACCACGTTGGCCAGTGAACCGGCGAGCGAAAGGGTCGCTGGCCAGGAAGAACGAGGGCCAATATCGGGAATATTGGTGCGAGTGATGACGCCGCCCCAGGAGGCGATCCGAACCGCACCAGCTGACGCACCCAGCGGCTCTTGCAGCCGTCGGTTTGCGGCTGAATGTGGTGAGGAGGGTCGCCACTAGACGACAGCCGGTGCGTGGTCGGCGACGAGCTTGGTGAGGAGCGCGGTCAGCTTGGTGGTCGTCTCGTCGCTCATCTCCTTGGAGTCACGAATCGACGCGAGGATCGTGGACTCGCCGCGAAGGGCACTCCGGATCTCGTCGTTCACCTTCGGGACGTCCGCGGGTGCAACGTTGTCGAGGAAACCCTGGCCGACCGCGAAGATGATCGCGACCTGCTCTTCCACTGGCCACGGCTGGTACTGCGGCTGGTTCAGCGAGGCGACCAGACGCGCACCACGCGACAGGGTCTTCTGGGTCGCGGCGTCAAGGTCGGAACCGAACTGGGCGAAGGCTTCAAGGTCGCGGTACTGGGAGAGCTCCAGCTTCAAGCGCCCAGCGACCTTCCGCATCGCCTTGATCTGGGCGTTACCACCCACACGCGACACCGAGATACCGACGTTCACAGCCGGGCGGACACCGGAGTAGAAGAGCTTGCTCTCCAGAAAGATCTGACCGTCGGTGATCGAAATCACGTTGGTCGGGATGTATGCCGACACGTCACCAGCCTGGGTCTCGATGACCGGAAGCGCAGTGAGCGAGCCGCCGCCAAGCTCGTCGGAGAGCTTGCAGGCACGCTCCAACAGGCGCGAGTGCAGGTAGAAGACGTCACCGGGGAAGGCTTCGCGGCCCGGCGGGCGACGGAGCAGCAGCGAAATCTGACGGTAGGCGTCGGCCTGCTTGGAGAGGTCGTCGTAGATACACAGCGCGTGCTGACCGTTGTAGAGGTAGTGCTCGCCCATCGTGACACCCGAGTAGGGCGCCAGGTACTTCAGCGGCGCGGCAGCCGAAGCAGCGGCGACGACGACGGTGGTGTACTCCATGGCACCCGCGAGGCGCAGGCGCTCGACGACGCCAGCGACGGTCGAGGCCTTCTGGCCGACGGCCACGTAGAAGCACTTCACGCCCTGGCCGCGCTGGTTGATGATCGTGTCGATCGCGATCGCGGTCTTACCGGTCTGACGGTCGCCGATGATCAGCTCGCGCTGTCCACGGCCGATCGGGATCAGTGCGTCGATGGCCTTGATGCCCGTCTGAAGCGGCTCAGTCACCGGCTGGCGCTGGACCACACCGGGAGCCTTGAACTCGACCGGGCGGTAGGTGTCGGTGACGATGGGGCCACGGTCGTCAAGGGGGTTTCCGAGTGGGTCCACCACGCGGCCGAGGAGCGCATCGCCGACGGGCACCTGGATGACCTTGCCGGTGCGGCGAACGGGGTCGCCTTCCTTGATCTTCGTGTCGTCGCCGAACAGCACGACACCCACATTGTCCTCTTCGAGGTTCAACGCGAGGCCGGTCACGCCATGGGGAAGCTCCAGCATCTCAAGGGCCACACAGCTCTGGAGGCCGTGAACGCGAGCGATACCGTCACCCACCTGCAGGACGGTGCCGGTCTCCTCAGCGGAGGCGCCGGATTCGTACTGCTCGATCTGCTCGCGCAGAACTCGGGTGATCTCGTCGGGACGAAGTTGCATAACGTGCGGCTCCTTGGATGCCGGTCTACGAACGGGTGACTATTCGGGGGCGCCAACGGGCACGGGGGCCCGCGACATGTTCCGGTGAATGGCGTCGAGGTGGCGACGGACGGATGCATCCAGCATCACGCTGCCGACACGCAAGACGAGGCCACCGATGATCTCGGGGTCGACCTTCTCGGTGAGCACCGGGGTACGACTGGTCTCGCGGGTGACCTTCTCGACGATCTGCGCACGAAGCTCCGCGGAAAGGGGAACGGCGGTGATTGCCTCGACGGCGATCCGTCCCTCCGCGTCGTCGACCTTGTCCGCAAACGCCCGAGCGATGTCCGGAAGCTCGGTCATTCGGCCTCGGTCGATCAGGAGGCCGAGGAAGTTGGAGAGCGTCGGGTTGGTCGGCCCAGCCACGGCGGTCACCGCGGAACGCTTGGCAGCGGCCGTGATGTCCGGGCTTTGCAGCATGGCGCCGACGTCTGGCGATTGGCGCAGCGCATGCGCAAATGCGTCCAGATCGTGCGCGACCGGCTCGACCGTGTTGGCACCCTTGGCCGCCTCGTAGAGGGCCTGGGCGTAGGTCGCCGCGACGCTCACGCCTTGGCGCCCTCGAGCTTGATCTCAGCGAGTGCATCCTGAATCAGACGCTGATGATCGGCGTCGGTCAGCGACTTCTTGGTGACCTTCTCCGCCGCGGCGGTGGCCAGGGCGACAACGTCATCGCGGATACCGGACATGGCGGAGCGCTGCTGGGCCGAAACCTGGTCGGCAGCATCGGCCACGATGCGCCCCCGCTCGGATTCTGCCCCAGCGACGATCTCGCCACGCTGGCGCTCGCCATCCTTACGTCCACGCTCGCGAAGCTCGTCGGCCTCCTTGCGGGCCTCGGCAAGCTGCACCTTGTAGTCGGCCAAGAGCTTCTGAGCTTCATCGCGACTCGACTCGGCCTCATGGATGTTTTGGGCAATGTCGGCCCGGCGTTTCTCGATGGCATCGCCGATGGGGCCGAAGACCTTTGCCTTCATGATGAACAGCGTGATCAGAAAGATCACAACCGTCCAGATCATCAAGCCGGGGCTTGCCTCCAAGAGCGGCGATGACGCCGTAACCGGATGGACGTTGACGAGCGAAGCGGACATGTACGTCCTAACCGATGAAGAAGGCGACGAAGCCCATCAAGAGGGCGTAGAACGTGATGGCCTCGGTGAGTGCAAGTCCGAGGAACATCAGGCCCATGATCTCGCCGCGAAGCTCGGGCTGGCGGGCAACGGACTCAACCGTCTTACCCATCAGGTACCCCACGCCAGCACCCGGTCCGATGGCGCCGAAACCGGTCGCTAGGCCGAGGGCCAGTGCCTTCATGCCCGCGTGGATCTCTTTACCCAGTTCCAAACCTTGTGAATCTGCCACAGCTAACGCTCCTTCGGGGTGATCGTCGTTGGTGGTGGAGCTAGTGCGACGCTTCGGTCGCAAAGCCGATGTAGATGCCCGAGAGCATCGCGAAGATGAATGCCTGAAGACCAGCAATCAGGACCCATTCAAGGAAGTAGAAGAACACGCCAAA
>JAYTQG010000225.1:0-3158 GCA_043746815.1 Thermoleophilia bacterium | reverse complement strand
ACGAAGGCAATGACGTCAAGCGACGCCGACGTGAATTCCGCGAGGTTCACCGTCAAATCCTGGCCAGCGTTGAGGAAGAACGCCGCAGATTGGCCCGTGGGTGGGGTGGTCTTCCCGCTTGCATCGATTGCAAATCGCACGCGATAGCCGTCCCCTGGCGGGACGTCTTCGAAACGGTACTTGCCAGCGAGGTCGGTCAGCGCCACGCGAACTTCGACGCCATCACGGATCAGCACGACGGTCGCACCAGGGCGTCCAAGCTCACCGATGTCGGGCGCGCCGTCGCCGTCGAGGTCGGTCCAGGCGATCCCACTGACCGTCGACGACGACCTCGCTTGGTCGGCGCCGAGCCCGACGCTCGTGGGCGCAACGAGGAGGGCGATCAAGGCCATCCACGCCGCGGCCCGGGAGCCGCGGCGCAGCGGGCGGCCGCCTCGTCGTGGTGGGTACCCCGCAGATGTCGCGCCTCGCACGCGGCGGACCTTAAGCCATCGCCTCGCGTCGCGCTTCACCCGGGACCCTCCGTGATCTCGCAACGGCAACATTCGGCTGCCGTCACCGTTGGTATCGGCCGCGCAGGCTCGGAAGTGAGGGTTGGGGCACGAGGACGGGCTCGGCCACCGGGTCAGCGAGTCGCCGTGAGAAAGAGTGCGCCTGTTGGCATGTCACGGCGTCGCATGCCTCAGCCTGGAAGGACGTCGCGATCGCGGAGGTCGAGCCTGCCGACCCGCCCTGACGGTCCGACGGCCGCGCATGCAGCCCGTTGCAAGGAACCCGTCCCACACGCGACATCGAGGAGCGCCGGCGTCTCAATGTGAACGGCGAAAGAACCCGGGTTTGGGTCTCGGCCCGGCATGCGCCGAGCCGAGACCCCCGCGCCGCTACCCGGTGACCGCCGGGGCGGCAGCAGCCGACGGCAGAATCCGCGTCGCGGCCTCCGCGCGGACACGCGACGCGTTCGCCGCTTTTGCAGTCGAACGGTTGACGGTTCGTACCGGGGCACTGTTGCTAATCCGAACCGTCACCCGAATCCGCTTGGACTGCCCGCGACGGAGGTCGCCGAGGCGGCTGTAGACACGACCCGAGCGAAGCGTCATGCCGGGTGAACTTCCTTCTGCAATCAACGTCGTACCCAGGGCAAGGGTGTCTTCGACCTCGACGTTTGTCGCCGTGATCGGCGCTTTGCTGACGTTCTTGACCGTGACGATGTAGGTCGCAGTCCCCTTTGCGCGAGCGACGGGTGTCCCGGTCTCGGTGATCGAGATGACCGCCGGCTGAACGCTTGCGGGTGCCTTGCTCGGAATGAGCGGCATGTCGACCCCGAGCACCTCACCATTTGGCGGGACGGTGACCGTCTGGCGAACCGAACTCCCGAGCGCAAAACCGCCCGGCGGAATGAATTCGACATCAACCTGCTGCCCTGATGGAAGACCGTCAATTCGGTACTTCCCGTTGGCGTCGGTTCTCGTCGAGGCAATCAGCGTACCGGCGCGGAACACGTTGATCTGGACATTCCCGACGCCGAGCTCGCCCGCGTCCTGGACGCCATTGTGGTTGCTGTCAACCCAGACCGAGTCGCCGATCGCGCCGGGCTGGAAGAGACCTCCATCGATGATGAGGTTCTGCTCTCCTGGGGCGATCGTCATGACCGGGCTGCGGTGCGTCGTCCGGTCGAAGTCACTGTCTCGACCATCGCTGACACCCTGATCGGGAAGCGTCCCGATGAAGCCGGCCGGCAGCGTCACCTCGACCGTGTAGCCGTCGCCGGGGACGACATTGTCGAATCGGTACGTGCCGTCGGCAGCCGTCTGCATCTCGGCGACCTTCTGGCCGTCCTTCTGGAGGGTCACGGTGACCCCTCCAAGGCCCGGCTCGCCGTCGTCCTGAACGCCATTCCCGTTGAGGTCGTTCCAGATTCTGTGCCCGATGGCGGCCGGCCTCCACAGGCCGATATCGAGCGTCGCGTCCTTCTGACCTGGCGTGACGTTGAGGACTGTGGTCGTCTTCGTGTCGGGGTCGACGTTCGAGTCAAGCGCCGGGTCTGTTCCCGCGCCGGGTGTCGTGACCAGATAGCTCGCCGGCGGTACGACTTGCAGCTGGTAATCGTTTCGGGGCACGAGGTCGGCGAACTCGAATCGTCCCTGAGCGTCGGTCGTGACCTCGGTCAGGATGCCGCCATTCTGGAGCAGTCGGACGATGACTCCACCGATTCCACTCTCGCCAGGGTCCTGGATCCCGTTGCGGTTCACGTCAAACCAGACGCGGTCGCCGATCGTGGCCTTCGGGTAGAAACCGAAGTCGATCGTGAGGTTGGAGTGGAGGTCACCGTTGGGTCCATCGCCGGGCCCACTCCCGAGGTCACCCGCTGGCTCGCTGTTACCGCGAGGATCGTCCGAACCCAGGGTGATGATGCCGGAGGTAATACCGCTTGCCGTCGGGGTCGGATTGTCGATGCCGTTGTCATCACCGTTGGTGTCGGTGTTCGGGTTGGCTTCGGTTGTCTGTGACGAACCCATGTGTCCGAGAACACTCGAGGGCTCGAAGTTGGACTTGTCAATCTGGATCTTGACGTCGCTCGGCGCAAGACCGTCGACCCGGAAGAACCCGTTCGCGTCGGTCGTCGTCGAGACGATCAGCGTGCCGTCAGGCTGACGGACGTTGACCACCACATCCTTGATTCCGAGCTCTCCGTTGTCCAGCAGGCCGTTGTTGTTGAGATCGGCGAACACGCGGTCGCC
This sequence comes from Thermoleophilia bacterium, assembly GCA_043746815.1. Classification (GTDB taxonomy): domain Bacteria; phylum Actinomycetota; class Thermoleophilia; order Miltoncostaeales; family Miltoncostaeaceae; genus JAYTQG01. Next base: position 420 of record JAYTQG010000225.1, on the reverse strand, counting down.
CACCGAGTACGGCCCGTAGAACCCGAGGTCAACGGTGAGATTCGAGTGCAGGTCACCGGTCGGACCGTGACCCGGTCCGGTGCCGAGGTCGTCTGCCGGCTCGTTACCAGGTCCGAGCGTGATGACGGCGGTGGTGATGCCGTCGGCGGCAGGGTTGGCCGCCGCGACGCCGTTGTCGTTACCGTCCACATCGGCGTTTGGATCGAGTTCGGTTGGCCCTGAGCTGACCAGGCGCTCGAGCAAACCTCCGTCCTGGAAGTTCACGGCCGTGGCGCGGACTCGGTATTCGCCGGGCGAGAGGTTGTCGAACCGGTAGAAGCCGTCGGTGTCGGTCGTGGCCGTCTGGACGAGGTCGCCGTTCATGTCGCGGGCAGGGTTGCCAGCGCCATCAAGGAGGGCGACAACGACGTTTGCGGCGCC
>JAYTQG010000224.1:0-3159 GCA_043746815.1 Thermoleophilia bacterium | reverse complement strand
ACCTGGATGTTGGTGATGTGCGGGTGCAGCACCAATCGTCCGACGGCGTGCATCAGGACCGCCTCCCGGAACGTTGGCCCCGGACGCGCGCGGCCCTTGGAGTAGATCGGCGCTTCCATGTGGACAAACGGCAACGGAACGAACTCCGTGAAGCCGCCGGTTTCTTTCTGCAGATCGCGGAGGCGAACGAGGTGCCGGGCCCAGTGGTGGGTCCACTCAACCGCGCCGTACATGATCGTGGTTGTGGAGCGAAGGCCGACCTGGTGGGCGGTGCGGTGAACCTCAAGCCACTGCTCGGTGTTGACCTTGTCTGGACAAAGCACCGCACGGACCTCATCGTCCAAGATCTCCGCCGCGGTTCCCGGGAGTGATCCGAGGCCACCCGCGCGAAGGCGCGCCAGGTAGTCAGCAAGGGGAACCCCAAGCGTCGCGGCGCCCTGCCAGACCTCAAGGGCTGAGAAGGCGTGGACGTGAAGATCTGGGAGTTCCGCCTTGACCGCTGCGAGCACTCCGGCGTAGTAGTCGCCGGTAAATCCGGGGTGGATTCCACCTTGCAGGCACACCTCCGTGCCGCCGCGCTCCCATGCCTCGTGGCAGCGGCGCAGGATCTCATCGGTCGGGACGAGATACGGTTTGCCGCGCAGCTCCTCCGCCAGTTTTCCCTTGGAAAAAGCGCAAAAGCCGCACTTGAAATAGCAGACGTTGGTGTAGTTGATGTTTCGTGTGACGACGTAGCTGACGGTGTCGCCGTTGACCTCCTGGCGAAGCGCATCGGCGGCGGCAAGGACCGCGCGCATCGACTCACCGCGCGATTCAAAAAGGATCGTCGTCTCCGCGACACCGAGTTCCTCGCCCCGGCGCACCGCGGCGAGGACATCAGCAACATCAGGGCTCGGGCAGTGTCCGGTCCTCCCATTGCGCTGTGATGCAGGTGCGCCAACGACCTCCGCGAGGGCGGCGGGGACTTCCATAATGACCCCGGGGTGCCAACGGTCATCGCGGCCGAGGCCAGATGCGTCCGCGCGGCGGAGCACCGCGGTGGCGATCTTCGGGTCGCACCAGCGTTCAACCTCCGTGACGTACTCTGGGTAGAGCGGAAGGCGCGGCGCGAGCTGGAACCCGGCGGCCTCTGTGGCCTCGCGCAGGCGTTCAAGCTCCGGCCAGGGCGCCTCAGGATTCACATGGTCGATGGTTACGGGAGAGATCCCGCCCCAGTCGTTGATGCCAGCCGACAGGAGCTGCGGGAAGTCGTCGTAGGAGAGGTTCGGCGGGATCTGGATATTCATCCCGGATCCAAGGACGATCCTGGCGACGGCCGCGGTCCAAAGGAGCTCATCGAGATCTGGCTCAGCGTGGTTCACCATCTTCGTGCCCGCCTTGGCACGGAAGTTCTGGATGATGACCTCTTGAATGTGGCCATGGCGCGCGTGGATGTCTCGAATGGCAAGGAGCGCGTCGATGCGCTCGGCCCGCGTCTCTCCAAGACCAATTAGGATGCCGCTCGTGAACGGGACGGCGCACTCGCCAGCGGCCTCGAGCGTTGCAAGGCGCGCAGCGGGGTGCTTGTCGGGGGAGCCGTGGTGGGGCATCCCCTTCTCCATCAGCCGTTCAGAGACCGACTCCAACATGATGCCCTGGCTTGGCGAGACCGCGCGGAGTGCCCGCAGGTCCTCATGGGTGAGGATGCCGGGGTTCGCATGTGGCAAGAGGCCCGTCTCGTCAAGGACGAGCTGCGCGACCTCCACCAGATACGAGATGGTCGTCGTGTGTCCAAGCGCGGCGAGTTCCTCGCGGGCCACCTTGTAGCGGAGCTCTGGCTTGTCGCCGAGGGTAAACAGCGCCTCATGGCAGCCAGCGGCGGCACCCGCGCGGGCAACCTCAAGGACCTCGTCATGGGTCATAAACGCCCGCTCGCCCGGCTTCGGCGGGCCAGCGAAGGTGCAGTAGTGGCACACATCCCGGCACAGCGTCGTCAGTGGGATAAAGACCTTCGGGGAGAAGGTGATCAGCCGCCCGGTACCTGCGTCCCGCAGCGTCTGCGCGCGTCCAAGGAGCCCACCCAGGGGTGACGTCGCGAGGGCATGGGCGTCAGCGGGGGAGGGGAGCGTGGCGAGGTCGATGCCGACCGGGCGACGGCCAGGAGGGGTAATCACGCGGGCTCAGGTCCCTCTCCACCGCGAAACTTGCGCCAATCCGGTTTGCGCTTTTCCTGGAAGCTCGCGATGCCCTCTTTCGGTTCATCGCCGTAGACGTGGTTGATCGCGACCAACTCGACGCCGTGCTGGACGGCGGAGTAGATCTGGTCGGTTGCGGCGTTCAGGCCGAGTTTCGCGAGGCGCAGGCCAATCGGCGAGCGGCGCAGGATGTCGGTACACCACTCATCAACCTTCGTGTCAATCTCATCGTCAGGGACGACGACATTGCACAGACCCATCGTAAGGGCCTCCTGGGCGGAGTACTGACGCGTGAGGAACAGGATCTCACGTGCCTTCTTTTCGCCGACCACAAATGGCATCAGCTGACATCCCCACCACAGCGGGGCAGCGCCAATCTTCGGGCCAGCTTGGCCGAACTTCGCGGACTCTCCGGCGATGGTGAGGTCGCACAGCACGTTCAGTTCGTTGCCGCCACCGATGCAGTAGCCAAGGACGCGCATGATGATCGGCTTGCCGTTATTGCGGATCGCCATCGCGAGTCGGTCGTGCCGGTGGTGCAACTGACGCTTCTCGGCAGCGGTTCGCGTGGGGCTCGCCACGTCGCCCCCGACACAAAAGGCGCGCGTTCCGGCCCCGGTGAAGACGATGACCCCGACGCGTTCGTCGTCGGCAGCCTGCTCGAAGGCATCGGCGAGTTCCAAGACGGTCTGGGAGCGGAATGCATTCAGCTTCTCGGGCCGGTTGATGGTAATCGTCGCGCGCCCGGCGTCGACCTCGTAGGTGATGTCCTCGAAACTCACGCGCCTGACTCCTTGCCGCCGGTGGGATGGCCTCACCTCCCATCCTAACCGGGGCGGGCACCTCGCCCGATCACGCAATATGTCTTACTAGGTGAACACCACGCTCGCATCGCGGGGTATTTTCATTGCTCTCGCACCAACTTGTTGGTATTCCTTCACTTTGCGACATCACGCACAAAGACGCTGTTTTACACAGTGAGACG
>JAYTQG010000223.1:0-3160 GCA_043746815.1 Thermoleophilia bacterium | reverse complement strand
CCGAAGCGCCCGTTCAAACTGCCGGGCGATGGCTCCGTCGCGGTCCTTCGCCACTACTGCTGCACTGTTCGGGGGATAGCCATCGGCGTCGGCGAGTGTATTGGACGCGGACTTCGGGTCGTGGACGACTGCCGTGAGATTTATGTGTACTCTATGCGCATGGCCCGAGTAAATATCTCCATTCCGGATGACCTCGTCGGCCAAGCCAGAGCGGCTGGTCTGAACGTGTCGCGGCTGGCGTCGGCCGCTCTCGCAGAAGAGCTTGACCGGCGATCTAAAGTCGCGGCGCTTGACGCGTATCTCGCGGAGCTCGACGTCCAACTCGGGCCGGTACCGGCGGATGAACGTGACGCTGCGGAGCGTTGGGCCGACCGGGCGCTGTCGGGAAAGACGTCAACACCGCAAGGGTCTCGCGCCTGACCATTATCTTGGATTCCGGTGGCGTGAGCGCGTTGGCTGGACGGCGAGAGAAACTTGCCGCGCTCCGCCGTCGTGGGGAGTGGCCACCTCAGATTCCGGCGGTCGTACTCGTCGAAGTGCTGACCGGCGACCATCGCCGCGACTTCCACACAAACCACTTGCTGCGGCTTTGTCAGATCCGAGACGTCACCGAAGATGTCGCCCGCGAGGCGGCTCATCTGCGCACACGCACCGGGCGGGCAGCATCGATATCCGCGACAGACGCAGTCGTCGCCGCGTTTGCCGCGACGCAGCGGTCGCCGGTTGTCCTGACGGCTGACGTCGATGATCTTGAAGCTCTTGTTGAGGGCTGCGATCAGGCCGTGCTGATCAGCCCGGTCGAGTAGTCCCTCCAGCCCAGACTTGCGTCCGTTGTCGCTGTAGTCGGTCGGTACTCGGCGCTCAGTGAGCCCTGGTAGCCAAGATCTTCAAGCGTGGCGAAGACATCGGCGAAGTTGATCTCGCCGCTGCCCGGCTCACCGCGCCCCGGGACGTCCGCGATTTGAACGTGGGCAATCTGACCAATGTGTCGCCGGATGGTTTCGGTGAGGTTGCCTTCCATCCGTTCCATGTGAAAACAGTCGTACTGGATCGCAACATTGTGCTCGCCGATGCGGGCGATGAAGTCGGCGGCATCGGCGGTCGTTGAGACCAGATACGGCCCGTTGTCGAAGGTGTTCAGTGCCTCAATCAACACCCGAATTCCGTACGGGGCAGCGGCCAGGGCGGCGCGCCGGATGTTGGCGGCGGCGCGCTCTAGCTGGCGCTCAAGAGGCACACCAGGAAGAGCGATTCCGACGAGCGCATTCAGCTGACGGCACCCCACTGTGCGAGCGAACTCAATCGCGACGGGAATGTTGTCCAAGAACTGCTGCTCACGGGCGGGATCGTTCGCAAGGCCGCGGTCTCCAGCTGCGAGGTCGCCGCCATCGAAGTTGATGAGGATGACCCCAACGGCGGCGTCGCCGAGCGCCGAGATCACATCTGGAAGGTGCTCGCCCGTCGGCCACCAGAACTCGACGGTATCGAACCCTGCGCGCTTCGCTGCGGCGAAGCGGTCGAGGAATGGATACTCGGTGAAGAGCATCGAGACATTGGCGGCAAATCTCAGCGGCATGGGAATGACTCTACGGTGACCAATCCGTCGGGCGCCGGACGATCAGAGTTGTACGGAATGAATGCTCGTCATCGACGCGGAGTTACTTGCCGTCGGTCCCCTTGCCACCTTGGTCGGAACCGCTCCCGCCGTGGTCACTCCCCCCACTGCCGTCGCTCCCGCTTCCGCTGTTTCCACTTCCACCGCTTCCGCTTCCACCGCCGCCACCCTCGCTGCTGGCTGCCGACCCGCTGGCGTCATCGCCCCTGTTAGAGCCATCGCTGCCGGGGGTCGAACCCTCCCCACCTGACCGGGGGCTCGGATTGGACTTGCCAGAGTTGTCGTGTTCGGGTGGCTTCGGGGTCTCTACCGATGTCGTTCGTTCGCTGCCTGCGGTTGTCCTGGTCGGGTGATCGGCCTCTGGCGCGACGGCAGGTTTGGTCGGTTCGGGGTTCTGTCTGGGGGTCAGGATGGTTGTCCGTCGCACTGGGCTCGCGACGGGCGCGGGCTTCGGTTGTGAACGAGAGGGGCGCCCAACAGCGACCAGGCCGCCGATGGTTCGGGCCCGCGGGGACGAGACCGGTCGAGCGGTGGCGGTGGCGCGTCGGGTTAATCCATCGAATGACGCCGCCGCACCAGACCGAACGACGGCTGCGGAGGTTGGGGAGTGATGCGATCCAACGTAAACGCTTGTTCCGACCCCTCCGGCAATCAGCGCTCCAGCCGCCGCGACCGCCGGGAGGAAGCGCCCAGCGCCCGCCCCGCCGCCGCCAGCAACCGCGGCTTCCATCGTGGGGCCGCTTGTCCGCAGGAGCAGCTGGACAATTGGAAACGGAATTGCACTCCAGGCGGCTGCCCGCGCCTGCCGCAGGCTTCGCCGTGCGCGGAACAGCGCTTGGTGCACCGCGTTGGTTGTCGTGCCAAGACTCCGAGCAATTGCAGGTGCCGCGACGCCCGCCTGGTCTAACTCCACTGCCCGCCGTTCGCGGGTTGGGAGATCAGCAACGTACTGAAGTGCGAAGGCCGCTTCCTCACGCTGATCGACGATATCTGCGGTGGATCGGGCGGGTTGTGCCATCGCCTCGCTGACAAACGATGCCTCCCGGATGGATCGCCGCCGCTCGTCCACCGCAACGTTTCGGACCACGGTGAAGAGCCACCGGCGGGCATCGGGTGGTGCCTTGTCCGCTGCGGCGGCCCGCAAAAGACGGAGATATGCCTCCTGCACGACGTCCTCAGCCTGCGCTGATCGGCTTCCCAACAGCCGCGTCGCGTAGGCGACGAGGTCCGTGCGGTGCGCCCAACCTCCATCAAGGTCGGATGCCACGTCGATTGATGTGTGATCGGTCATGGGAGAGGTTCCTCCAACGGGGGCTGCCACTAGTGAAGCACGTCGGGCAGCCCCCGTCAGAAGAATGTCTAGTGGTCTATCCGGTTAGTTCAGTCAGTTTTAGAGGTGTTCGGGTTGCGGGCTTGAAGTCGTTGTCGGTATGTTCGGCGAGGATGGGGGTTTGGGATGCGTCCGGTGCGTTGGATCGAGTTGTCAGATGGTGAGCGCGTAGAGCTGGAGCGGATCGTGCGTGCGGGGAAGTCTGAGGCGCGGTT
>JAYTQG010000222.1:0-16916 GCA_043746815.1 Thermoleophilia bacterium | reverse complement strand
ACGTTGTCCCGAGCCACGACCGGGGCTCCCCACCGGGCGGTCCCGTCCCCTGATGGGTGAATGAAAACGGAGCGTAGTTGTGAACCGTGACGATGATTCGCGGGTCGTCCGGGAGCACGAGATCCTTCAACGCATCCGCCGAGTTCCAACTGGTCGGCCCGATCACGACGTACCGATCGACGTTGGTCGTTCGTACTGCCGCGAGCGCTCGAGGAAAGAGCCGATTCCACCGCTCGGGGGTGAGGGTCGTGTTCGGCTCGTTGTAGAGTTCAAACAGCACGCGGTCGTTCGACTCGGCCCGGTAGCGCTCGGCGATCTGCGCCCACATGGCGACGAACCGGTCGTCCACGACGTCTGGCGAGACGGCGCGCTCACCGTAGTCCAGTGGTTCGCCGCCGAGCTGACGGTAGTGGTGCATGTCGATGACGACGTTCATGTCACGGGCACTCGCCGCGCGGACGGCAACGTCAACCCGACGAAACCAGGCGGGATCGATGGTGAACGGCGCTGTGGCCCCCGCATGGTTACTCCAACGGACAGGAAGGCGAATCGTCGCGAACCCGGCCTCCTTCGCTCGGTCGAAGAGGCCGTCTGAGAGCCGAAGCCCCCACGAGCCTTCCGTGGGGGAGGCTTCGAGGACGTTACCGAGGTTGATCCCACGACCGAGGCTGCGTTGCATCTCGAACGCGCCCGACGGGCTGGTCTCGCCGCACCCCAAGGCAGTCGCTGCGGCGATCAGCACGCCGAATCCGGCGACCGCACGCATCCGGTCCGCCAGGGGCCACCCCGGACCACCTCCCGGTTTCAGCGTAGTTCGGTTTGTGTCACGCCGCGGGACGATTTCGTCACAGTACTGTGTCGGTACAGGCACGGTCCACGTCCGTCCTGCCCAGGCACCTCCGCCTCACTAACGCGGCCTTCGATCCGGGCAAAGGTGACAGGAAACAGCGGCACCAGTGTGGCAAGCATCCTCGGATTGCGAGCTGATCCGGGCTCGTCCTCGGAGCTACGTCGGCGGCGGTATCCAGCGCCCTCTCTACGTCCAAGGGTCCGCAACAGGGAGACCAACGAGCCGATCGCCGAGAGCCACACGCCGGTCTCCAGTGTGCATCACGACGCCTCCAACGAAGTCGGATCCGACACGGTCCGAGGTGATCTCTCGGGCGGGGCATCGGGGCCGCGTCCTCTCTCCAAGAGACGGTCTCGTCAGTGTTTTGTCGGTGTTCTAACCATGTCTTTGTCGGACATCTCGTCGTACGAACGGCGCACCCCGCAGGCCGGGCGGTACGTACTTCGTTGAGTGGCTGGGGCGGGTCGGCACCGAGGGATGCCCTGGCGCTCGAGGTGGACCATGACAGTCGTTCGAAAGACGTCGAAATGGGCTGCAAGGTCCAGGCCGGTGGCGCCCTGCTATTTGGGGGCCAGCAAGGAACCTTGCGCTCGAGCACCCGTGCAGGACCGCCGCGCTCGTGTAGCCCCAGGACAACACTGGCAGCGCGGATCGATGAGGTCGCCGAGTAGTGGTCCCCTTCTGAAAGCGATCGAAGCCGCCCTTGGTGGATGGCATCCAAGATCTGGGCGCAACCTCCCCGGGAGAGGGCACGGGTCTCGCTCCGGCCACATGACCTCGCGCACCTCGCGTCCTTCCACGGACCCACCGGTCCCCAGCATCGGACAACCCTTGGCCAGGGTGAAGGCCGAGTCCATGGAATCTGCCCAAGGATCGAGTAGCCGTTCAGTCCTACGTAACGCCCGTTCATGGTCCTCGTTCGCGCTGATCTCGCCGCTTCGTCCACGGCACGTGCCGTGGACGAAGCCGAGCGCTGGCGTCCGACCCGCAGGGCCGACACCGACGCGGCGGACTGGCTCGTCCCAGTAGCCACCCCAACCCACCGTGCATGCGAAACTCTCCGCCGTGAGCGGACCAAATGCGATCGAAGCCGAGGGCCTCGTCAAACGATACGGCGACAAGGTCGCCCTGGACGACGTGAGCTTCGAAGTACCTCAGGGAAGCGTCTGCGGCCTTCTCGGACCAAACGGCGCGGGCAAGACGACGGCGGTCCGAATCCTGACGACGCTCGCCGTTGCAACTGAAGGGTCGGCGCGGGTTGGCGGGCTGGACGTTGCGCGCGAACCGTTGGCGGTGCGACGCCTGCTTGGACTGGCCGCGCAGGATGCGACGGTCGACAAGCTCCTCACGGGTCGGGAGAACCTCATCATGATCGGTGAGCTTCATCACCTGGGGCGGAAGGTATCCGCCGCCCGCGCCGACGAGTTGCTCGCCCAGTTCGAATTGACCGATGCCGGTGGGCGCCTTGCGAAGACGTATTCGGGCGGAATGCGCCGTCGCTTGGACCTTGCTTCGACCCTCGTCGCACGTCCGGAAATTCTCTTCTTGGACGAGCCGACGACCGGCCTCGATCCGCGCGCCCGAAACGATCTTTGGGACGTCCTGGAAGGACTCGTCACGCAAGGGACGACGATTTTGTTGACGACGCAGTACCTGGAAGAAGCGGACCGCCTCGCCGACGACATCATTGTGGTGGACCACGGCCGGGTGATCGCGCGGGGTGACTCGCGAGAGCTCAAACGCAGGGTCGGCGGCGCCCAGATCACCGTTACGGTCGTCGACCCTGGCAATCTGCCGACCATTCAGCGCGAGATGGCACGAATCACCGGGAGTACGCCGTCAGTGGATGAGGCGACCAAAACGGTGCAGGCACCTACCGCCGCCGGTCCCCGGGTCGTGTCGGAGCTCGCTGACGCATTGGCAGACGCCAACATCGAGGTCGAAGACTTGGGGCTTCGCCAGCCGACGTTGGACGACGTGTTTCTGCGCCTCACGGGCGCACCAATCGCTGACGGGCCAACGGAAGAGACCGGGGCATGAGCGTCGTCATCCCGCCAGTGGCCGAGCGGCGCGGCAGCCTCGTCCACGACACGTGGGTGGTCGCGAAACGGGGCCTCCTGCACATGCGCAGGCAGCCAGAAGCACTTGCCGACGTAACGATTCAGCCGATCATGTTCGTCTTGCTGTTCGCATTCGTGTTCGGCGGCTCGATCAAGATTCCAAAAAGCAACTACCGCGAGTTTTTGATGGGTGGAATCTTCTCCCAGACGATCGTCTTTGGCGCCTTTGGCGTCGCGATCGCACTGGCGTATGACCGTACAAATGGCGCGATCGACCGATTCCGCTCCCTCCCAATGGCACGAGGGTCGGTGCTCGCCGGGCATGCCGTTTCAAGCTTGATTCGTGCCCTGCTCCCGATCACGCTCATGTCCCTCTGCGGGCTCGTCGTGGGTTGGCGCATCCACACGTCGGCGATCAAGGCCATTGAGGCATACGCCCTGATGATCGGTTTCTCGTTCGCGATCATCTGGTTGGGTGTGCTGATCGGCAGCGTTCTCCCCACCCCGGAGGCCGTGCAGGGGATCGGTTTCGTCGTGATCTTCCCCCTCACGTTCATTGCCAGCACGTTCGTGCCCGTTACCGATTTACCGGCCGGTCTTCGGACGTTCGCCGAATGGAATCCGGTCACGACGGTGGCCGAGGCGCTGCGCAGTCTGTTCGGCAATCCAAGCACGCTTGAAGGGCACCAGCTGCCGTGGTCCCTCCAGCATTCGGTGCTCTACAGCGTGATCTGGATGGGCATCATCATCGCCGTATGCGCCCCGCTCGCGATTCGGGCGTACAACAAGACGATCTCGAACTAAGTCATCGCTTCAGGGCGATGTGGCGCACCTCAAGGTACTCGCCAATTCCTTCGCGCCCGCCCTCGCGGCCAAATCCTGACTGCTTCATCCCGCCGAAGGGTGCAGCCGGGTTCGAGACCATGCCCTGGTTGACTCCCACCATCCCAGTCTCCAGCGCGTCGACCACCCGAAACGCGCGCGCGATGTCCCGTGTGAATACGTAGGCCACCAGACCAAACGGGCTGTCGTTCGCGGCGGCGATGGCCTCATCTTCTGACGAAAACGTGGTGATCGGTGCGACCGGCCCGAAGACCTCTTCACGGAGGATATTCGCGTCCGACGGAACCCGGTCCAGCACCGTCGGCGGGTAGAAATAGCCAGGTCCATCTGGGGTTTGCCCACCCACACGGCAGCGAGCACCTTTGGCGATCGCGTCCGCGACAAGCGCGTCGACCTTTGCACGCTGATCAGCGTCAATCAGTGGCCCGACGTCAACTCCAGGCTCGGTCCCGCGTCCGACCCGGAGTGCACCCATCCGCGAGGTGAGTCGCGAGCTGAACTCCTCGGCGACCTGTTCGGCAACGAGGAAACGGTTTGCCGCCACGCAGGACTCACCCATGTTGCGCAGCTTGGCGATCATCGCCCCGTCCACTGCATCGTCCAGGTCGGCGTCGTCGAATACCAAGAACGGTGCGTTGCCGCCGAGTTCCATCGAGAGGCGAAGGAGATTCGGTGCGGAGCGCTCGACCAACATCCGGCCGACCTCCGTGGACCCCGTGAACGACACCTTCCGAAGTCGAGCATCGGCCAGCAGCGGCGCAGTCGTTTCACTCGCGGTGGAGGTCGTAAGGACGCTAAGGACACCGCGCGGCAGGCCAGCCTCAAACAGGATCTCGGCGAGCGCGAGGGTCGAGAGCGGCGTCGCTTCGGCGGGTTTGATGATCATGGTGCAGCCAGCCGCCACCGCCGGACCGATCTTGCGTGTCCCCATCGCCATCGGAAAGTTCCACGGAGTGATCAGGAGGCACGGCCCGACGGGGCGATGCATCACGATCGTACGGGCCGAGCCGTCGGGCGAGCGCGTATAGCGGCCGTCAATTCGAACGGCTTCCTCGGAGAACCACCGCAGGAACTCGGCCGCGTATGCGACCTCAGCTTCAGACTCCGCGAGCGGCTTGCCCATTTCGAGTGTCATCAAAAGCGCCAGATCCGCTTTGCGCTCGGTCAGCAACTCGAACGAACGTCGCAGAATTTCCCCACGCTCGCGAGGAGGCGTTTCAGCCCATGCCGCCTGTGCCGCAGCGGCACCATCGAGCGCGGCAATCGCATCACCGGGCCCGGCGTCAGCAACATGACAAAGGACGCGACCCGTCGACGGATCCTCGACAGGGAAGACATCTCCCGAGGCGGCGGGACGCCACTCACCGCCAACAACGAGCAGTTTTGGGACGGCGTCGACTACCTGCTGTTGCGCGTCGGACACTCCCCTGAGGCTACTCCCAGAACTGCGCGGCTCGCCAGACACACGTACGGCGTAGCGCTCAAGGCGAGGCGTGATCGCACCGATATCAAAGGGTGGCCTCATCCCCCATTCGGATCTTCCTTGCCTGTGCGGTATTGGCATCTGTCGGCGGGTCGGCGTCCGCTGGGGCCGCGCCCATCTCGGTAGATGGTCTGAAGCTGCCTGCCAGAGTGAACGGCAGCGGTGTTGACGAAGCGATGGATGGGGCCTTCGTTCCCCGCTTTTGGGCAGGGGTCAACATCGGCTCCACAATTCCCGGAACCCAGCCCGGGGAGGTCGCCGCCACGCGCCCCGTCTACGACCGCTGGCTGACCGGCATCGGAAAACTCGGCGCAAACGTCGTACGGGTCTACACGATCCTGCGGCCCGATTTCTATGACGCGCTGCGTGCCTACAACCTCGCCCACCCGAGGGCGCCGATCTATGTCCTCCACGGGGTCTGGATTCCTGAAGAGCGCTTCACGGAAACCAACGATGCGTACGACTCGGAAGTAACGAACGGATTTCGTGCGGAGATCGCCGACGCCGTGGCCGTTGTCCACGGCACCGCTGACCTGCCCCTTCGCCGAGGTCATGCCGGAGGGCATTTTGGCAGCGACATCTCACCGTGGTTGCTGTCGTGGTCGCTCGGGGTGGAGTGGGACCCCTACGGCGTACTGAACACCGATCAACTCCACGCTGGCACGCCACCGTTTCAGGGCACGTATATCTCCGCGACGCCCGAGGCGTCACCGATGGAGAGCTGGCTGGCCTCGATCCTGGACTACACGGCCGGGCTCGAAGCTGCCCGCGGATGGTCGCGCCCACTGACCTTCACGAACTGGGTCACCCTGGATCCTCTGCACCATCCGGACGAGCCCTTTGTCGAAGAGGACCAGGTCTCGCTCGACGCAACTCATGTGCGGGCAATGCCTGCCTGGCCAGCTGGCTTTTTCGCGAGCTACCACGCATACCCGTACTACCCGGACCTCCTTCGGATCCAGCCGGACTATCAGGTGTACCGACGCCCCCGGGATGGCGCCGTTGACGCGTACGCGGGGTACCTGCATGCATTGAAGGCCTACCACGCAGCTGCCGGTCAGGCCGTGATGATCACGGAGTTTGGCCAGCCGACGAGCCTTGGCATCGCGCACTACGGGCCAAACGGACGCGACCAAGGTGGACACTCGGAACAGGACTCGGCGCACAAGAACGCAGCCATGCTTCGTGATATCCACGATGAAGGCTTCGCGGGAGGCGCCGTCTTCGAGTGGATCGATGAGTGGTTCAAATTCACCTGGAATACCGTCAAGTACGAGCTGCCGTCCGACCGCCGCAGCTTGTGGCGAAACCCGCTGACAAATGAAGAACACTTCGGGATCGTCGCCGCCGAGCCGGGGTTGAAACCGACCATCACGGTCGACGGAAATGGCGCCGAGTGGGCACACCAACGGGCGAAGACCATCGCCAGCTCGGCGGGACCGATCCGCGAGGTCCGGGTGACGCACGACGTGGAGTACGTCTACGTGAAGTTGCGCCTCGCCAAGGCAAGCCTCTGGCAGAAGAAGGCAGCAACCCTGGGCTTTGACGCCCGACCCGGAGGGAACCGCGGCCTTCCCGGTCGTCCTGGCGTTGACCCTGCCGCCGAGGTTGCCGTCACCGTCGGACCAGGACCCCAGGCGCACATCGCGCAGGCCGCCTGGACCGAACCGCTCGCGTTCCAGTTCGGTGTGGTGAAGAAGTACGTGCCCGTGGATCTCGCTCAGCTGGTCCCCGAAAGCGGCGCCTGGATCGCTCAACGTCAGATCGCCAGCTTCCCGCTACGGATTCCCTCGACGGGCGAGATTCGCCCCGTTGAACTCGTCGATCGCGGCACGCTCCCATGGGGAACCACTGATACCAGCAGTCCGCGATTTGACGATCGTCATCTGGTCGCGGCACGCGGCAGAGTTGTTGAGATGCGTATCCCGTGGAGCATGCTGACCTACTCGGATCCATCCAGTCACCGTGTGGACGTTCCCCACCTGGATGGCACCGTCACGGCCATGTCGTCCAGAGGGCCGCTCGGTATCACGGCCGTCGTTGGGAGGAACATCCTCCCCACCACGGGCTACGCCTGGAAGGACTGGAACACGGTCACCTGGCACGAACGCCCAAAGCGTGGCTTCGCCACCCTCGCAACCGCCTTCCGACAATTGGATGGTCGCTAGTGGTCTGACTTCGGTTTGGTGTGCCAGATCCGGCCAGCGAGACCGAGCGAGGCAAGGACGACGACCTTCTCGCGTATCGGGAATACGTGGGAAGTCTCGGACACAGCATCGCGACGCGTCGCAGCCGTCGGGATGGTGCGCCAAATCCAAGTCAGGCCACTAGCCTACGAAGATGAACGCTCCCCGAAGGACCTCACTCCTCGCGGTCGCCGCGGTTGCCGCGGCATCCATGGCGGCGACCGGACAATCACGGGCGGGGCAGCAGGCCAAGAGCGCCTCAAAGGCCGTCATCTCCTACTTTCCGTTCTACCGGACCAACCTGCGTCAGATTCCATTGGAACGGCTCACGCAGATTGTCTACGCCTTTGTCGAATATGGCCCCGATGGACGCGTTCGGCCGAAGGACTTCGACAAGGACTTCGCCGCAAACGTGGCGTACCTCACCTCACGCCGCGCAAGACTTCCCGGTCTCAAGGTCGTCCTGGGGTTTGGCGGGGCAGGCGACTGGAGCAGCTACTTCGCGAAGGTCACGGCGCCAGCCACTCGAGACGCGGCTGCGAAGGATGCCGTGGCGTTCATGGAAAAAAATGGCTTTGACGGGATCGATATCGATTGGGAGTCGCCGAAACCGGGGACTGCAGAGCCGCAGAACTTCGTGGACTACATGGCCGCCCTGCGTCGCGAATTGGAGCGTGTGACTGCCCGAACGCACCGGCACTACACCCTCAGTGCCGCCGTCGCCTACCTGGCGGAGGATCCCTACAACGAGCAGGGCAAACTCGAAACTCCTCCGGCAGCCGCGGCGTCGGTGGACTTTTGGAATGTGATGGCGTACTCGATGCGCGGACCGTGGAACTGCTCCGAGGGCGGCGGGGGCGCTGGCCACCAGGCTGCCCTGCGCCCAATGGCAGGGGATCCATACGTCCGGAATGGTGGTGCGGTCGCGGTCGCGGCATGGAAGCGGCTGGGTGTTCCGGCGAACAAGATCGTCCTCGGGATTCCCTTCTACGGGACGCTCTTCGAAGGCGTCGAGCCCGGTCCGAAAGGGGATGGACTCCGGCAGCACTGCACCGGGTCTCGAAGTAACCAGATCGATGCGCCCGAGGCCAGCAAATTGAACGCCGCAGCGGGCTTCGTCGACTATTACGACACGCGCAGCGAGGCCGCATACCGCTACAGCGCCCGCCAGAAATCGTTCCTCAGCTACGAGACTCCGAGGAGTATCGCCGCGAAACGCCGCTACGCCAGGGCACAGGGACTGGCCGGGGTGATGTCCTGGGACCTTGGATCCGACGACAGCGGATTCACATTGCTGAAGGCACTCTCGCGCTGACGATGTAAGCAAGGAGTATCCTCGGCGCGTTTCGCGTTTCCGGTTGCCCAGCGCCGCCGGGCGCATCTCACGATCGGGAGGCCCCGTTGAAGATCAGCCCATCAAGTACCCCGCGTGTACAAGGGCGAGCGATCGCCGCGGCCATCGCCGTCGGTTCGTTCAGCCTTGTCGCAACCGCCAGCGCAGCCACCTCGTCATTCGGTGCGACGAAGGACGCTGCAATCGCGAAACAGGTGCCAGCAGCGCTTGCCGCCAAGGGGACGCTGACCGTCGCAGCCGACGCCAGCTACGCACCCAATGAGTTCGTCGATGCAGATGGCAAGACGGTTATCGGCATGGATGTTGACCTCGCCCAGGCCATCGCGACCGTGATGGGTCTGAAGGCCAACGTCAAAAACGCGGGCTTTGACTCCATCATTCCCGGCCTTGCGGCGAAGAAGTACGACCTTGGAATGTCGTCATTCACCGACACGCTCGAGCGCCAGAAGGTTGTGGACTTCGTCACCTACTTCTCGGCTGGAACGTCCTTCTTCGTGCAAAGCGCGGGTGGACCAAGCATCTCCGGGCTCAGCGCCCTGTGCGGACACACTGTCGGTGTCGAGCGCGGCACCACGCAGGCGACCGATGTCGCGACCCAGGACAAGGCGTGCAAGACCGCCAAGAAGGCGGGCGTCTCCCTGTCGGTCTTTCCGGACCAGAACGGCGCGAACCTGGCACTCGCGAGCAAGCGGGTTGAGGTCGTGATGGCCGACACCCCCGTCGCGGCCTACGCGGTCAAGAAGTCCAGCGCAAAGTTCAAGCTCACCGGCAGTGCCTACGGAACAGCCCCATACGGGATCGCAATCCCGAAGGGCTCCGGCCTGGCAAAGCCGACACTCGCAGCAGTGAAAAAACTGATCGCGAACGGCACCTACGGGAAGATCCTCAGTAAGTGGGGACTACAGTCGGGCGCCATCAAGACCCCCGTACTCAACGGGGCGAAGAGCTGACTGAGTAGTGCCAGAACCCCCAGCGCCCCAGTCGCCAACCTCCCTGGATCCGGTCGACGCTGACCGGATCCAGGCGATCCCTGCCAGGCACCCGGGCAGATGGGTGGCCTCCATATTTGTGGCCGTGCTGGCGGTCGTGCTTGTCAACAGTGTGGCGATGAACCCACGATTCGAATGGGGCCTGATCCGGGACAACCTCACCGCATCGTTTGTGCTCCACGGTGTGCTGATCACGCTGGAGTTGACCGCGCTGGCCATGCTGATCGGTGTCGTCCTCGGCGTCATCCTGGCGGTGATGCGCCTCTCACCGAACCCGCTCGTTTCTGGAGGGGCGGGGTTTTACGTGTGGTTTTTCCGGGGCTCCCCGGTCTTTGTGCAGCTGCTGCTTTGGTACAACATCTCGTCGCTCTACCCGGAGCTTTCGATCAGCCTGCCGTCGTGGCTTGGATCCGCGGTGTTTCTGAGCGGCGACGCAAACACACTCGTCACCCCCCTCGTCGCCGCGCTCCTTGGCCTCGGACTTAACGAGGGCGCCTATATGGCCGAAATCGTGCGCGCCGGAATCCTCTCTGTAGACGAGGGTCAAACCGAGGCCGCGCACGCGCTGGGAATGAACCGGCTCCAGACCATGCGACGGATCGTGCTTCCGCAGGCGATGCGAGTGATTGTTCCACCCACGGGTAACGAGTTGATCTCGATGCTGAAGACCACCTCACTGGTCTCCGTGATCACCGTCACCGACCTGCTCTACGCGGTTCAACTGGAGTCTTCGCGGACATACAAAACGATCCCGCTGCTCCTGGTGGCAACGATTTGGTACCTGGCGCTGAGCTCTGTGCTGACGGTCATCCAGTACTACATCGAACGCCACTTCGCCCGGGGGTCGAGTCGCAATCTGCCGCTCACGCCCTGGCAACGCCTCAGAGGGAGCCGGATGTTCGCCCGGGCTCCAATGCGCCGAGACCAATCGGGTCGGGTATGAGCGAACCAATGGTGAGGGCAGAGCGCGTTCGAAAGAACTTCGGACGCTTCCAAGCCCTGTCCGGCATCGACCTTGAGGTGGCTCGCGGCGAGGTCTTTTGCATCATCGGGCCATCCGGGTCGGGCAAGTCCACGTTCCTGCGGTGCATCAATCACCTGGAACGCGTCGACGGCGGTCGCCTCTGGGTCGACGGTGAGCTCGTCGGGTACCGCCAAGTCGGAACGAAGCTTCGTGAGCTGCGTGAGAAGGAGATCGCGAAACAGCGGGCCGAGATCGGCATGGTCTTCCAACGCTTCAATCTCTTCCCTCACATGACCGCCCTCGAGAACGTGATGGAGGGACCCGTCCGCCTGAAGGGCGAGCCGAAGAGCGACGCCCGCGAGCGGGCCCAACAACTGCTGGTGCGCGTTGGCCTCGGCGACCGGGGCCAGAGCTACCCGGCACAAATGTCGGGCGGCCAGCAGCAACGCGTCGCGATCGCGCGGGCGCTGTCCATGTCGCCGAAGCTGATGCTCTTCGACGAGCCAACCTCTGCCCTGGACCCCGAGCTTGTCGGCGACGTCCTCGACGTGATGCGCGAGCTTGCCGCCGAGGGCATGACGATGATCGTGGTCACCCACGAGATTGGATTCGCGAGAGAAGCTGGCGACGCGCTGGTCTTCATGGATGAGGGAGTGATCGTCGAGTCAGGTGCCCCCCGCGAGGTCATCGCGAACCCCCAACACGAGCGCACCCGAGCCTTCCTGTCCAAGGTGTTGTAGCCGACATTTGGTCAGGCGAGTCGCGATACCCGAAACCGGGAGAAAATATGGCAGTAAGCAATTTCCGTATTGCGAATCGGCGATCTTGATACTGCGAATCGGCGAAATACTTCGTGCGAATCGGCGAAACAAGTCATGCGAATCGGCGAGATGGGCTAGACTCACTCCATGGCATCGGCCCAGACACCCATCCGACGCAACGCCCGAACGTCGCTCGACGAGGCTCTCGCCGACACCCCTGTAGTCGTCATTCAGGGAGCCCGTCAGGTGGGAAAAACAACCCTCGCCGTCACCATCGCGCATGAGCGCTCCGGGCGAGTGGTCACCATGGATGACGACGCCCTACGCGCGGCGGCACTTGCCGATCCCCGAGCCTTCGTCGAATCAGGCGACGGTCTCCTCGTGATCGATGAGATCCAGCGAGCACCCGAACTGATACTGGCGATCAAGGCATCGGTCGACCGTGATCGACGACCGGGCCGTTTCCTGCTCACGGGCTCCGCGAATCTGCTCCGGTTGAGATCCGTTCACGACAGTCTTGCCGGACGCGCTGAAACGATCGAGCTCCATGGCTTTTCCCAGGGCGAGATTCGCGGCAGCAGAGAACATTTCGTCGACGACGCATTCTCCGAGGTCGCACGAACCGGTTGGGCGTCGTCGCTATCGCGTGAGGACTACCTCAACGCTGCGTGCGCAGGCGGCTACCCGGAGGCTGTCATTCGTTCGGAGCGTCGCCGCGCCGCGTGGTTTGAGAGCTATGCCAACCGCATCGTTGAACGCGATGCGAGGGACGTCAGCGGACGCCAGCGCCTCGGCGACCTCCCACGCCTACTGGAGTTGGTTGCTGCGCGCAACGCGACTGAGCTGAATTTGACAGACCTCGCCGCCGACGCCGCGTTCGCGTCGCGCACCTTGCCTCCGTACCTCGACCTCCTCGAGGCGCTCTACATCATTTGGCGAATACCAGGATGGTCGACGAACCTCACGAGCCGGGTTGTTAGCCGCCCCAAACTCGTCCTCCTCGACAGCGGCCTCGCCGCTCATCTCATCAACGTTTCCCCAACGAGCATGGGGCCCACTCTGAATCCAAACCCTGCTGGAGGATTGCTGGAGGCCTTCGTGCTGGCAGAGCTCCGTCGCCAAGCCGGATGGAGTGACGAACGCGTGAGGATTTTTCACTACCGCGATCGGGCCGGACCGGAGATCGACATCATCCTGGAGAACCCTGATGGCCGGGTCATCGCGATCGAGGTGAAAGCGACGGCGACGATCCGGACAGATGCGTTCAGGTGGCTCGCGAAACTCCGCGATCAACTCGGGAAGCGATTTGTTCAAGGAATCGTCCTCTACACCGGCCAGCAGGCGCTCCCATTCGGCGACCGGCTGACCGCTCAACCCCTTTCTGCCCTCTGGGAGACTCCCGGCTAGCGCACTTCCCGTCGTCGCGGGCGCAGGTCTACTTGCTCAAGCGGCCCGCTGGAATGAATGCCCGGCTGACGGCACCAGCCAGCGGAATGCCGCGCTCTGACGGAGCCGACACGCGCATTTGTACGACGGACGCCACCCGCGGATCACGGAAGGGATAGTCCAGTGTGAAGGTCCCGCGCTTCGTCGTTCGACCAATGACGACGGGACGCCACAGCTTGCCTGTTGGCTCCCGCCACTCAAGAACGACCTGCTTGCCCGAAACGCCTGGGGCGAGGATTCCTGCAACGTGGAGGTGCTTGCCATGGAATGTGGTTGTCACCATGACGTCCGGGGTGGGAAACGCAGTGAACTGCGCGACGCGCCGAACATGTGGGGCGTTGCCCACGGTCAGGTTCCAGACACCCGGCACCCGAAGGCTGGTGCGACCGAGCCGCCACGCCCCGTCGGCGGTGACGCTCGTGTGTCCGACCGCGCGCCCGGCGGGAGTACGAAGGGTGACGACGAGGCCCGGCACGAACCCCGGGCCGTCAAGACGACCGGAGACTCCACGCAGGGTGATGTGCGCACGCCCGACGACCAGGAGCCCGTGTCCCGTGCGAATGCGGGCCTTGGCGCCTTCGAGTCTCAACGATGACCGGAGGCCGGAGGCGTCCGCGTAGACAACCGCTGCGGCCGGCGTCGCGTTCGACGCCTGTGTGGATTGGGCTGCCGCGGCTGCCTTCGCCACTGACGGGTCAGCCTCCAGCACTGGCGGTGCCCCGACGACGATCACGACGCTCTCATTCGTCGAGCAAAGCGTCGGAACCACGGGGTCACACAACACGAGGCGCACCCGGTGACGACCATCCGTCGTCCCGCTCGGAACGATCAGACGCACCTCGTTTGAGCCAGGCCCAACGAGATAGGTGCCCGCGGAAGAGAGCGTCGCGTCATTGCCGAACACGAACGCCTGGAGGCGGCCGATACCGTCCTGGCCCCGGTTGTCCTGAGCCGTGATCTGAAGAACGCTCTCACCCTTCCAACGGGCCGGACCGTTCGGCGTCGACGTGATTGCGATTGACGGCGGCAGTGCGTCCGGCGCGAGCAGCGGGGATTGGGCAACCCGATCATTGCCCGCACCGTCGGTGACCGTGAGACGCAGGTAGCCCTTCGTGTCGGCCATCGCGGCGAGGTCAACCGCGTGAAGGTGAGCGGCGAAATCGGCCTGCGAGGAGTCCATCAATGCAACCGCGCCGCCCCCAGCGGGAATCCAGTCGAGGCGCTGGCGTCCAACGCCACTGGTTGCATCGCTCGCCGTGGTGGAGGCGTTGTATCTGGCGGGGCCGCTCGGTGTCACCGTCATCGCCGCCGTTGGGGGCGTGCGGTCGAGTTTGATCGTCAGCAAGGCCGTGCCGACGGTGGCGAAACTGGGGGCGTCTGCCTGCAGGTCGAGAGTGTGCTGCCCGTCAGCGAGCCCGGCGGGAAGGTCGATCCATGTGCCGTGAGCGTTCCCGACACCGGGACTGCCCGCATAGGCCACCTGCCCATCGCGGATCACACGCTGTTCGCCGATTCCTTCGGAACCAAAGTTGTCGCCCGCCTGCCAGGCCGCAAGAACCTGCGTTGCACCGCCGCGGATCCAGCCGTTTTCACCGGCCGGGCCGTCACTCTGGCCAGCGCCCGCTCGCCAGGCGACAGTCGGAGGTTCGATGTCGCGCACGATCATGCTCGGTGACCCGACCAGGTACGTATGGAGGTTTGTTTGGTCCCGGTTGTTCGCGGCGCTAATCCCCTGCAGAAGCCGAAGTTCGGCCGCACATCCGTCGGCGGGAATGCTGATGGGACCTTGGCCAAGGTCGCGCAGATTGGCGGTCAGCGCGTGATCCCCACCGCCATAGTTCGCGGTGAACGCGTAGTAGGGCGAGGTGGAAGAACTCGCCCGGAAGTAGTTGAAGTCAAGCGATTCGAGTTTCGATCCAGGGGTCGCGCAGGTGTCAAAGCCCATCGACCAGCGGTATCCCCCACCTGCGGTGAACGAGCTCCAGTCGATCTGCACGGTGTTTGCGTCGTAGAAGCCTGCAGTGACCCCTGGCGCCGTCCATCCCGGTGCGGAGGCCGGGCCACCGCGCCAGAGGCCTGGCCCCACAGACGAGAACCCTGCCGGGGCAGCCGACGCCGCCGCGGGGAGACAGGCGAGGAGCGCGGCCGCAAGGGGGCGCGAAAAACGTCGGCAACGTACTGGCATGACCGGGACTCCGTTCCGTTTGCAATGAAGCAGGCGCGCCATCCGTGGCGCTACCAAGAGATAACCAGGACCTCGCATGTCGAAGCAAACGATCGGGGCCAGGCGGAACTGGATTTCGTCCAGGTCTATTCCTCCGGGCGGGTCCCGGGCGAGCGGCCCTGGCCGATCGAGTGGGTCGAGGTGCTCCCTGTGCATCGGTCGTTTCGCATCACCTGGGCTACGCTGGCTCGCATGACACGGGCAATAACCCTTCGCCTTGATGACGATGACCATGCCGCGTTAGTGCGCCGGGCGACTTGCTTCGGGTCCGCCCCGCGGCCCTGGCCCGGATCCTTGTCCACGCTGGTCTCACCGGGTAAAGCGCTGCGGGCGCCGGAGGAGACGCCCGCGCCGCGCTGGACCGACTGGTTCGGCGCTCAAGGCAGTACCCAACGGCCGATGCCATACATCTGGCTGCCAAGGCCCGCGCTGCGCTTGGCGCGAATCGTTGAGCATCGTCGACACCAACGCTCGCCCGCAACGCTGCTGACGTCGGTTCCCGGTACGGCTGGTCCAGTAGCTGAGGGAAGCAGCCGCCTCAGGGCACGTCCATCTGCGACGCTCCCGCCGTGCTTTCCCTTGATGCGGTAACGAAGACCTACGGGCCGCGGACGGTGCTCCGCGAGGTCACCTTGGTCGTCCCGGATGACGCCCGCGTTGGAGTGGTCGGACCGAACGGTATCGGCAAGTCGACGCTCCTTCGTCTGATGGCGGGGATCGAGGTGCCCGACAGCGGGCGAGTGCTCCGCGCGCCGCCGACGCTGAGGGTTGGCCTGTTGGATCAGCGCGGGCGGCTCGCCGAGGACGAAACGGTCGCCCAACACCTCGCGCGTCACACGGGTGTCGCGGCTGCCGAGCTGCACCTGGACGAGCTGACCTCCGCGCTCGCGGACGATCCAGACCGCGTTGAGGAATACACGGAGGCCCTGGAGTTGTTCCTCGCCCTCGGAGGCGACGACCTTGAGGCCCGGTCGGGCGCGGCGATGGACGAGGTGGGGCTTCCCGCAGATCGCCTCGACGTTGCCATGGGGGCCTTGTCGGGCGGCCAGGCAGCGCGCGTTGGCCTCGCGGTGCTGCTCCTGGCACGGCTCGACGTCTTCCTTCTGGATGAGCCCACCAACGACTTGGACTTCGCAGGGCTAGACCTCCTAGAGCGGATCGTGGACGGCCATCGCGGCGCGATCGTGACGGTCTCGCACGACCGGGCCTTTCTGGATCGCTGCGTGCGGCGTGTTGTTGAGGTTGTGGAGCCGTCGCATGAGGTGCGTGAATGGGCGGGCGGTTGGACCGACTATGTCGCCCAGCGCGAGCAGGCACGTCAACGCCAATATGGGGCGCACGGCAAGTACGCGACCGAGAAGGGACGTCTGGAGGACCGCGTGCGCCGCCAGCGCGCGTGGTCGGAGGAGGGCATCAAGCGCGAGAAGCGGCGGCCGAAGGACCCGGACAAAATCGGTAGGTCCATGCGTGCCGAGCGCTCGGAGCAGCAGGCCTCGAAGGTTCGAAGTACCGAGCGGGCCATCCAGCGCCTCGACGTCGTCGACAAACCATGGGAGGGCTGGCAGCTGCAGCTGTCGTTTGGCTCCCGCGCCGGGAGCGACGTTGTCGCGGTGCTGGAACAGGCCGTCGTGCAGCGCGGCAGCTTTCAGCTGGGGCCCGTGGACTTTGACCTTCGCCACGGCGATCGTGTCGCGATCACGGGGGCCAACGGTGGTGGGAAGAGCACGCTCATCGGTGCGCTCTTCGGCTGGATTCC
>JAYTQG010000221.1:0-16972 GCA_043746815.1 Thermoleophilia bacterium | reverse complement strand
GGGCGTTCTCACACCGCCCGAAGGGAGAGGTCGTTCGCCAAGCCATTCCTGCCGGATGGCGCAAGAGCTACCTCACCTCCGTCCGCACCACTGTCAGCGCCGGACCAGCCCCGCGCAGGCGTTAGTGGTCTGACTTGGATTTGGCGCACCATCCCGACGGCTGCGACGCGTCGCGATGCTGTGTCCGAGACTTCCCACGTATTCCCGATACGCGAGAAGATCGTCGTCCTTGCCTCGCTCGGTCTCGCCGGCCGGATCTGCCACACAAAATCGAAGTCAGACCACTAGTTCACGATGTGAAACACCGGGGTCAGACCCGGGTCAGACCCCAAACGTGGGGTGTTTTGGGGTCGCTCCCCCAAACGAGTGATTTTCGACCGCTAAATTTGCCCAGTCCTGGATGAAGCCGACGATGCGGGCAGGCAGCGGTGGCCTTCCTCGATGAGTGCGGCCACGAGGGCAATGCACGCGTCAATGTCCGCGGGATGGCAGGCCTCGACACTCGTATGCACGTAGCGCGTTGGGATGGAGACGCAGCCAGCGATGGTTCCCTCCCCGGCCAGCTGCATCGCACCGGTGTCCGTCCCTCCCCGGTTCGCCGCGTGAAACTGGTGGGGAATACCCCGTTTGATCGCCAGTTGCTCAAGGAGATCGACGAGCGCGGGCGCGCAGATCGCGCTTGCGTCCATGATGCGGATCGCGGCACCGCCGCCGAGACGCGTGGTCGGCGCGCGGTTGCCGCCAGGGCCGTCGTCCGAGGGACAGGTGTCGATGGCCAGGGCAATGTGCGGGGCGATCGCTGTCGCGCGGACCTTGGCTCCGCGGAGGCCGACCTCCTCCTGTGAGGTCGCCACGGCGTGGACTTCCAATGTGGTGGGTGTCGCCGCGCCCATGGCCTCCAACATCACGGCCACCCCAACCCGGTTGTCCAGGCCCTTTGCGGTGACGAGGTTGCCAACTGAGACGAGCTCCCGCGTACGGGTTGCCATGTCACCCCTGCGAACGAGTGCTCGGACCTCATCGGCTGGCAAGCCAATGTCGATGCCGAGGTCCTCGACGCGCGGCGCCCGGCCCTTCGCCGCGTCGTCCATCAAATGGACCGGGGTGGTGCCGACGATTCCAGGCAGGACGCTCCGCCCGTGGACCACGACCCGCTGTCCGACGAGCGTCCTGACATCCCAGCCGCCGACGGTTGCAACGCGGATGTACCCGCCGTCATCCACGTGAGTCACCATCAGGCTGATCTCGTCCATATGGGCGGCAAGCATGAGACGCGGAAGACCCGGAGCCGGGACACGCACCCCGGTGACGTTGCCGAGCGCGTCTTCCTCCACACGGTCACAGGTGGCGGCAAACTCCGGCCGGACGATTGCCCGGATGGCGTCCTCACGGCTTGACGGGCCGTGCGCTTCCGCCAGGCGCTTCAGAAGGTCCGGCCGGTACGGCATCAGGTGATCTCGAGGACGAGCTTGCCGAAGTGCTCGCCAGCTTCCTCGCGTGCGTGTGCGGCTGCGACCTCCGACAGCGGCCGGACCGAGTCGATCACCGGTGCCCAGCCTTGCACGGCGACGGCGTTCAGCAGGCCAGCAAAGTCGCGGGCGCTACCCATTGTGGTGCCAAGCAGGGAGATTTGCCCCATCGTGACTGGGCGTACCATCAGCTCCACCTTCGCGCCGCCGGTTCCGCCGAAGACCACGACACGACCGCCGGGAGCAAGGCAGTTGATGCTGTCCGGCCAGGTGCTCCCGACCGAGTCGATCACGACGTCAACACCGCCGCCCGCCAGCGCTTTGACCTTGGAAACCCACTCTGGCGAGGTGTAGTTGACGCCGTCACGCGCTCCGAGTTCCTTCGCCCGGGCAAGTTTTTCGTCTGATGAGGAGGTGACAATGACCCTGCACCCAGCGGCACGTGCGATGTGGAGCGCCATCGTCGCAACACCGCCGCCGATCCCGAGAATGAGGACCCGTTCGCCGGGACGGACCTGGGCCCGGGAGATCAATGCTCGCCAGGCAGTGAGCCCCGCGAGCGGAAGGGCAGCCGCCTCGTGCCACGACAGGCCAGCGGGCTTCGGGAAGACGTTCTCGGCGGGCACGACGATCTGCTCCGCGTAGGTGCCGTTGTCGGGGCCACCGAGGATCCGGAATCCAGGTCCAGGTGCGGCCTCGCCGCCGCCCCATGAGAGGGACGGGAAAACGATGACCTCGTCACCAACGGCCACGCCGCCGACACCAGCGCCCAGCGCTGCGATCGTCCCAGCTCCATCCGAGCCAAGGATCACCGGAAGCGGTGAGGGTGCAACCCCCTTGCGGACGTAGGTATCGCGACGGTTCAGGGCCGCAGCCTTGAGGGAGACGAGAACTTCTCCTGGTCCAGCCACGAGATCGGCGATCTCGTTCAGTTTGAGGACCTCAGGGCCGCCGGTCTCGGTCAGTACGACTGCCTGCATTTGCCATCTCCGTGGGACGAATTTTGGGCGCTCAGCCTATGCGATACACACGCCCTTCATCGTCAGCTACGGTCCCTCGTGGATGAGTAACGACATTGAGCCATAGGCGTCGGGGGCTGGCCCTTCTCGTTGTCGCAGCCGTTGCGAGCGGGAGTGCCGCGCCGCTCTCGGCAGCGGCATCTGGCCCCGACCTGACCCGCCTACCTCTGGGTGACCGGAAACTGACCACGACCCCGAAGTCCGGCTACGTCATGCGGTGCCCCGGTGGCGATGCGGGGATCGGGGGGGCCAGCACGAACGGCCCGTGGATTGACACGTCTGCAGGGACGTTTGATGTCACGAAGAAGGCATCCGTCGACGGGTCGGTCTCCTGGCCCGCGCGTCGATTTGTGGTGAAGGTGATCGGCGGGAAGCGTCGCGTCCAGACGGCGGACCTTCCCGAGCACACCACGGGTCAATTCCCAATTGCTGCGAACGACGACGCGTATCGGTACGACCAAAACCCGAACCGAATCTCGGGTCAGAACATCACGCTGCTGCTTTCCGGCAAGCCGCGCCCCGCCAGGGCGCCGTCGTGCGTGCAAATGGGACCGGTCGGCGTGCTACTGACCGGTGTCCTTGTCTACGACGCCCTGGACGCTGGAGGTCGGGACGCAGTCGCCCACGAGGTTCAGGACCGCTGCGACGGGCACCCTGACCCTTCAAGTAGCTACCACTACCACTCGCTGACACGGTGTCTTCGCGTGAGTGAGGGACTCGTCGGCTACGCGCTCGACGGCTTTGGCATCTACGGATCCCGGGAGGGCGGGCGCACGCTCACGACACGGGACCTCGACGCGTGCCACGGGCGGACGAGTGTCGTCACATGGGGCGGCCGCAAGGTGTGGACATATCACTACGTCGCGACTGCGGACTTCCCGTACACCGTGTCGTGCTTCAAGGGCACGCCGGTGCGCACGCGCATTGGTGCACCGCCCGGCGGAGGGCCACCTCCAGGTCAGCCCTAAAGCCACCCAGCTCGTCGGAAGGCCAGCCAAAGTGCCACCATCGCGCCGACGGTGAGCGCGAGCGAGAATTCCGGGCCGTAGGTCCAGCCGAGGGCGCCCAGGTGATGAAAGTTCTGTCCGAACCAGCCGGTGACGATCGCCGGAATGATGAGGATGGCGCCCCAGCCTGAGAGGCGCTTCGTGATGTCGTTTTGCCGGTAGGCGATCATCGCGAGGCGCGTGTCGGCTAATGAGGTCATCCGGTCGTGAAGCATGTCGAGGTCTTCGTGAATGCGGATGACCCCGTCAAGCACGTCACGAAGCTCCAGGTCGAGCTCGCCTGAGTGGGCCGAGTCCAAGAGTTCGCGGCGGACGATCACGCCAATCAACTCGCGAAGTTGACCTGATGCTCGGCGCAGTCGGGTGACCGCCGTCCGCGTGGCCGCGGTGACTTGGAGGGCTTGCACGCCCTGCCGCTGATCGAGGAGCACTGCGCTCTCCTCGCTCTCCACACGGTCTTCGATTCTTCCCACGGCGTCGTCGTAAGCGGCCAAGAGCTCGTCGAGCAAACTGGCGACGACACCCATCGCGCCGTTTCGGCCAAGGTCCGATCGCTGCCCTGCGTCGGCCGCGGCCGAATCGATGAGATCGTCGCAGGCGTCATGGACGGTCACGATTGAGGTCTCGCCGACGACGGCCTGCAGCCGATCGAACGTCACCTCGTCATCGACAACCCGCGGACGCAACATCTGGAGTAGAACTGATCCCGGATACGACTGCACGCGTTGACGGTCCTGCCCTGCCCAGAGCCCTTCGCGTGCGAGCGCATGCCATTCAAGGTCACTCGCAATGGTGTCCAGCTCGGCGGGAGTTGGATCGGAGACGTCAATCCAGCGTGGCGCCGACGGGGCGCCGTGCATCTCCTCTACGAGTGCCGTTGGCTCAACTTCGCGCATCCTTGCGTCGGCGCTGCCTGGGAGGGGTTGTACGCGAATCACGAGAGTTCAGGTTCGACGCGAAGCCAGTTACGACCTGCTCATCGCGGAACGTGCGGACCGCGTTGTCCGGGCGCTCCTTGACCAACTGGCCGCGAATGTGGTCAAATCATGTTTCAGGGGACGGACGCCCCGCGCATCGAGGCCCGCTCCTCCCACCGTGCCGGGGAGCGGGCCGGGGGCGTTTCATGCACGACGAACGCCGATCAGGACGCCGTCGCCCACCGTCAGAATCGTCGAGGTGAACCCGTCGCCCGACACCGCTGCCTCGCAAAATGCCCGCATGGCGCGGGTTCGCGCATCGTCCTTGGTGCCCATGTCACCACCCAACAAGACGTTGTCGGCGACGAGTATTCCGCCGGGCCGCAGCAGGCGTTTCGCAGCGGTGAGGTACTCCGGGTAGGCGGGCTTGTCGGCATCGATATAGAGGAGGTCGTACGCGGCTTCGGGCAGGCGAGCGAGGAGGCCAGCTGCGCGACCCACGTGGACGGTGACCTGGTCCAGGAGTCCCGCTCGACGCAGCGTGCCTTCGGCGATCTCCGCATGGGTTGGGTCCACCTCCAGTGTGTCCAAATGGCCTCCGGGTGCGAGCGCGCCTGCCATCCAAAGTGTCGAAATTCCGACGAAGGTGCCGATCTCCACAACGCGCGTACCACCCGTTGCCTCGACCAACGTCGCGAGCAGTCGACCGACGTCGGGGTGGGTCATCATTGTGGCGTCCGGGCGGTCCGCGAAACGCCCGTAGGCGTCGGCGATGGCCGGGGGCGGGGCGTGGAGGCTGTCCACGAAGGTTGCGGCTTCGGCCGAAAGGTCGGTGCGTCCCTGCGCCATCAGGCCTCCCGAACCGCGCGATTCAGACCGGTCAACGCAAACGTCCCAAGCACCAGAAGGAGGCCCGCGATGCAGGCGAGGCCGGGCCAAATGTTGGACCATGCAAGCGTCCCAGCCTCGGCGGCCCGGGCGGTCTCAAGGATTCGCGTGACGGGGTTCCAATCCGCCGCATGACGCAGCCAGCCCCTCATGGCGATCCGCGGCGTGTAGGCCACTGACAAGAAGACGGAGACGAAGATCGCGACCTGCATCAGCGGGACGGCTTGCATGCTGCGAGCGCGGAGCGCGACACCCATCGACCAGCACGCGGCGATCAGCGAGAAGCTCGCGGCGAATGCGTAGATGATGAGCGTACCGCCGAGCCCAGGGAGTCCGATCGACCCCATCGCGGCAACGGTCAACACCACCGTTGTGGTGAAGATGCTGCGTGCGATCGCCGCCAGGGCCGGGCCGCCGATGAGGGCGATGCGGGGGATGGGCGTCGCGGCGAGGCGGGCAAAGAACCCACCCTCGATGTCACGTGCTTGCGTCATTCCGGCATTGATCCCCGCGAAGCCAGCGCCCATTGTGCAGGCCATCGGAATCGTGAACCGGAGGTAGCTTTGGCCCTGGAATACGGGCAGCTCTCCGTTTCCGTGGAAGGCGCCAGCCGTTGCAACCAGGATGAAGAGCGGCATCACGAGGGACGGGATGAACACCGATGGCAGGCGTCGCACCAGCAGCAGGCTGCGGCCCGCGAGCCACCATGTTGAGCGAAGTGCCTGCATTACGCGGCCTCCGCCAGTCGACGGGCCAGGGCCCGGGAGCTCGCCCATATCGCCAGGACGACGAGCGCCACTGCGAGTACCAGCCCAACGATGGTGGGCCGGGCCCACGCACCTCCGACGAACTGTGCGCGCATACCTTCGACAATGTGTGAGACCGGATTCCAGTCCGCGACCTGTTTGAACAGACCGGTCATGGTCTCGCGCGGGAAGAAGGCGGACGAGAAGAACAGAAGAATGAAAAAGAGGGGGAACGTTCCTTGAACGGCCTCGGCCGATCCGGTGCGGAGCGCGAGCATGACCCCAAGGCCAGCGACGGCGGCGGCGAGGAGCGCGGCGAACAGCAGGAGCAGCGCAAGACCCGCGACCGGATGTGCCATACGCGCTCCGCAGAGCACGGCAATGCCGATGAACAGCAGCGCCTGGATCACGGCCTGGACCATGCTGCCGACGATCCGCCCGGTCAAGATCGCGACACGCGAGACCGGCGATGCGATCAGGCGATCCAAAAACCCGGTCTCAAGATCGGACGCAAACGCCGCGCCTGCAGAGGTTCCGCCGATGAGGACGCCCTGCAAGACGGCGCCGCTCACGGCGAAGTCCAGGAATCCGCGCACGGGTGGAAAGCCCGGAAGGTGCGTCGCGGCGCCAAATGACCCGGTGAAGATGGCCATTAGGATCAGCGGGAAAAACAGCGACGGGAACCATGCGAACGGCTGGCGGCGCGCGGTTCGAAGCGCGCGTCCAGCGAGGAGCAGGGTGTGGTTGAGTGCGATCATGCGGCCGCCGTCTCGGCGTCATCTCCGCCCAGCGCCCGCCCCGTCTTGGCGAGAAAGACGTCATCCAAGGTCGGTTTGTGGAGTTCGAGTGTTGAGACCTTGATGCCAGCGGCGTCAAGATCTCGAACGACATCGGCGACGGCCTCCGCGCCGCGACTGAGGCTGACGGTCTGCGCCGCTCCGGCACCGTCGCCAACGGTTCCGAACCTGGCCAGCACCTTGCGGGCATCGGCGACTTTCGCGTTGTCCTCAACGGTGATTGCCAGCGAGGAGGAGCCAATCTCAGCCTTCAGGGCTTCCGGCGTCCCCTCCGCGACGATCTTGCCGCCGTCGATGATGCCGACTCGTCCCGCGAGCTGATCGGCCTCCTCCAAATATTGCGTGGTCAGGAAAATTGTGGCCCCATGTTGAACGTTCAGGCGTCTGACCTCCTCCCAGACGGTCTGACGTGAGAGCGGGTCCAGGCCAGTGGTCGGCTCGTCCAGGAACAAAATGGAGGGTGCGTGGACGAGTGACAGTGCGAGGTCGAGGCGTCGCCGCATGCCTCCGGAGTACGTCCCAACGCGCCGGTCGGCCGCATCCACGATGTCAACCTGCTCCAAGAGTGCCTGGGCCCGGGCCCGGCCGTCCACCCGCGAGAAGTTGTGGAGGGCCGCGGTCAGGTGAAGGAGTTCGCGGCCGGTCATCCACGGGTCGATCGCTGCGTCTTGCAGCGCGATCCCGATCTTGGTGCGGACCTTGGCCGCGTCCGCCACTACGTCGAACCCCGCCACGCGAGCATGTCCGGCGGTCGGCCGAAGAAGCGTCGCCAGCATACGGACGGTCGTGCTCTTCCCAGCACCGTTCGGTCCCAGAAACCCATAGATCTCGCCGTCCGCAACGCGCAGGCTTACCTCGTTGACGGCACGGACGCCGCCCTTGTACTCCCGGACGAGGCCGTCGGCCTCGATCGCATTGCTCATCTCGCTCCCTCGCGTAGCCGAGGCAGAGCGTAACGGGCGGACTCTCGTGACGGGGATCATCCTCAGACTCCTGGCCTCGGGAGCACCAACCTCCGCCGAAGGCTGAGGTGCGTTCCCAGCCGACAATCCCGGCTCCCGCCCGGGTTGTCCTCGTCTACCATCGCCGCTATGGCCCCCCGAGTACGTAAACCCTCCGGTGCAGCCGCCCGCATCGCCGCTCTCGAAGCGGAGATGGGAGCGTTGGTGCGCTCACGGGACCTGGCGAACGACGGGGGAGAGCGCAGCGATGCCCACCACCACCCGGCCGAGGCGGCGACGGACGCCGAGGAGCGCGAGCGTCAGCTGAAGAGTCAGCAGGAGGCGCTCCGTCGTCACGAGGCCGCGGGCCGCGCGAAGAAGGCTCTTGCCGACGGCACCTATGGGCGCTGCGTTGATTGCTCCGCCGAGATTCCCGAGGCGCGCCTAAAGATCCGCCCGGACGCCGAGCGGTGCGTTCCCTGTCAGAGCGTCGCCGACCGGCGGCGGTGAGGCAGCTCGCTCAATAACTGGCGCGGCCACCATCATGGCTAGCGCCACCGTCAGCGTCCACAGGAGCCCCGCGATGGTGACGTGAGCGAGGATCATTTGCCACGGAAAGCCGTGGCGGTACTGCCATTCGCCCAGGAAGATCTGAACGGCGACGAGCACCAGCCATGGCGTTAGCAGGCGCCGCCCGAGGGCTTCGAGCTTGGCGCGGCGCCCGACGATGACTGCGAGCACCACGGCCAAAATCGCGAAGGTGAACACCGCACGGACGTGGATGTAGGCGGCGTCACCGAGGACACCGAAGCGGCGAACCTTCAGACGATCGCCCGAGTGCGGACCCGCCGCGGTTACGAGGATGCCGGTGACCAGGCCGACGAGGAGTGCCAATGCGGTGACGGTTCCAAGCGCTGCCTGCGGTTGTTTGGCTCGGCCCCGGGTTGTCCCGGAGGCCCGATCGCGAGCCCGCATCGTCGCGACGGTCCCAAGACCAAGCGCGACCAGCGACAACATGAAGTGCGAGGAGACGAGAAGCGGGTGGAGGTCGAAGGCTACGGTCAGCGCTCCGAGTGGAATTTGACCGACCGTGCAGAGCGCGGCCGCGAGCCACCACTTGCCAACCGACCCTCCGCCCGCCGCCCGCCGAACCGTGAGCCAGGCGAACAGGGTGAGCAGCATCACAAACCCTGAGAACAGGCGGTTTGTGTACTCGATCAGGGCATGGCCTGTCAGCGCGGGAAGGATGCTGCCGTCCTTGCAGTACGGCGGCACGTTGCTGCAGCCAAGCCCAGATCCGGTGAGGCGGACGAGCGCACCGCTCGGGATGATCAACCAGAGGCAGAGGAGTGCCCAGACGCTGACCCGCAGGTGGCGGCCGGGTTCGCCGAGGCGTCGAAATCGGCGGTGTTTTTCCACGCACTGAGCGTACTCGTGAAGGACCTGAGCACGTTATGTCAAGTGTCCGTTAAGGCGGGTGTCGCGCGGCGACATCCGGGGTATCAACTGGTCATGCAATCACTCTTACTTGTCGAAGGACCGTGTACCCCCCGCCATCACAATCGTTAGAGGTTGGCATGACCCGCTCGCATCCCATCCGTGGCGCCACGACAGCATTCGTGGTGACGAGCGTCCTGTTGCTCCTGGCCCACGCGATACTGGGCTAAGGAGTACCACCGGACGCTGGTAGCGTCGGGCCGTGAACGCGGCCCGACGTTTCCTCTTCATCGCCCTCGTGCTCGTCGCGACGGGCGTGTCGACGGTGGCCGACGGGCGCGGCGCGCAGGTATCGATTACGGCTGGTGAACCGATTGAGCTGGCGTTCGCGCGTGTGGTGCTTGGCCCGGAAAGTACCCTGGGGCAGCTCAATCGTGACCCAGCGGATGATCGTCGACTGATCGCGACGGTGACGGCGCCGCCCGGCGCACGCACCTCGTTTCACTGGCGCGTGTTTGGACGTGACGGGCGGGTCCTTCGCGATACCGACCCGGAGGGCACGACCGGACGGGTTCCGCGGACCATCGGTCGTGCTGCCGCGATGTTCGCCTGGACGGGCCTGTTTGGTTCCGCACTCCTGGGAGTTGGCCTTGGTCGGCGTCGGTTCGCGCCCGCCCTGCTGGCCCTGGCTGGGACGGGAATCCTGGTTGAGGTCGGGGCCACGATCGGGGGTCTCCATACACTCGATTTTCCGCGCCTTCTCGGAACAACCGGGTGGGGACAGGCGACGCTCGTGCAAATCGTTGGACTCGGGGTGGCCCTTGTCCGACGCCCTGTCTGGATGATGGCGGGGAGCGCGGTTGGCTTGGTCGGTCTGGCCGCGGCTGGACACGCGGCCACGGGGACTGACCCCGTCCTTTCGATCGGCCTCTCGGCCGTCCACGGCCTCGCGAGCGGCGCGTGGTTGGGCGGCATTCTCGGACTGGCGCTCCTTGTCCGCAGCGGTTGCAATCTGGCCGACAGCACGGCGGCGCTACTTCGGATGTCGACAATCGCGCTCATCTCTGTTGCGGTGATCGTCATCACGGGTGTCTACCGGGCATTCGGCGAGCTCGGTCACCTCGGCGCGTTGGTCGATACCGGCTACGGGCGCGTCCTCCTCGCGAAGTTGGTGCTCGTCGGCGGTCTCCTTGCCCTTGGGGGCGTCAACCGGTTCATCATCCACCCGCGTCTGGACCGGGCGAATCTCGGCCTCGCCGACACCGACCGCGGCGCGTTGGCGCTTGTTCGGCGGACGATCCTGCTCGACGTTCTCCTGGGCGTTGGGGTGCTCGCCACGGTGGCACTCCTCGGTGCGTTTATCCCGCCACGGTAGACAGGAAGCCGAAAGCCCCGCGTGCAGGGATTGCGGATAGGAAAACGAACGAATGATCCGCTGCCGAGGGCAGCCTCCGTTTTTCGTTCGATTCCTAGGAGGACTCGTGACCGTCCGTTCGACAACTCGCGCCGGGGCCATCGGTGCGATCTGCGCGCTCGCCGCGGCAGCTCCCGCGGTCGCGGCAACCGTGACCGTCGCGCCCGGCGATACCCTCATCGGGATCGCGCTTCGCAACCACGTCACCGTGACGCAGCTCATGGCAGCGAACGGCCTCTCAGATCGAAACCGCATCGTCGCGGGTGCAAGCTTGAAGCTTCCCGGCGCGACCGCGACGAAGCCCGCTGTGACGGTCACCCCAGCGGCCGCCGCCACGCCGCAGATCTATGTCGTGCGCCCCGGGGATTCACTCTCGGTGATCGCCTCCAAGAACGGCGCGACTGTCGCGTCGATCTCCCGCCTGAACGGGATTCGCGACGTCAATCACCTCCGCGCTGGCATGCGTCTGAAGGTACGTGTCTCCACCGCTCCGGTCGCGACGACCGCTGGCGGAACCGTTTCGACGGGGCAGACCGTTCCGGAGGCCGTCATCAGCGGCTCGACGGTGGCCGCGCCTGCCGCGCCTGCCGTGTCAACAGCGACTCCTGTGACCGGTGGCACGAACACCGTCTACCGCATCAAGCCCGGTGAGACGCTGACGCTGATCGCGGACCGTAGCTCCACCACGGTCGACAACCTTATGCGGCTGAATCGCCTGAGCGACGCGAACACGGTGACGGCGAACACCCAAATTCTTGTCCCGCTTCCGTCTCGCGCCCACGTCGTCGTCGCTGGCGAGACGCTCAGCGGAATCGCTGCTGCGGCGAACACGACGGTGAAGCAGATCGCCGAGGCCAACAACCTTGGCGGTGTGAACATCCTCCGTGTCGGGCAGACACTGCTTGTTCCTCAAGGCGTTCCGACGGCCATCGCTGTCGGAACTCCCGCGGTGACGCCCACGAGCACGACGACCCCGGCGGTTGGTGACAGCGTCGTGGGAACGGGAGATCAGCGCCTCACGCTCCACAAGATCGCTGCCGGTGAGACGCTTGCGTCAATCGCCCAGCGGTTCGGCACGGGTGTCGGCGCCATCATGCGGGTCAACCGGATCAATGATCAGAACCAGATCATCGTCGGCCAGATCGTCAAGGTGCCAAGCGCCGACTCGACGATCATCGCTCCGGCTTCGGTTCGCGACATGATCAACCAGGCGGCCCTCAAGCGTGGGTTGGATTCCTCCCTTGCCCGCGCGGTTGCGTGGCAGGAGAGCGGCTTTGCGCAGGCGATGGTGTCTGACGCAGGCGCGATTGGTGTCATGCAGGTCCTTCCCGCCACCAGCGACTGGGCCGGGCGCTACATCCTCAACCGTCAGCTGAACCCCTACAAGCTGAGCGACAACATCGACGCGGGTGTCGCGTACCTGGACTGGCTGATTCGTCACTCCCCGGACCGCCGCACCGCGGTCGCTGGCTACTACCAGGGCTTCGCCTCGGTCAAGGAGAAGGGCATCCTGACCGGCACCAAGCAGTACGTCGACAACGTGATCGCCCTCACCGGTCGCGTCTAACCGAAGGCCAAGTCTCTGTGCCAACGTCCCCCGGGCGTTGGCACAGATCTGTTTCAAACGGGCCTTGCAATCTCAAAAGGGCGAAATTCGGGGTCTGACCCGGGTCTGACCCCTTTCATCGCGCGGCGCGCGATTTAGCCTGCCGCTTGCCGTACCAGCCCAGCGTCAGCGTCAACGCGAGCCCGACTCCGATTGCCGTTGGAGCCCAAGGTTGGTCGGTGATCGCACTCGGATCGAAGTATGTCGTGGGTGCGAACGCCGCGGACCGCATCGCAAGCACGAAGGCCGCTGCATAGGCGAGCCGGGGATCGCGCGTCGACAAAAGACACCATGCGAGCATCAGTCCGATGAGGGTCATTCCGAGCCACGGTCCGAGAATCACTTCTCCCGCGGCCATTGCTGAACCAACCGCGAGTGCGACGAAAGCCCAGACGGGAGAGCGGAGGTCCTTCGGGTGGTCGCTTCGCGGTCGAGCCAGCGCGCAGACGATCGCGGGAGCGAGATACATCGCGAACGCGAACGCAGCCTGAAGCTGGCCCTCGACGGGCTGCCACCAACTCCAGTCGTCACCGAACAGGCCTCTCGCTACGTCCCAGGCGAGTGCGATCGCGAGTGGTGCGAACCACCACCCGCGGCAAAGTGCGAGGAGCGTCGCAAGTTGAACGACTACCCAACTGACGGCGATGGGAGTGTCCGTCGAGAAATTGTGGCCGAAGGGCAGACCGACCACGAAGAACACGCTCAGTGTCGTCATCATGAGGATGTAGACAAACGCCCCAAGTCGGAGGCCCGCTCGGATCGACCCTTCCCCACGGGTCCCCGACGCCTGGCGGGCGCGACAGTCGATACCACCGACCGCGAGTGAGAAGATTTGGCGTGCGCTCGGGCGGGCGGCGCCGTCGTGAAGGGCCGTGGCCAGGAGTTCGTCGCCACGCTCGTGCCGGTAGGCCTTCGGATAGGCGAGGAGAGCGAACCGGAGGACACGTTCTGCGGCGCTCATGCTGGCCTCGCTTTCGTTCGGATGGCGGTGGGTCGGGGGCGGACAATGGCGGCGGCCTGCTCCATTCGCTCGGCCTCCATCTCTAAGGCACCGCGCCCGTCGTCGGTGAGGGAGTAGTAGCGACGGGCGCGTCCGTCGACGATCTCCTGGCCGGTCTCGGTGATCAAACCCGCCTCGCGGAGGCGATCGAGGGCCCCGTAGAGGGTT
The DNA here is from genome assembly GCA_043746815.1 of Thermoleophilia bacterium. Lineage (GTDB taxonomy): Bacteria > Actinomycetota > Thermoleophilia > Miltoncostaeales > Miltoncostaeaceae > JAYTQG01. The sequence continues at coordinate 3,563 of JAYTQG010000221.1, read as the reverse complement.
CCCGCGGTGAGGCGCAGGCGTCCGCCCGTTAGCTCTGACGCGCGCTGGACGATGCCGTAACCGTGGAGGGGGCCATCGAGGAGGGCGGCGAGTGTGAAGTACGTGGGTTCTCTCATGATCAGATATATAACGGTGACCGGTGTATTAAGTCAAGGAGGGTAGTTCCAGGTCGTCCATTCGGAGGAGGCGGGTTCATCCGCGCTACCGACGCGCAGCGCGCCGGGTCGCGTAATCCTTTTCCTATGAAAACTCACCTGCGCCGTCGTGCGCCCCTCATCGCCCTCTCCGTTGGCGCGCTTGCCTCCGGAGGCGTCATCACCATGGCCATCGCGGCCCCGGAAGGTCAGCTGGTGGAGGGGTACCCCATCACCGGGACCCAGGATGCGAAGGGCGTGGTAACCGAGACGTCCGCCGGGACGGACACGGTCCGTCGACATGTCCGCTTCGGTCCAATTCACATCGGACCGGGGGCGAACGTCAATGCGCTCGCGCTGAACCTGCCGAAGCTTGGCCAGTCCGGTTTGATCACGCGCTTTGCGTACAACCTCGAATACGCCGACGGCAAAATTCCAGGCGTTGACGTGATCCACCTTCACCACGCGGTGTGGGCGACTGGCAACGCACAGTTTCCCGGTGGGGAAGAGAAGACCGTGTTCTCGGTCTCGAAGGGGTTCGGTTGGCCCGTGCAGGCAGCCGGGGACTGGACGCTCAATCACATGATTCACAACCTGACCGCGACTCCGGCCGACGTCTTCCTGACATGGGATGTGGACGTCATCAAAGAGGGTTCCGCGACGGCGAAGCGGACCCGTCCCGCCGCCACCATCTTCATGGACGTCCGCTCGCCCGAGGCATATCCGGTCTTCGACGTACTGAAGGGCGCTGGCACACAGGGCAAATTCCAGTATCCGAACCAGGCGCCGAAGGCATATGCCGGTGGCCCGATTCGCAACCGATTCGTCGTTCCGACGGATCTGGTCCTCGTGGGAGCGGCTGGGCACATCCATCCCGGCGGGCTCTTCGCCGACTTGACGCTCACCCGCAAGGGCAAGACCGTTCGCCTCTTTCGGTCTTCTGCGCGTTACTGGGAGCCAGCCGGGCCGATCTCCTGGGATATGGCAATGACCTCTGCTCCGGATGACTGGAAGGTGCAGGTCAAGAAGGGCGATGTCCTGAGAGTCTCGGCGACATATGAGACGAAGCGGGGCTCGTGGTACGAGTCGATGGGGATTATGAACCTGTCGGCCGCCGAGGGGACGGATGGAGCGGACCCCTTCAGCGGCACCTTCGACCGGTCTGGCGCCGTGACCCACGGGAGCCTCGCCGAGAATGACAACCATGGTGGCAAGCCTTGGGGTCTGCCGGATGCACGCACGCTTCCCGATGGTCCCGTCTTCGGAGGGAAGAAGGTCGTCACGATCGGTGCCTTCCGCATGTCGCAGGGCGACCTCGGTGGCGGTGCGAAGTCATCTGCCACACGCCCTCCGGTGGTTGCCCGCGGCCAGCGGCTGACCTTCCTCAACCTGGATGCGAAGGCCGACATCTACCACTCGATCACCTCCTGCAAGGCGCCCTGCAACCGGGCTACCGGCGTGGCGTACCCCATCGCGGATGGACACAGGATCTTCGACTCCGGTGAGCTCGGATTCGGCCCGAAGCTGACCACCGCGGCCGCGAACGTCGACCGTTGGAGTACCCCGACTTCGCTGACTCCCGGCACCTACACGTACTTCTGTCGCATCCATCCCTTCATGCGTGGGAGCTTTCGGGTGAAGGGTTGAGGTGAGTTGATGCGCAGGTCAGAATTTGCTACAAGTAGCACATGAAAACGATCGGGGTTCGAGAACTGCGGCAAAATGCGAGTCGGTATCTGCGAGATGCCGAGGCGGGAGAGACGTTCCAGGTGACCGACCGTGGGCGACCCGTCGCGCTCCTCGTGCCGATTCCGCAAGGAGACAGGCTTTCCGTGCTCGAAGCTGAGGGGCGGCTGACGCGCGCGGTCGGCGACCTGTTCGACCTCGGCCCTCCGCTTCCGGCAAATGCCGACGGCCCGTCGGCAAGTGAGCGACTCGCCGCGCTGCGTGCTGATGAGCGCTGAGGACGTCGCCTACCTCGATTCGTCAGCGATCGTCAAGCTCGTGTCTGCAGAACGGGAGTCCGCCGCGCTCGCCGACTACTTGCTGGCCTACCGGAGGTGCGTCTCCAGCGCACTGGCGCGTACGGAAGTTGTTCGGGCCGTCGTAGCCGATGGTCCGCAGGCGGTGGGCAGGGCGCGCCTCCTTCTCCGTGCTCTCGGTCTCATTGCAGTCGACGACGCGCTGTTGGATGCTGCTGGGGCGGTCCTGCCGGTGACGGTTCGTAGTCTTGACGCAATTCATGTTGCCGCGGTCCGCAGCCTGGACCCGCGTGCCACCCGGGTGGTCACCTATGACCTTCGAATGGCTGAAGCCGTGCGTGGCTACGGGTTTGAGGTCGACGCGCCCGCGTAGGCGCTCACCGCCCCCGCTCGTCCGCTCGCGCGCCTATCATCGGCGGTCGATGGCGAACGAGCACGAGTACACCGCGGATCAGATTGTCGTCCTCGAAGGTCTGGAGCCCGTTCGGGTCCGTCCGGGGATGTACGTCGGGTCGACCTCCACCCGAGGGTTGCACCATCTGATCTGGGAGATCGTCGACAACGCCGTCGACGAGGCGTTGGCCGGGCACTGCACGGAAATCGTCGTCGAGATTGGTGATGACGAGGTCGTCACCGTCACCGACAATGGCCGCGGAATCCCCGTTGACACCCACTCCGGGACCGGAGAATCGGCGCTCGATCTCGTGTTTACGCGCCTGCACGCCGGTGGCAAGTTTGGGGCCGGTGGCTACAAGGTCGCTGGTGGTCTCCACGGGGTGGGGGCCTCGGTGACGAACGCGCTTTCGGATTGGCTGGAGGTCGAGGTTCGCCGCGACAAGGGGCGCTACACCGCCCGCTACGAGCGCGGCAAGGCGGTCCGAGCGGTCACCCGCGTTGGCGACGCGAAGGACACCGGGACGACGGTGGTCTTCCGGTTCGACGCCGGAATCTTCGACACGGACGCACACTTCCAGCCGACCATGATCGAACAGCGCCTGCGGGAGAAGAGCTTCCTCGTGCGCGGGCTGACCTTCCGCCTGAGGATTCCCGGGCGCGACGAGCAGGTCTTCAAATCCCAGAACGGCCTGGCCGACTACGTTCGCGAGCTGAACACCGAGCGTGAGGCCGAGCACCCGACGATCATCCACCTGGCGCGCGACGCGTCCGATGGGGAGATCGGCGTCGAGGTCGCCCTGCAATGGACGCGTTCCGCGGACGAGCATCTCTACGCCTTCGCAAACGTCGTCCCCACGCCCGACGGCGGCACCCATGCCACCGGTTTGCGTCGGGCACTGACACGGACGCTGAACGCCCTGGCTCACGAAACGGGTCGTCTGAAGCGCGATAAGGATGAGAGCTTCGAGGGGCGCGACGTGGTCGACGGGCTGACCGCCGCGCTGATGGTGTTGGTTGAGGACCCCCAGTTTGAGGGCCAGACCAAGCAAAA
>JAYTQG010000220.1:0-17139 GCA_043746815.1 Thermoleophilia bacterium | reverse complement strand
TCGCGCAGGCGCTGTGTGCGCTCCAGCACCTCAGCCTCCGGCATCCCGATTCGCTCGCCAATGCCCGCGAAGGGCGTCCGCTCCAGCGGCAACCCGGCCTGAAGGGCGTTCAAGAGTTCCTGATCGCGCTCATCCGGCTTGTAGCGGGCGACGCCTTGTGTCGATGCGGTTGCCATCAGTGCACTACGCCTCCTGAAGCCACTGGGCGGCGGCTTCCGCGTGATAGGTGATCACCATGTCGGCGCCAGCGCGCCGGATCGCGGTGAGTGTCTCGAGTGCTGCTGTCCGCTCGTCCAACCAACCACGCTCCGCCGCCGCCTTGATCATCGCGTATTCGCCACTGACGTGGTACGCAACAAGAGGAACATCCGTCATGTTCCGGACATTCTGGATGACGTCCAAGTACGTCGCGGCGGGTTTAACCATCACCATGTCCGCACCCTCGTCGAGGTCCAGGCGGACCTCGCGGAGCGCTTCGCGGGCGTTCGCAGGGTCCATTTGATAGCCGCGTCGGTCGCCGAATCCCGGGGCGGAGCCAGCCGCATCGCGGAAGGGGCCGTAGAAGGCGCTGGCGTACTTCGCTGCGTAACTGAGGATCGCGGTCGTTCCAAAGCCGTCGGCGTCCAGCGCCGATCGAATTGCCCCAACCCGGCCGTCCATCATGTCGCTCGGAGCCACGATGTCCGCACCCGCCGCGGCATGGCTCACGGCTGCCGCCGCGATCACGTCAAGCGAGCGGTCGTTGTCGACATCACCGTCGGTCAGCAGGCCGCAGTGGCCATGGTCGGTGTAGGCGCATAGGCATACGTCGGTGATGACAACCATCTCCGGGACGGCCTCCTTGATCGCGCGGACCGCCTGCTGGGCTGCTCCGTCGGCGTCGTGGGCACCGCTTCCCATCTCGTCCTTGCTGTCCGAAATACCGAACAGCAACACCGCAGGAACCCCCGCCGCGAATGCGCGCTTCGCGGCGCCCGCAATGAGATCGGGCGACAGGCGGGCATGTCCCCCAAGGGACTCGATTGGCTCTGCGCGGCCCCGACCGGTCACCGCAAACATCGGCAAGATCAGCTGATCGGGAGAAACCCGCGTCTCCCGAACCATTCGCCGGAGCGTTACGGTGCGCCGAGTTCGACGTCCGCGAACCTGTGGAAACGCCCCTTGGACGCGTGTCGACTCGTCAAGCATTTGTCCGAGTGTACGCGCCAAGTCGTCGCATCGGCCGGGTACATTCGACCGCGTGCGTACGGCCGATCTCAACCCGGACGCTATCGTCCGCGCAGCCTGCCGTGGCGCCTTCCCGATGGACTCCGAAGACGCCGACGAGGTCGGCTTCTATGTCGCCAATCCGCGAACGGTACTTCCGGTGGGGGCGGTTCGTGTGCCCCGATCAGTCGCCCGGGCGCTCCGACGTGGACACTTCTCATTTCGTGTCGATGCCGATTTCGCTGGCGTTGTCGCGGGGTGCGCCGCTCCGCGCCCCGGTCAAGGTGTCTGGCTTTCCGGCCGTCTCGCCACCGCCTACCAGCAGCTCCACGAACGCGGCGTCGCTCACAGCCTGGAAATCTGGGTGGATGGACGTTTGGCAGCAGGGATGTTCGGGCTTACGATCGGAGGTCTGGTCACCTCGGAGAGCATGTTCCACCGCGTTCCGAACGCGGGCAGCGCCCTGATCGTCCGCGCAAGCGCCCACCTCGGGGATCGCGGCTACGCCCTTTGGGACATTCAAATGATGAGCCCTCACGTGGCTCGATTTGGAGCCGAAGAGCTCTCAGTCCTGGAGTACGAGGGGCGCTTGAGTGAGGCGCTCGGCCGTCGGTGCACGCTGCTCGGATGAGACGCTTTCGATGGTTCGTGCCCGGTGCGTGGCGGTCATCGCCCCTGCCAGGAGTCCGGCGAGACCCAGATAGACGACCGCGATCGCGACACGCTGGCGGTCCGAAACACCGTCGTGGTAGGCCCGCAACGACGGGTCGTTGCGGTGTCTCCATTGCTTCCAGGTCGTATACCCGCTCACCAGCACGATCAGGATGATGATGGGACTCGGCAAGAACACCGCGAACGCAATCAGGCCGGCCATTCCGAACAGCCAAAAGAGGGGATGGAACACGGCGGTCGCATGGCCTCCGTCGAGGGGGAGGACTGGGATCAAGTTGAACAGGTTCAGGAGGAACCCAATGAAGGCGAGAGCGACGAAGAGGTCGGAGCCCGTGGCGAGGCCAATTGCCCAGCAGCCAGCCGCTCCGAGGCTTCCAAGAATTGGCCCGGCGAGACCCAGCCACGCTCCCTTTGCTGCGTCGTGGGAGCCACGTTTGGCGAGCATTGCTGCGCCCAAGAACGGCACAAAGACGACGCCGGAGATCGGAATGCCTTGGCGCTTCGCCTCAATCACGTGTCCGAGCTCGTGAATGAACAACAGGATCACGAAGCCAAGGGCGAAGCGCCATCCCCAGAGCAAGGAGTAGGCCCCGACGGAGATGAGCATGGAGCCAGCCGTCGCAAGTAGCTTGATCTTCAACAGCGCGAAGAACAAAAACTTGAACTTGATCAGCAGCGCGCCGATCGCAATGAACGGAGCGGCGAGGCGTCGCCAAATTGAACTTCGACTCGGGGCGACGCCTGGTTCGGGCCCGTCGAAACTAATTAACGATCAGTCCCTGACGGACGGCCGTCTGGACCGCTTCTCCTGGGCTCTGAGCTTCCATCGCGCGCGTTGCCTGTTCGATCAGCGTATGCGCCCGCTCCCGTGGGATGTCGAGCTTCCAAGCGATGTCCTGGGCGTTTGCGGAACCGCGCGCCAAAAGTTGCAGGGCTGCCAGATGTTGCCAACGGATCGTCCGACGACTTCGGGGACCCTGGTCGGATAGCGCCCGCAAGTCACGGATACGGTCTTCCATCCGCACCGTGCCAGCGGCAGCTTGGCGAATCCAGATGGGCAGGTTCCGTGTGCCGACCGCTGTTGTCCAGTGCCCGTGGGCGCCCTCTTCGGCGGCGCGAAGTACATGGATCGGCTCGACCTTCGACCCTGAGAGCGCAACTACCCGCGTCGCCCCGGATGCCTGACGGGCAGCCTCGCGCATCGCGGTGAACTCTTCTTCTGCTCCTTGGAGCACGATCATCACAACACGCGGGTTGTGCGCCCGCATCGCTTCGACCGTTTCGGAGGTTCCGACAGTACCCGCGAGATCAAAGCCGGGGTCGTCCGAGAAAAGGCCCTCGAACTGCGCCCGCGTCTCGGGAGCATCAGCGACGATGAGCACGCCGGGCTTCCCCGGAGGGGCGACTGGGGCGGGCTTTTGGGATTGAACTTCTGAAGCCACTGGCTCGTCTGACATTCAGGACCTCGTTCGCTACGGCTCTGACGGCCGCGTCTCGGTCAGTTTCGCAGATTGCTGGAAAGCGGCGCGCGAGGCGTCAGGACGCACTGGCCTATGCGTCAGGAACGACTGGTGACAGGGCTGACTCATCGCTGGACGAGACGGCATCTGGGACAACGTCTGTGGGCTCACGGTTCATCCGGGCGACCCCAAACATGACCGCTTCCTTAATGATCACGACGACGGGAATCGCCAGGAGTACTCCACCGAGGCCGTACAGGTGCTCGCCGACCAGGATCCCAAAGATCACGACCAGTGGGTGAACGCCCACGGCCGTGCCCATGATTTTGGGCACCACAATGTGCCCTTCGAGTTGATGAATAGCGACAAACGCCACGAGGACCCAAAGGGCGGCAAAGGGTGAGGTGAACAGCGCCAGGAGCACCGGGGGGACTGCGCCCAGAATGGGACCGAGGTAGGGGATGAACTCCATGAAGAAGACCCACGTTGCGAAGGCCACCGCGTAGTTGGAGCCCTGCGGGAAGATGCCGACCAGCCCGAAGATCCAGAGCACGATGCCGGCCGTTACGCCGATGATGGCCGAGACGAGGAGCTGCGCCTTGACGTACTCCGAGAGGGTTCGTTCGGTGCGGCGCAGGAACGCTGGCCCATCAGGTCCGAGAACCCGTTGCGAAAAGCGTGCGATCCGGGGGGCATCAATGAGCAGGTAGATGCAGGCCACCAGGACGATGATCGCTGTAACCAGACCGCTGATCACGTTCAAGCTGTAGTTGACCGCGTTTCCAGCCAACTCGGTGGCGCGTGCCTGGATCGAGTTGATCACACCGGAAACCTTCTGCTGCAGATCGACGTGCACGCCGTGGCGGTTCAAAAATCCTTGAAGCGATTGAACCTGGCGTTGCGCCTGGTCGGTGTACTCCGGAAGGTTCTGACGGATGTCTTCGATCTGGCCCTGCACCGGCGCGACCAGCAGGGTGGCGATCCCCGCGATCGCCGCAAAAAGGGTGAGAAAAACCCCGAGTACCGACAGCCCGCGCGGAAGGTGAATCCTCCGGAACATTCGGACGGCTGGATTCAGAATCAGCGCAACGACCACCGCGATGATGAACTCGACTAAGACCGAGCCGATGGTGTTTCCAAGAATCCAGACTGAAATGAGCAGCGCCGGAATCACGAAGAACATGGCCCACGAAGGCATTGGGGCGGCGGCGCGACGCATTCCGCGCATGGTAGAGGGTCTTGCCCCGACGCTCGGCCGGTTGGCACGCGCCGACGCGTGCGTTATCGTGACCTCGCATGCCACAGCTATCTCGGCAGCAGCTCGCCGCGCGTCGTGCGGAGCGCAGAGCACGCGATCAGCGCCGTCACCGGCGCCTCCTCATCCGGGGTTCCGCCCCGGTTCTGGCGTTGGCTATCGTCGGTGGCGCGATTGCCGCGGGGTTTGCGACCTTCAGGGGTTCCGAGTCCCAAGCCGCGATCGTTCCACTGACGAGCGCGTCCACCAGTGGTGAGCCACGACCCCCGCAGGACATCGAGATTGCAACCGCCGGGACGGTGAGCCTCCGGTTGCCAATCGAACGGTCATTGGTGACGGCGATCGCGTTTCGCGCAGTCGATAACCCGTTGGCGATTGCGATGGTCCGCAGTGGGGAGATCGACTCGAACGTGATGCCGCCAAATGGGCGCCCCGGACCGGATACCGGCTCGGTCGACATCGGGGCGGCAGCAACCACTCCGGTTTACTCACCGGTGGACGGCGTCGTGCGTGCCATCAACCGCTATCGCATTGTCGGTACCGATCAGGGATACGAACTCGTCATCGCCCCAAATACCGCTGCCGACCGTGCGGTGCACATCACGCATCTCGACGCCCACGGGGTTCGGCCCACTGTCGGCCAGCCGGTCGCGAAGGGGCAAACGATCGTCGGCCAGGTTCGGGACTTCACGGCGCCTGGCCTGCCGCCACAGGACATCTCCCGCTACACCGCCGACCGCGGAAATCACGTTCACATCGAGGTTGTCCGAACGTCCATCATCGGCAGCGGGGCGTGAGCGAGCGCCACGCGTGAAGGTACTCGCGATCGGTGACGTCGTCGGGGATATCGGACTGAAAGCGCTTCTCGGCGAACTCCCGATCCTGCGCGAGCAGTTTCAGCCGGACATGGTCATCGTGAACGCTGAGAATGCTGCGGGAGGTGTCGGTACCTCTGCGAAGCAGGCGCGTCGCCTCCTTGACGCTGGCGTGGACGTACTCACGGGCGGGAATCACACGCTCCATGACCGCACACTCTTCCCCGTGCTTGAAAGCGATCCACGCGTGCTTCGCCCGGCGAACATGGCACGGAAGGCCCCTGGCCGGGGCAGTTGTGTTGTCGACGTTGCAGGCGGATACCGGGTAGCCGTCATCAACCTCATGGGACTTGTCTTTATCGGGCAAACGGCAGTAAGCCCGTTCGAGGTTGTCGACGATCTCATCGAGCGTGTCCGCCGTGAGACGGACCTCGTCATTGTCGATATCCACGCGGAAGCGACGAGCGAAAAAGTCGCCCTGGCGCACTATCTCGACGGTCGCGCCAGCCTGGTCTTTGGCACCCACACTCACGTTCAGACCGCGGATGCTCGTATCCTCGCTGGAGGAACAGCCTATGTCACCGATCTTGGAATGACGGGCCCGCACGACTCAGTGATTGGTGTCCGGTTCGAGATCATCATCAAGCGTTTTCTCACCGGTCAATCCGGTCGATTCGAGACCGCTGACGGTGGCCTACTCGTCCAAGGAGTGTTCGTCGAGACCGGTGACAACGGGCACGCGACCCACATCGAAACCTTCAGCGTCGTCCCGTCGGTCCAGAAGGAACCGCCGGGCTGGTAGCGCGCCGGGTCAGTCGATCATGTAGCGCGCCGCGACGGCGGTGTCCGGCACGTCACCGGCGTCACCGGCGCCTGGTCCATGCACCATCGGCGCTGACATTCGGGAAATAGCCCGCGGCCAGGCGGCCCCCACAAAAACCGCCAATGCGAGGTTGCGCAGGGCAAGCACCGCGATCGGACCGTTGTCGAGGGCAACGAGTGCCCAGTAGTGGTGCGGGAAGTAGGCCAGGGTCAGAAGAATTGCCAGAAGTCCGCTCGCGAAGGCAATCACGCCGAACCGGTGGTGAACGAGGAACGCGACGGGGAGGAGCCACAACATGAACTGCGGCGAGAGCACCTTGCCGAAGACGAGCGTCGCGCCAATCGTTGCCGCGATGGCCGCCCCGACGAGCCGGGGGCCGTCCTCCCGCCGGGACGAACGGACGAGCCGCCAAAACGTCCAGGCAACTGCAGCAATAGAAATCGCGAGGAGCATGGTCGAAAGGGAAGCAATTACGGTGGGACCGTGCGCCACAAAGCCCTGGCTACCGAAGCTGTTGGTGATTGTGGCCTGAGTGCCAGCCAGCGCGTGTAGCCCAAGGAGATACGACCCACCGAGGGACTCCAGTTGGAGTGGACGCTCAAGGTGGTACCCAAAAATGTCCCACGTTCCTTGGGGTGCGACGATCGCAAATGGGAGCAGCACCACGCCGAGGACGCTTGCGCCCAGCGCAAGACCAAGGCTCGCCGCCTTGATTCCACGCTGGTGTGCGTGCCAAATCGCAAGGACGGGAATCAGCACGAGGAGGACAATCTTGAGTGCTACTGCGATGCCGAGAAGGATCCAGACGACGCGGAAGCGCTGCGCCAGGGCCGACCAAAGTACCCAGGCCAGTACCGCGGAAAACGCGAGGTCGAAGCGGGTTTCGACCAGGTTGCCAATCAACAGCGGGACGCACGCAACCACGAGCGCGGCTGCAACGGTACGTCCTTGATTGGCGTTCAGCGCGCGTGCGCTCGCGACGACGCCTGCCAACGTGACGAGTAGGCACACAAGCATGAGCGTCGAGAAGCCAGTAGCGAATGTGCCGGGAAGCGCTGCAGCAAGCCAAAAGAGGCCCGCCGCCAGTGGGGGGTATTCAAGGGCGAAGTCGCGGTAGGGCAGCTGGCCGTCCGCGATGCGTCGGGATGCGTTTTCGTAGACCGGAAGGTCGCTGATGCCGTGCCAGGAGTAGATCCCCCACTGGAGGGCAACGACCCAAATCATGACCGCCAAGAGGCCGATCAGCAGGCCAATTTGCCGTGCCCGGCGGCCCGTCATACGGGCACCCGCTCCGGATTGGTGGGAACCGGCGTCTCCAGTCGTTCAACGGCGCGTCTACGTGCGGGCCAGTCAGGGACGAGCGCGAGGATCACGAACGGCAAGAACCACGGGATGTAGAGATAGAACCAGTGCGTCAGGGTCAGTTGTGTCCCGATCATGAGCGCGGCGGAGATCGCCGCGAACTGGACGAGATCAAGCTGCTTCGGCCAAATCACGACGGCGACTGCCGCCAGAGCGATCGCGGCCACGAGCGCGATCTGTGCGGGTCGCAGGCCCGGATATTGACCCCAAATCGAGAATGGAGACGCGCGTTGGAACTGGTATTTGATCGTTCGTGACCAAAACGCTGCGATGCCGTCCATGCCGTCGAGTGCGAGGACCCAGCCGGTCATCGCGGTCGCCAAGAGGAGACCGAGCGCGAACAATATGCCCCCGCGTTTTGGGGCTCGTCGCGGGAACGGATGTCGGGCCCAGAGCACGAGAAGGACCCCGGGCGCGAACTTGGCTGACATGGCGAGGCCGAGCATGAGGCCGCGCCCCAGTGGGCGCCGAGCAACGACGAGTCCCCAGATGAGCATGGCGGCGACCAGACTGTCGTTCGAGTTGGTTTCGAGCGAGTAGCTCGTGAACGGAAACGCCGCCCACGCGAGGCCAAACGCGGTCGCCAGACGGGGCCCCGACAGGAGCCATCCGAGGACGAGGAGTCCCAGAATCGCGATGACATCGAACGCGACGGCCGCCCCATGGGCCGCTGGCAGGTCGTCCCATTTTCCCGTCCACGGGAACCACCATTCAAAAGGGACGTAGGCGATGTAGTTCAGTGGCCCATAGGTGTCACAACGGCCACAGTCGGCGGGGAATGTGCCGTATGGGGTGCGTCCATGAGAGATGCGATCGGCACCGATTGGGCCCGCATACCCAACGTCGATGACATTGCTGTCAAAGGCGTTCAACCCATAGCGAATTCCAAGCGCGAGGGCCAGCAATGTCACCAGCAGCCATGTCGGGCTCCAACCGCCGAACTGCGGGCCGGACCCAGCTGGTGAGTTGTTTGCCGCGGTAATGGACCGTGAGGACCCAAACGGTTGGGCCCGGGGGCGTGCGCGTCGGTAGGCGATAACGACCATGCGAAGAGCCAGATAAATCAGTGGTGGATAGGCGAGCGGAACGGATGTGAAGATCTCGCCGCGGTTGAACCACACCAGCGAAGCACTCAGTGATAGCAGTACCGCGAGATCGAGCGTGCGAAGCGAGAAGAAGCGTCGCCAGGAGACCAACGGGATCAGAAAGAGGGCCATTAGGGAAATCCAAAGTGCTGGTCGGTTGATGCCGCGTCCAAACGCACCCGTGTAACCCCGTGCCATCATCCATGCAACCTGCGGTCCTGTTCGCACCTCCTTCACAGCGGCGGGAGTGTCGGTGACGAGTACTTCGGCCTCGGTCCGATCTGGCCCGTTGCGTCCTGACTTGGCGACGAACGAGATCGTCCACTCGCCGGTCTTGTCATCAAAGCGTCCGTCGATGCGTCGGATCGGATGCGCGTCCAGCCATGCATTAAGCCGATCTGACGTCCGTGCCAGACGGATGGCCTCCGGCTTCGTCAGCACGGCGTGTTTCTTTGGGCTCGCAGCAGTGCTCGGTGAGATGTGGACCCCGGAAACGGCCTGTGGGAGTCCATTCACGAGATCTCGCACCGCTGTCACCGCTGCGCCAGGCGGCGGATTCGCGATCGTCCGCGGCGTGGCTGTCGCGGCAGCACCGACGCCAATCGTCAGCGCGGCCAGGGCGGCGAAGAGCGCCCGGCGAATCAAATGGCTACCGCGCCACGCTCAACGGAACGACCAGCGCCGGTTGAGAACGAAGTTGACAGGCGTCACGAGGGCGATTGCGATGGCCTGCGCGGGGAATTCCCGGATCCCTGAAAGCACCAAAAGCTGCAACAGGCCGAGGTTGATTCCGAGTCCGACCAAGCTAACGGCGAGGTATCGAACGCCTTGCTCAACGGCAGTTAGGGCATGGCGCCGAAAGGTCCAGAACTTGTTGAGCACAAAGTTGGATACCCAGGCGACGCCGAACGCTCCAACCGCGGCCACAATGTGATGCGCATTGGCGCGCTCCAGAAGGAGCCAGAAGACAGCCAAATTGACGAGATAACCTGACGCCCCCACGATGCAAAAGCGCAGCAGCTCGGCCCAGTCGTCACGCTGCGCGCTCAGTACGCGATCGATGCCAAACGGGCGGCGCGGCAGGGGGGCCGCCGCCCGGTCGTCGGCCACCGAGGGTTGGGGCAGCGTTGGAGTGTCAAACGCCATCACGTTGGAGGGTACCAGCCACTCCTTACGGCGCCGGTTGGACCTGCGTGCGATCGCATTTGTGCCGGTGGAGTGTCACAAGGCTGTGCCAACCGGACCAAGACGAATGATTTCGCCCCTGATCGGCGAACATTGGCTCTACACTCGATCACGATGAGCACTCGGGAACCAGACCATATGGCGATTAATGAGCACGCCTCGCGCGTCGGGCCACAGGACGCTGGCCGGTACGAATCGCGCTTCGCGAGCCGGGCGGCCAAGGTTGTCTCGTCGGCGATGCGCGATCTGATGTCGCTCGCAGAGCGGCCAGAGATCATTTCGTTGGCCGGTGGATTTCCGAACACCGCTTCGTTTCCCCAAGCGGTCTTCGCGGAGATCGTTGAGGCGATTGGCAGCGACCATCTGGCCGGGGCGCTGCAGTATGGACCCACTGAGGGATTGCGCGAGCTTCGCGAGGAGATTCTGGCGATTATGGCCTCGGAGGGCATTCGTGCTCGAATCGAAGACGTGATGATCACAAGCGGTGGGCAACAGGCCATCGACCTTTCTATCCGTACGTTTGTCGACCCTGGTGATGTCGTCATTGCGGAGGGGCCCACGTATCCGGGTGCGGTGCCATGTTTCACGACCTATGAGGCCAAGGTCGTCCATGTTCCAATGGACGGTGACGGGCTGCGTGTGGACCTCCTGGAGGAACGGCTGCTTGCGCTCCGGGCGGCAGGCGAGCGGGTCAAGTTGCTCTACACCATCCCCAATTTCCACAATCCCGCGGGCGTCACGATGGCGCTGGATCGCCGCGAGCGTCTGATCGCCCTTGCGCATGAACACGAACTCTTGATCGTCGAAGATAACCCCTACGGTCAGGTTCGTTTTGAGGGTGAACCGTTGCCGTCGCTGTACGAGCTTGACGCGGGTGCGGGTTGGGTCATCTACGCGTCGACCTTTTCCAAGATCCTGGTTCCTGGAATTCGTGTCGGGTGGGTTGTTGCGCCGCCCCCGGTCCTTCGAAAAATGAACCTCGGCAAGCAGGCCTCGGACCTGTGTTCAGGGACCCTCAATCAGCGCTTTGTCCTGGAGTACCTGCGGCGAAACGACTGGCGTGATCATGTTGCTCGCTTGAACGGGATCTACCGGAAACGTCGTGACGCCATGTTGCGGGCGCTTGAGGAAGAGTTTCCGCCAGAAGCGTCGTGGAGAATCCCACAGGGTGGACTCTTCGTCTGGGTGTCGCTTCCAAAAATCATTGACACCAAGGATCTCCTCGCCAAAGCCATTGATCGCAATGTCGCGTTCGTTCCCGGCCACGCGGCCTTCCTTGATGGCAGCGGCGGCGAGTCGATGCGGCTGAACTTCTCGGCAATGGAAGAGGGTCAGATCACTGAGGGAATCAGCCGTCTCGGCCAAGTCATCCGCGAAGCACTCGAACTTCACCGAGCCTTCGCGGTACCTGACTGATGCGCGTTGCCGTTCTCAAGGGCGGGCGGTCCCATGAACGCGAGGTCAGTCTCCGTTCGGGCGCCAACGTCGAGGCTGCACTGCGGCGTCTCGGTCACGACGTCCATGCCATTGACGTCGATCAGCGGCTCGTCTCGAACCTCCGTGAGGTACGTCCGGAAACGGCGTTCATCGCAATGCACGGGCGCGGCGGCGAGGACGGCACCGTCCAGGAGCTCCTTGAGATTTTGGCCATCCCCTACACCGGCTCCGGCGTGTCGTCGAGTGCCCGCGCGATGGACAAGGTTGTGTCGAAGGCCGCGTTCCGCGCTGTCGGCGTTCCGACGCCTGACTGGCACGCCTTTAGCCAGACCGCCTTTCGAGACCTTGGGGCGGCGTCGTTGCTTCCGGAGATTGAGGCGCAACTCGGCCTTCCGCTGGTGGTCAAACCCGCCAAACAGGGCTCGGCGCTGGGCATAAGCGTCGTGCGAACAGCGGGTGACATGCCCGGCGCGATCGTGACCGCGCTTTCGTACGACGATCGCGTTCTGACCGAACGGTTTGTCGCTGGGCGAGAACTTGCAATTTCGGTGCTTGGCACCGGTGATGATGCGTGGGCTCTTCCCGTTGTCGAGGCAACGCCGAAGGACCGTGACTTCTACGACTTTGAATCCCGCTACACCGCAGGGCTCGCCGATCTCGCCTGTCCTGCTGATCTCCCGGACCCAATTGCGCAAGAGGCGGCACGCCTCGCACTCGCCTGCTACCGAGCCCTCGATTGTCGAGGCTTTGGGCGAGTTGACATGGTCTACGGAGAGGATGGACGACTGTGGGTGCTCGAGCTGAACACCATTCCAGGAATGACGGACACCAGCCTGCTGCCGCGGGCAGCGGAAGCCGCTGGACTGGGCTTCGACGAGGTCGTGTCGCGAGTACTCGACCAGGCCGGTCTCGAGTAGTGGCCGTTGGCGTGCTTGCGGGACTCAGTCTCCTCCCCGCATTAGCCCAACCCGCACTGAGCGTCGATCCGGAGGTGGCCGAGATTGCGAAGGCAGCGGAATCCGCGCGAGGGCTCAAACTTCTGAAGCCACTGAACGTTCGCCGGATCGATCGGTCAGCGCTCGCGGTCTTTGTCAAGCGGGAGCTTCGATCCGAACCGACCCTGGGTCCGGACTACGAAGACGCCTATCGGCTCCTTGGCGTGATCGACCAGCGCGCCAATCTGCGCCAGCTGATGACCGATGTGCTTGGTGACCAGGTACTGGGTGTCTATGACGATCGACGCAAACAGCTCTTACTGATCCGGACCAAAGGTGCGGAGGCAACGACCAATACCGTTGTTCACGAGATCGTCCATGCAATTCAAGACCAGCATTTCGACCTCCGCAGTCTCCGCTTCCGCCCGGGGCCGCATAACAGCGACGCGGAAGCGGCTGCCCTTGCCGTCGTTGAGGGGGATGCCACGGAGGCCGGTTTTCGCGATCTCAAAGAACGCGGTACCGGGGCGGCGCTCGCCGAACTTTTCGGTGCGCTCGGGCAGCTATCGGGCGGTAAGGGAACCCGGATCCCCCCGTATATCGAGCGCCAGATGTCATTTCCGTACGAAGAGGGTATGGCGTTCGTCAAGGAACTTCGGCGGCGTGGCGGCCGCAAACTCGTGGACCAGGCCTTTCGTCGCCCACCGAGGACTACGGCTGCGATCCTCGACGTCCAGCGCTACTTCGCAGGTGATCCCGGCCCTGTACCGACTCCGCTTCCACCGCCAGCTGCTGGTGCGCGGAGAGTGATCGACACGACCTATGGGGCGGCCGAGATTGTTGCACTCACCGGCGACCGGAGTCTCGCCTCCGGCTGGCGGGGCGGCCGATGGGCGCTTGACCGTGCTGGCAGCGGACGGACCCTCACAATTCGCCTTCGAGCAGCGAACGCCAAACGACTGGGCGAGGCCCTCCGGCGTGCGCTGCCCAGAAGGGCCAACGTGGCGGTCACTGCACCATGGGTGCTCGTCAAGATCATCGGAAAGCGGGGTACGGCGTCGTGAGTAGTGCGCTTCCTATTGGCGCTCTTGAAGAGATTCCAGAGCCGAATGGCCTCCTCGTCCTGCGCATTCGAAACGAGGCACGTGCGAACTCCCTCGACGACGCCGTGCTCGAACAACTGTCGAGTGCGCTTCTCGGAGAGCGTGCCCAGCAGGCACGGGTGGTTATCTTGACCGGCTTTGGCGACCGGGTTTTTTCGGCGGGTGTTGCGATTGATCCGGGTGATGCGGCGGCGCAGATCGCGACGCTCCGCCGGAGGGAAGCCCTACTGACGAAGACGGTTGCTGCGATCGACAACTGCACCCGACCGGTGATCTGCGCGGTCAATGGTCCTGCGCTCGGCGGTGCCGTTGAACTCGCGGCCGCGTGCGACTGGCGCATCGCCTCTGAGCAGGCATCCTTTGCGATGCCGCCCGCCCGTCTCGGTCTCGTCTACCTTCCCGATGGCCTCGGTCGTTTCGTTGCGCTGATCGGACCGGGTCGGGTGAGCGAAATGTTCCTCACGGCGCGTTCAATCGGAGCTCACGAGGCGGCTCAGATTGGTCTCGTCAACGAGGTGCGGCCGCCAGCGGAGCTGATGCCTCGTGCGGTCGAGATGGCCGGGATGGTCGCCAGCCTTGCCCCAATTGCGGTGGCTGGTATCCGCGCCACGATCCGTGCGATCGCCCGCAATGACAGTCACCAGCACATCGCCGACGTGGCGCAGCGCTGGCGCACCCGTGCGTACGCGTCCCAGGACCTCATCGAGGGGCTCACCGCCTTTTCGAAGCGCCGCCCACCGGCGTTTACCGACTCATAGCCGCGGCATAGGTCACGACCGTGGCAAGCAATCCAATCGGCAGCGCCGCGCCAACCCCGGCCGCGTGAACGGCGAGGCCAGTACCAACACCCACGCCCCAGGCAAATAGCCTGTCGGCACGCCAAGCGACGTCGCGGAAAACCGATGTCGACCGATGCCTCGTGAGCCAAACGAGCGCGATGAGCGGCGGGGCCGCCAATGCCATCGTGGAGAGGTACGGCAGCATCCATTTTGAGAAATGAAGCGATGCCAGCGCCGTGCCCGCGGTCGCGACGGCAATGAGTGCCGGTCGATGCGCGATGCGCGTGGTATCCGACAACGAGAGTGCTCCCGAGTAGAGATTGCTCATCACCGATCCGGCGAAGCCGATCGCGACGAACAGGTACGCCACGGTCGGGCTTCCCAGGCTCCGTAGGACGTCGGCGATGTTCCACGTGCCCGTTGACTGCTGGAGAATGGCCCCGACCCCCGCAAAGAGCGTGAGCGGGACTCCAAGCCCCAAGACCGCACAGAGTGCGACTTCCCTGGGACGGTGGAGATCTCCCGTGAAGTCGGGCGTCCTCAACGCAAAGGCGGCCCCGAAACCGATGACGAGCGCAACCCCCGGAACAATGCCGATCGGCTGCGCCGGGTGTCCGTCGCCGAGCAGTGTGAGGCTGTGCTCGTCGAGGACGCGACGAATTCCCTCAATGGCAAGGCCAACGGTCGCGACGGCTGCCGCGAGGGCCGCAAGTGAGAGGGCATCAACCCCAAACCAGGTAACCGCGAGTGCGAGCGCAGCGAAGCAGAGCATGCCCGCCCGATCGGGAATTCCGACCAGGCGACCAACGGCAGTGCCAGCAACGCTGACGTTCAGTGCGAACCAACCGAGCATCATGGCGAGCATCACCGGTGAGGCAAACGTCCGGCTGGCTCGTCGACCAAGAACGTCCCCTGCGACTGCGAGAAATGGTTTGGCCTCCCGTTGGCCGACCAGACCCTGTGCGCACGCCATTCCCGCCAGTAGCACTACTCCAATCGCCATCGTCACCGGAAGGCGCCATCCTTCGACGCCCTGGGCAAGGCCGCCCCCCATCATGAGGGCCGCCGGGCTGGTCCCGATTCCCAACCATGGCCCAACGCGTCGTAGCCAGCCAGTCGTCTGCATCGGGGGCGATCGTAACCCGATGAGAGGCGCTGTATCGTCATCGACATGAACGCATGGGTGTGGTGGCTCGTTGCAGCTGGCGGCCTCGCGGTTGGTGAGGTCGTCACGTTGGCGTTCGTCCTTGGAATGTTCGGTGCGGGTGCGCTTGCGGGTTCTGGTGCGGCCGCGCTCGGCGGCTCGATATTCGCGCAGCTGTTGGCGTTCGCCGTCGTTTCAGTCCTGATGCTTGTCGTCGTTCGCCCAATCGCGACCCGCCACCTCCGGACACCGCGGGCGATCCGGACGGGCGCGGCCGCACTTCTTGGGGCTGACGCCGTTGCGCTGACCCCGGTGGACCGGGACAGTGGTCAGGTGAAGCTGCGCGGCGAAATTTGGAGCGCACGATCGTTCTCCGGCGAGGAAATTCCCACCGGACAGCGTGTTGAGGTCGTAAACATCGATGGGGCGACGGCCGTCGTCCTTGCCAAGGAGTCCTCGCTATGAGCGCCGCTGTCATCCTCGGACTCGCAATCGCGATTTTCGTGATCGTCACGCTGATTCGGTCGGTGCGGATCGTTCCGCAGGCTCGGATGGGGGTTGTTCAGCGCCTCGGCCGCTACAGCCGGACGCTCGATGCGGGCTTCCATGTTCTGGTCCCATTCGTCGACCGCGTGCTGCCGCTCTCCGACATGCGCGAGCAGGTCTACGCCTTCAATCCTCAGTCGGTGATCACCGCCGACAACGTCGTGGTGACGGTCGATTCGGTCATCTACTTCCAAATCAACGACCCACGTGCCGCCACCTACGAGATCGCAAACTTCATCGCCGGAATCGAGCAGCTGACTGCGACGACGCTCCGAAACGTGATCGGTGGACTCTCGTTGGAGGATGTCTTCACGAGTCGGGACGAGATTAACGCGCAGCTGCGTGGAGTACTCGACGAGGCGACAGGCAAGTGGGGCATTCGTGTTAACCGCGTCGAACTGAAGGCGATAGATCCTCCCGCGGGTATCCAAGACGCGATGGAAAAGCAGATGCGGGCCGAACGTGACAAGCGCGCTGCCATCCTGACGGCAGAGGGCTTCAAGCAATCACAAATTTTGACCGCTGAGGGCGAAAAGCAGAGCGCAATCCTGCGCGCGGAAGGCGAGCAGCAAAGCCAGATCCTTACGGCTGAGGGTGATCGTCAGAGCCAGATGCTTCGTTCCGAGGGCGAGGCGAAAGCAATCGAAACCGTATTCGCGGCAATTCATGCCGGTAACCCGGACCAAAAGCTCCTTGCGTACCAATACCTCCAGACGCTGCCTCAGCTGGCGAATGGTCAGGCGAACAAGCTTTGGGTCATTCCGGCCGAACTGACAGCGGCGCTAAAGGGCATCTCCGGCGCCCTTGGGGGAGGAGACACACCTGCGGCGGGATGAGCTTGCCGCGTTGGGGGTCCATCTTCCCGTCCTTCCGACGATTTGTCCGGTCGCCCTCCCAGGTTCGGGCTGGCCGAGTCGACTGGAGCGGCTTGGCGTCGACGTCATCTCCACGGGCAACGAGTTCGATACGCCCGCATCATGGCGCGAAGCAGCGATGCTGGTGCCACATCGCCCGGTGCTCGCCCGGGCTGCTGACGTCGCCGGGGCGTTGGCGCTTATGTCGGCGGGCTGCCGCATTGTCACGGGCGCTATTGACGTCGACAGAACCGATGGTCTCTACCGCTACGGGCCGGAGGAGCGTGCCATCACGTTTGATGTTCCTGATGATTCCGTGGCAATTGCCAGGCATGTGCTGGCGCGGGCACGCGCAGGTGAGGCCTCAGCGCTCTGGGTTGCGGCCGGTCCCGGGTTCAGCGATTTGAACGAAACGACCCTCGAGGAGGCCCTACGGGCACTCACCGATGGCGCTGTGCAAGCCCGGATGTGGCTTGCG
>JAYTQG010000219.1:0-17194 GCA_043746815.1 Thermoleophilia bacterium | reverse complement strand
TACGTTCGCCAACCCGTCGTTCGTTCGCTCCGGGGCGAGTAGCCAACGGTCTGACACGGAAAACGCCACCGCCTTTTGGGGTCACCTTTTGGGGTCAGGTCTTGTCACCTTTTGGGGTCAGGTCTTGCGTTCCGTCTACAGCGTAAGTCCTTCCCAGTAGTCGTCGCCGCAACCTCACACGAAGGTGGAACAAGAGATTTCTGTGAAGTCCACTCGACGCTCGTCGCGCTCGCCCGCGACCTGCCTTACACCGTAGGTCGAACGCAAGACCTGACCCCAGCCAGGGCCAGGGCCAGCGGCCAGGCGACAAGACCTGACCCCGGCCAGCGGCCAGGCCAGCGGCACACTCGCGTGGAGGTCAGGGGCGGTACTCGCCCTTGGTCACGCGGAGCGGGAGACGTCGTCCGCTCATCGCGCGACGAACCGCGTTAGCGCGCTCGCTCGGCGAACGCTCAGTCTTTGCCCTCACCAGAAGGCCCGCCTCGATGTTCGCGAGTAGCTCTTGGCGCTGTGTTTCGGTCAGAACGGCGATGGAGACGGCCATCACCTGGAGAATAGCCGGATCGCGACAAACCTGCATCCATGGCAGACCGCTGCCGGAACCTCTACTGGCACGTCAATTAGGCGCGGCGCTTCGGCAAGTAGAGCGTCGCGTTTTGGTCCTGGAGGGTGCCACTCCAACCGCGCGGGCGTCCGCCTTGGGTGTCGAGGAAGGCGAGATCTCGTGAGACTCCGGCCAGACCAATGGACCCCGCCTGGCGCGAGTCTCCGGCGTGGTCGATCAGCCATGTCTCAAGTGCGCGTCCCCCGTCGGTGAGCTCGACGAGGCGGTAGGCCCGCACCTGCTGCGGATAGTCCGCAAGCGACGGCGCGCGCACCAGCCAGTAGCCGCCGGTCGCACTCTGGTGAGGACGAATGCGGCTGCGGTGGGTGTCGCCAGCCAGCACCGCGACGACGCCTGGCGTGCGGTCGAGGATCTTGAAGGCCTGGTCGCCCCCGCGAGTGTCCTCCAACGGCGTTGGGGAGACGATCAGAAACTGGTCGCCGGGGTGCGCGCGGAGTGTCTGCTCCAACCAGCGCAGTTCGGGGGCACGCAGGATGCCCACACTGGTGCCCGTTCGGTCGGCGGTATCCAGAACCACCACGCGGATGCCCTTGGCAATCTCACGGTCGTACATCAGCAGGGGCCCCTGGGTGGGAACGCTGGCAGCCTTTGCCAGTCGAGCAACGGCTTCGCCCTGGGCAAGGGGGCGCCGCTTCGAATCGGCGGGAACGTCGCGAAACTCCCCGAGCGTGCCACTCGTCAGGAGGCGTTCAATGCGGGCCGGATCCAGCTGGGATCGGCGCGCCAGGTTCGTCGCTTCCTCCGAGGGACGCGTGAGCTTCTTACCGCTGACTGCCTGGGCCCCCAGGGCAGCATCGGGTCGCACGAGACCCTGCGCCAGCACGTCATGATTGGAGACAGCCGGAAGCCAAGGTGCCGTGAGACCGGGCGAGGTGAACGCCTCCTGAGCCCGCATGAGGAGCCCGGGCTGGCGAGGCGCGTCGATGTCTGGCCGGTAGAAGAAGGGATCGGCGGAGTCGGTCTCTTGGACACCGACGTACCCAGGAGACCCCGAGTCGGGTGTCAGCGTTCCGCCGCGGAGCGCCGTGATTGCCCAGTCCAGTTCGTTGGATTGGGCGTTGTCGGCGATGTCCCCTGTCACCAGAACGGCGTCCGGGGCGAGGGCGTTGACGTTCTGAATCGCCGCCGTGAGGACCTGTGTACTCAGGGCTTCCTGCGGTCGAAATGAGGATGTAAGCGACCCGCCGAGGCGGTCGATCACCTCGACCCGCAGGGGTGACTCCTCGTCCACGATGTGAGGGTCCGAGACCTGTGCCCACGTCGCGAGCACTCGCTTGACCGGCGCGACGGGGGCAAGCTCAGTTCGCGGCAGGAGCGGCAACCCTGCGACGGAGTTCAAAACCCCGTCGCCATCCGGATCACCGAGTGCATGAACGAGCGTCGACCCCGGTGGCGGAGAGGAAGGCGCGCCGCTTCCACAGCCTGTTGAAATCACCGCGACGGCCGGGAGGAGAGCGAATGGCCACCCTCGAGGCACGGAAGCTAGTAACTCAACGTCTGGCAGTCATCGCCCATGAACTCGAGCAACGGGGTCATCCCCGCAAGCGTCGCCACAGGCAGGAGGTCGCCCTCAGGAAGTCCGCGGGACTTGAAGCAGATGGGGCAGATGAAAAGCTCACCGCCGGCGTCCACAAACTGTTTGAAGAGATCTCCGAGCGCGGGGACGCCGGGGACGCTGATCGACTCGGCGTATCCAGGCAGTCCCAAGTTGACCGCTTCGAGGGTGCAGAACACCTTGGTGGTGCGGCCAGCGGCGAGTCCTGCAGTGGCGGCGAGGAAGGCGATTGTCGCCCGTTCTCCGTCTTCGGCGCCGCGGGTGAGGTTGACAACGAGCTTGCTGGCCATGGTTTCTCCGTTCGGCGAATGGACGTCGTGGAGGCTACGCCGAAGACCTTGCCCGTGGGTTAAGGCTGCCGTCGCGCGCTGGCCGTGTTAGGACCTGGCCCCGGAATGGGAAGGTTTCTAAACGGAAGGCGTACGAAGTCCGTAAGAACGTCCGTGGATGGTGGTGCGGTCACGCTCTCGCCACAAGCATGAGGTCCGAACCGATCGTCGTCCCCCACGTTGGAGGTCCCCCCGGATGCCTCGCCATCGTTCAGTGGTGTACTGCCTTGCCGTCTCCCTGTGCACCGCCTCACTCGCCAGCGGCGTCCAAATCGGCGCTCAGGATCGCGAGGGGCGCCCGATCCATTTCGAGACCTCGGCGGGTACCGACGTCGAGCCGTCCGCGGAGATCATCAGACAAACCGCACACGGCAAGGAGGTGAGCACCGTCACGATCCACCTGACGAGCGAGGCCGATGTCCAGCGTGTCTGCGGACGGGGAACGGCGGGCTGCTACCAGCGCCGTGGCCAGGCAGCGTCGATCTTCGCGCCAACGCGCGGCCGCGATGCCATCCATACCCTCGTCCACGAGTACGGCCACCACCTCGCGGCGAGCCTCGGGGGCGTGAACGGGGCAGCCCTCGCACCGTGGCGGGCCGCCCGCGGAATCGACCAGTTGAAGGCCGATGGCAAGGTGGCCGATGGCTACTCGTTCGGATGGGGGCATTCCATCGGAGAGATCTTTGCCGAGGATTTCGCCCAGAGCAATCGTCCGAGTGACTGGCGAATCACCTGGATTGGCGCCCCGAACGATGCGGTCCGCGCAGCGCTCTCAGCTTCGATTGGCGGGCGTGCGCCTGAGGGCCAACCCGCTGCCCCTGTCGTCTCGACCCCCGACCGGCCAAGCGAGACCGTGAGCCTCCATCGCCGTGGCGGTCTAACCGCGGGCAGCCAGGATGGGATTCCATTCGGCCTGCGGGGCCCTGGCCGAACCGTCACCGCGTCGGGGACGCTGACCGGAGTCGGCGGACCGGCAAGCGCCCGGGTGGATTTGGTCTGCAACCGCCGACGCATCGCGAGCGCCACCGGCAGCGAGAATGCCCCGATCACACTCGCCGCGACGAGCCAGGGTCCAGGCCGGTGCGTTGCCGTCATGACGGGCCTCACAGGGACGGCGACGTTCGACCTTCAACTTCGCCTGAGTACTCCGCGGTAGCGCTCCCAAGCCATCATCGAACGAACCTGGCGACGGCCTCAATGTGCGGGGTCTGCGGAAACATGTCCACGGGTTGGACGTACTCAAGGGTGTAGCCGCCGTCGACGAAGCGCTTGGCGTTGTCGGCAAAGGTCGCGGGCTGACATGAGACGTAGACCAGCGTCGGTGGGGAGAGCTCCAGAATGCGGCGCACTGCTCGGCCCGAGAGGCCGCCCCGGGGCGGATCGACGACAACGACGTCGGGCGCGGGAAGCTCGTCACGCTGTTCGCGCAGCACCACGCCGCAGTCACCGGCGATCGAGCGGAAGTTCGTGATGCCG
The DNA here is from genome assembly GCA_043746815.1 of Thermoleophilia bacterium. GTDB lineage: Bacteria > Actinomycetota > Thermoleophilia > Miltoncostaeales > Miltoncostaeaceae > JAYTQG01. The sequence goes on along the minus strand of JAYTQG010000219.1, from coordinate 13,209 downwards.
TTCGCCGCGGCATTCGCGTTCGCATCGCGCACCGCGTCCTCGACGATCTCGATGCTGATCACCTCTTTCGCACTCGGCGCAAGGACCAAGCCGATGCTGCCCGCACCGGCGTAGAGGTCGTAGAGCACCTCGCCGCCGGTCAGCCCCGCGGCCGCAACGGTCTCGGCATAGAGGCGCTCGGCCATGAGGGTATTGGTCTGAAAGAAGGCCCCCATCGAGAGGCGAAGCGTCACCCCAAGGACCCGTTCCTCGATCGCTTCGAGGCCTGCAACGTGGCGGGTTGGGATGTCCTGGGTGATCTCAGAGACACCGTCGTTCACGCCGTGGACGAGGCCAACAACCTCTGGGATATCAGCCATCAACGGCGCCGCAAGGCGATCGACGGCGGCCTCGGCGCCGGGGGCGGTGACCACCATGACGAGCGCCTGGCCGGTCGTCGGGGCCTCGCGGACGACGACGTGGCGCAGGATGCCGGTCTGGGCCCGTTGGTCGTAGGGCGGCATTCCTTCTGCAAGGGCCCACTGCCGGACACGCTCGCGGATGCGGTTACCCAGTGGGGAGGCCAGGAGACAGGACGCTAGGTCCACGACCTCATCCCAACGGCCCCGCCGGTGGAAGCCGAGACGCAGCCCGCCGTTCTCGTCGGGACCGGCGGAGTACTCCATTTTGTTGCGGTACCCGAAGTGCGCGAGCGCCGGGATTGGCTCGCGGACGTCGATCCCGGTGAGGTGGCCAATCCGGGCGAGGTGCTCGACAATCTGGCTGCGTTTGGCCTCCAAAACGACCGCTGCGTCCACGTGTTGCAGGCGGCAGCCGCCGCAGCGGCCGACGTACTGGCACGGTGGGGTGACACGGTTGGGGCTGGGGCGGAGAACCTCCACCAAGTCCGCCTCGGCGAATCGGCGGCGCGACTTCCAGACCCGCGCGCGGACAAGATCACCGGGGGCGGCGTCGTTGACGAACACGACAAAGCTGCCGTGGCGCGCGACCCCCTGACCACCAAAGGCCAAATCGGTGACCTCAAGGTCGAGGTGGTCGCCGTGTCTGGGGCGGGCGAACTCATCGGGGGCGGCGGTGCTTGTCATCGCGGGAGTATCGCGGGCGAGCAAACCCTGCGAGGATCCAGCCGCGATGGGTGCCCTTTCTGATCTTGAGACATACCGGTACCAGGGCGACGCGTTCCTGGCTGAGCTTGGCCGTGCGTGGTACCGAAATGGGGCCGGGCTGACCAACGAGCTTCCACTTGCGGATATCTACGGCCGCTACGAGGGCCTCTTCACCGCGGAGATCGCCACCGAGTTGGTCGCGTCCCTGGACGGTGCCACAGGCGACACGCTCCGCAGCCGACGAAACCTCGCGGTGTTTGCCGTGGCAGGGGCGATGGAGCAGGCCGCCCGGGCCGAGGCGCAGGCGCTCGGTGAGGGCGAATCGTCCGCGACGGTTCGCATCGCCGGGGATCCTGTCCCGTTCCGCTCGGTCTCAACGCTGATTGCGAACGAGCCAGAGCCCGTGCGGCGGGCGGAGCTTGAGACGGCGCGCCTGCGCGTGTTGGACGACGAGCTGAACCCGATTTACGCCGACCTTTGGGATCGACGCCATCGCACTGCCCGTGACCTCGGCGCGGCGAACTACCGGGACCTCTTCGCGCAAATCGGCGGGGTAGACCTGCCCGCACTCGCAGCGCAGGGGCAACGTCTGCTGGCTGAGACCGACCAGCTCTATGAACGGGCCCTCGATGCGAGCCTGCGCCAGCGGGCGGGCACGAGACTATCCGCCGCGACAGCGGCCGACATCCCGCGCGTGATGCGCGCAAACGAGTTTGACGTTCGTTTCACCGAGCGCGGAATGATGCCCGCACTTCGGCAGACGCTCGATGGACTTGGAATCACCCTGGACGGACAACCCAACATCATCCTGGACACCGCCGCTCGGCCGACGAAAGACACCCGAGCGTTCTGCGTCCCCGCGCGTGTGCCGGAGGAGATCTACCTCGTCATCGCCCCGGCAGGGGGCCTCGACGATTACTCCGCGCTGTTCCACGAGTCCGGCCATGCGCAGCACTACGCCGGAATGGGCAAGTCGGTGCCATTTGAATTTCGCCACCTCGGAGATAACGCCGTTACCGAGACGTTCGCCTTCCTGATGGAAGGACTCCTCCGCGACCCCGCCTGGCTGGAATGGGCAGTCGGTGGCCGCGACCCCGACGAACTGCGCCGCCACGTTGCAACCACCCGCCTCTACCTGCAGCGGCGCCTCTCCGCAAAGCTGACCTACGAGCTTGCGTTTCATGCATCGGACATCTCCTCGATGGGTGACCGGTACGCCGAGCAGTTGGAGATTGCAACACGGGTGAAATGGCCAGCTGTGCGCTATCTGGAGGACATCGACGAAGGCTTTTACGTCGCTGCCTATCTCCGGGCCTGGACGCTTGAGTGCGGCCTGCGCGGGCTGCTGCGCGACCAGTACGGGACGAAATGGTTCGCCAGCCGAAAAGCCGGGAACTTCCTGCGCGAAATCTGGGAGGACGGCCAGCGACTCTCCGCGGATGAACTCGCCCGTGAGCTGGATATTCCACCGTTGGACCTTGCCGTTCTCACCGAGGAAGCCGACCGAGAACTCGCCTAGACAAGGTCCTTGCGGCGATGGGCGAGGGCCGGAAGCGAGGCCCTGATCTGCCGGAGTTCTGCGAAGTCCAGGTCGGCAACGATGACGCCCTCGCCGCTCTCCGTCTCGGCAAGGATCCGTCCCCACGGGTCGATGATCACGCTGTGCCCGTACGACTCGGTGCCGTTCGCATGGCGCCCGACCTGATTCGCGGCAATCACGAAACACTGGTTCTCAATTGCCCGAGCACGCAGGAGCACGTGCCAGTGCGCTGCTCCCGTGACGGCGGTAAAGGCCGAGGGGATCGCCAAAATTTCGGCGCCACGATCGACAAGCGCGCGATAGAGCTCCGGAAAACGCAGGTCGTAACAGACCGACATCCCGAGACGACGGCCCAGAATGTCCGCGACCACAACATCCTCGCCTGCCAGGGTCGTTGCCGACTCCCGGTACGTCGTTCCAGCCACGTCGACGTCGAAGAGATGAAGCTTTCGGTACACCGCCGAAACGGCGCCGTTCGGAGCGATGAGGACGCTCGCATTGTGCGCTCGCCCATCGGCTGGGACCGTTTCCAAGGCGCTCCCGACAAGAATCGCGACGCCAAACTGCAGTGCCCATCCCCGAGCCGCCGCGATCCATTCCCCCTCCAACGACTGAGACGGATCCGCCGAGGTGGCCTGAAGAAGTGGCCACTTCTCCGGGAGAACGATGAACCGTGCGCCGAGGTCGGCGGCATTGGCGACCAGGCGCGCCGCAACGACAACGTTGGCGGTTGAGTCCGACCCCGTGGTCATCTGAACCGCCGCGACCCGTAGGACATCCGCTCCGCTCATCGCTCGCTACCATAGGGAAGAAAACGACGCGAACACCCGAGCCAAGGAACCCGCATGGCAGTCGACACAATCACCCGCATCGAAGACGTTCTCGACCGGATTCGTCCGGCGCTGCACACGGACGGTGGCGACGTGGAGTTCGTCGACTTTGACGAAGAGGGCTTCGTCCACCTCCACATGCTTGGCGCCTGCGGCGGCTGCCCGATGTCGACCGCAACGCTGACGCTTGGCATCGAGGCCGAGCTGCGACGCGAGGTTCCCGAGGTTGAGGGCGTTATCACCGTCTAGCCGTTCATCTGACGGTGCACCTGCATGGTGCACTCGCCAGCGACAAACGCGAGGCCAGCGGCGGAGGCGATCTCGCGGGCCTCGTCACTGACGCAGCCGGGTTGAAGCCAAAGGGCATCCGCACCGACGGAAACCGCCTCACGGGCGATGTCCGGGGCCGCGTCACCGCGGCGGAAGACGTCGACTAGATCAATCGGGCCTTGAATTTCGGCAAGCGAGGCGACAACCTGCTGGCCAAGAATCTCTCCTCCCCCGGGGCGGACCGGGATAACCTCGAAACCAGCGTCGATCAGGTAGCGCATTACGTCGAAGACTGGCCGTCTCGGGTTGGGCGACGCCCCCACGATGGCAATCCGTCGCGTGTCGCGCACGATCTCCTCGGGCCTCGAATTCGCGTGCATGCCCCGATGCTAGCCGTCAAACCACGTGCCGTCGCCAGAGGCCACCCCGGACCACCTCCCGGTTTCAGCGTAGTCGCAAAGCCGTGTCACGTTGCGCGATGAATGTGTCGGCTCTGTGCCAGCTACCAGTAGGCGGGATAGCGGCCTGGGCGCACGAGGTTGTTGTAGATCAAGGCCACCGCCACCAGGAGGACAGCGCCAACGAGCGTCGGCAGGAACAAGAACTTCCAGTGGATCACCCCGGCACCGAGGTAGACGATCACCGGGTTTGAGCCAGCCGGTGGGTGAACCGTGCGGGTCACCATCATCGCCGCGATGGCACCAGCGACCGCGATCGCGGCGGTCCACCAGTGAGTACCGAGGATTTCGACGCATGTGAGGCCGACGAGCGTGCTCAAGAAGTGACCGCCAACGACGTTGCGGGGCTGTGAAAAGGGCACATCGGGGAAACCAAAGACCAGGACGCAAGAGGCGCCGAATGAGCCCAACACTAGGGGTTGATCAATCCCAACGCGCAGGGCCGCGACGACCGCGATGGCGAGGAAGCCTCCAAGCGCGGCGAGCCCGATCGCTTTCCAGGGCGCTCGGGGTGGAACGACCGCCCCCTGACCGCGCAGCTTCTCGGCAAATGCTGGGAGGCCGCGATTCGCGGTATCCGTCATCTCGCATCTCCTGTCGGAAGAACGCGAGCGTATCCGAACACGCGGGGGTGGAACACGGGCAGGATCGTGATGGATCCGCCCGTTGTGCCCGAAGGAATCGGGGTGCCCGGATTTGAACCGGGGACCTCTCCGTCCCGAACGGAGCGCGCTACCAAGCTGCGCCACACCCCGAGCGGAGGGGATGGTAGCGATACCGTGGCAGCAGCGCTACCCGGACGTTCAGGTTGAGGGCAGCCGGGTAACCCGGTACCGTAGGCGTGGGGCTGGGGAGTCCTCCGTGTGGCAACGCCCGGAAGTTTTGGGCATTGGAGCAGACCGTTCGTGGCAATCACTGGTTCGACGATGGATGACCGCACCGTGCTGGCACCCGCCGAGCATGGACCCAACGCGCGCCGGGGATTTCGCCGCCTTTCCTGGAAAGGCGAGGTTGCCCTGTTTGTCCTTGCTCTCCTCGTCTACGAACTCTCACGCGCCCTGGTCATCGGCGATCCGTCCCGGGCGTTTAGCAACGCACAGAACCTCATTGGTTGGGAGAAAGGGAAGGGAATCTTCGTCGAGACCGACGTCCAGGATTTCTTCTTCAACTATCCCAGCGCCATCAAGGCACTGAACTACTTCTACATCTATGCCCATTGGATCGTCACCGTCGCCTTCTTCGTGTGGATGTATCGAAAGCGCCCGCGCTGGTATCCGTACGTCCGCAACGCCTTCTTTGCCGCGAACGGTCTCGCCCTGATCGTGTTCATGCTCTTCCCGGTCGCTCCCCCGCGCCTGATCAGCGGCACGTTCGTTGACACCCTGCGAACGATCTCTGGCATCGACCTCCATGGCGGACGCCTTTCGCACTTTTTCAACCCGTATGCCGCCGTGCCATCGATGCATTTCGGCTATGCGCTGATGATTGGCGTGGTTGCTGCGTTACTCCTGCACAACTGGCCGCTGCGAGCGGTGGCCCTGGCGTACCCGGCCGTCGTGTTTTTCGCCATTGTGGGGACGGCAAATCACTACATCGTCGACAGCTTCGGCGGCGCGATTGCCGTGCTCCTTGGCTTCGCAATCGCCGCCACCTGGTTCCGTTGCGCGCAGAAGCCAAGTCTCGCCCCACAGCGTCGATGAACTTCGCCGAAATCTCCGCCTCCGGCAAATCTCGCTGAGGTCGACAGTTGCGCAAACCGCCCGATCGCCATACCCTGCCAGTATGTTGAACGCCCGGAACGCGAGCCGCTGAGCTTGCGATGATGATCCCAGCCCCCCAGACAGCAACCCGCCCATTCGAGGCGGGTTTTTTGTTGCCGTCACACCTCGAGGAGGAATTCCCGAATGGCGATTCACCTGACTCCAGAAGAGCTTTCTGAACTCACCGGCATCCGCCCGGTCGAAGTTGTGCGAATGTGCCGCGAGATGTCCGTGCCGGTCTACCAAGGTCGGGTCGATAAGACCCTGTTCCTCCAATCGCTGAACGCCGAAGGGCGATCCCTACCGAGTGACGCACGGGACGCCGTGCTCTCGGCATAGGCTCGCTCAAGCGCATTCGGTCGGCACCATGCGGGGCGGCCGTTGCGTTCTGCCTTCTTTCGTCATCCGCTGGCGCCGTTTCGGCACGCAACCCCGTTGCGAAAGCCCTCGGTCATTGGGTGGCGGGACACCCCCGCACTGGCGCGCTGGTCTGGCGCCTCGATGCCGCTGGGCCGGTTCAGATCGCCGCGGCGCGGCCCAAGGAAAGCTTCGCCCCCGCATCTACGATGAAGATCGTCACCGCGGCAAACGCGCTGGCCGCGCTTGGCCCCGACGCGCAATTCGAGACGCGGCTCGTCGCCGGGGCGAGTTCCCGCCGCAGCGGCGAAACGCTGATTGGACCGCTCTACGTCAAGGGGTACGGCGACCCCGTGCTTTCAACCCCGAAGTTCGCTCGTGCCGAACTGCGCGGGTTTGGCGGGAGCCTTGGCAAATTGGTCGCGCCCCTGCGGACGCTCGGGATCACGCGCGTCCGCGGTCCAATTGTCTCCGATGAGAGTTACCTGGACAACAGACGCGGCGGCCCGTTGTGGGAGGCCTCCTACCGGTTCGAGTCACCACCGCTCAGCGCGCTTTCGATCAACCAAAACTTCAACGCGGACGACCGGTCCCATGGGTATGTGAGGAACTCACCCCTCGCGGCCGCTGGCCGCGTACGAGGCGCCATGCACTCGCTCGGGATCGAGCATGTCGGTCCGCTCAGGGTCGGTATGTCACCGACGGCGGGCCGGCCGATCGGGAGCGTGATGTCCCCCCCGCTCAGGCAGATCGTCGGGCTGATGTTGCCGCCCAGTGACAACTTCATCGCAGAGACGCTGACCCGCGATGTTGGCGCCTGGGCGGGGGGCAACGGAACTACCGCCGCTGGGACGGCCCAGGCCACGAAACTTCTCACGCAACTGGGTGCCCTTCGGTCAACTGACCGTATCGTCGATGGCTCCGGACTCTCCCGGGCAAACCGTCTTAGCGCCGAGACGCTGGTGCGTGTTCTCACCGCCGCCGACCGCGACACGACGTGGGGAGCGCCCCTCGTCCGCGCGCTTCCGCACGGCGGGGAGGGAACGCTGAAGCGCCGGCTGAAAAACCCCGACGTAGCAACCCATGTCAGCGCAAAGACGGGCTCGATCAGCGGTGTGACGAGTCTGGCTGGCCTTGTGACCAGTGATGGAGGCGTTCGGTACGCGTTTGCATTCCTGATGAACGGGAACCAGTCCCGCGCGGCCCGTCGGGCGCAGGACCAGATGGTCACGTTGCTGGCCACGGGCGCCGCGGACTCCGCCGTAGGAGCGCCCGCGTACTCGCCAGGTTCCGTACCGCCGCCGCCCAACCCTTGATCGCGCTGCTCGGCGGACTTGGCGCCGCCCTCAGTTGGGCAGTGGCGACACTCGCCGCTACGCGGTCCAGCCGCGCAGTCGGTCCCCTCGTAACGACCGCCTGGGTGATGCTGCTTGGGCTGATCTTGGTCGGACCGCTGGTCCTATGGTCCGGGATACCGTCCGAATTGGACAGGGGCTCCGTGGGATGGCTTGCCCTCAGCGGTGGGGCGAACGTTCTTGGCATCGGCGTGATCTACACGGCGCTCCGCTCGGGGCTCGTCGGGATCGTGTCGGCAATCGTGTCGGCCGAGGGCGCGATCGCGGCGCTCATTGCGATCAGCGCTGGCGAGCCGGTCTCGGCCGCGCTCCTGGTGGCGTTTGCGGTCATCACCGTCGGAGTGATGGTGACTGCCGGCGCGAGACCCTCGGTTGAGGGTCCAGTTGCCGCCCGTTCGGGCGTTTCACTTGCCTTGGCGGCGGTGGCGGCCGTTATCTTCGGGGTCAGCCTGTACGCAACAGGACGAGCAAGCACGCTTCCCGCCATTTGGGTTGCCCTTCCCGCGCGCTTCATTGGCAGCCTGGTTGTGGCCATTCCGCTCGCAACTGCCGGGCGCTTGCGCGTCCCGCTCGCGACACTCCGCGTGATTGGCGTCGCGGCCATCTGCGAGGTGCTTGGCTTTTTGTCATTCTCGTGGGGAAGCCGTGACGGCATCGCAGTCGCATCGGTGTGTGCAGCCCCAGTCGCGGTCTTCGCCGCAGGTGGAGCGTTTCTCCTGTTCCGCGAGCGGCTCGCCAGACTGCAGATCGCTGGCGTTTTGGTGACCCTCGTCGGCGTTGCAACGGTGGGAGCGCTCGCCAGCTGACACAGACATGACACGCGCCGGTGCTGCGGGGTCACAGGATGGATTTCTACGGTCGGGGAGACAGTTTCACGACCGAAGGAGCCCCCGTTGCGCTACCCCAGACGTGCCCTCCTGATCGCGAGTTGCATCGCACTTGCAACGCCAACGCTGGCCCTCGCCGATTTCGACGAACCCGATACCGACGCCGAGCCAACACTCGTCACTCCCGCGGAGGCCGCCGCAAGCATAGGCGGCGTCGTACCCGCAGCCCTCCAACCCGCTCCCGCCGAACGGATTGCAGGGTTTGCGTCAGAGGCGAACTTGAAAGCAACACCGCAAGAGTTTGTGGTCACTGGAGTCCCTGGCCGGTCGGCGATTGAGCGCGACCCGGATGACGGCTTCTCCCTTGCAACCACTGCTGGACGGCTGGACATTGTGCCGTCGGATGTGAGTTTTGACGCGAGCCCGCCGGTTCGCGTGGCTGGCGGCGACGCGGTGCTGGTCGCAAACACGGCGACCGACGCGGACACGCTGACGCGCCCAGCGGGAGGCGGAATCGAAACCTTCACCCAGATCCGCAGCGCTGAGGCGCCCGAGGACTACTCGTGGACCGTCGCACTCCCCGGCCAGGAGTCCCTGCGCTCTCGCCCCGATGGTGGTGCTGAGGTCGTCGGAGCGAGCGGGGCGATTATCGCGACGGTCGACACGCCGTGGGCAAAAGACGCAACCGGACGCGCGGTGCCAACGACCCTCACGGTCAGCGGAGACACAATCACGATGCACGTCGCCCACGCGGGCGGCAACTTCACCTATCCGATTGTGGCCGACCCATGGTGGAAACCGAAGTGGATTGGGGAGGTCACCGGGTGGGTAAAGCGTGGAGTCTTGGCCACGTGGGACGGTGCCACGGCCGTCGTCAAATTCGCGGCGAGCAGCCCAAAAGCGTGCGGACAGGGCGGTCTCACAGGCGTCAAGTTGGTCAAGTCCCCAAATCCCTGGTTCATCGCCGGAGGCGCAGCACTCGGTTGCCTGGTCAACGTAGCGACCAGCAGCCATGGATAGTTCTCCGTGGTACCGAAGAGGCGTGATGAGGACAATGCTTCGTCCGCTTGGCCGAACGGCGCTGGGCCTGGGCATCATCTTCTGGGCCAGCGATGCCTTCCATGAGTGGACCGGCGGATCACGGTCGGCGGCGTTCAGCGCTGGATGTACGGTCGTCATTCTTGGGCAGTGGTTGATCGAAACCCGCCGCTCGAAGTAGGACATCGTGGGCTGGCGAACGATCCGCCAGCCCACCGATTCTTCGGTGTTTCTTCATCTTGTCTTCGCCCCCACTCACCGGCACGCCTTACCGTCCCATGGAGCGACAGACGCTCTGCGACGCGCGTGGCCCGCGACGGGCTCCGCGATGTGCAGCAGGTCGGTGTGCAGCGCCGTGATCAAGTACACGCCGTAGTCAGATCAAGGAGACTGCCGGACATGAAGATCTTGGTAGTCGATGACGAGCCCGCCGTACGCAGCGCCGTGCGGCGGGCGCTCGTTCTCGCGGGCTACGACGTCGAAACGGCAGATGACGGCTCGCAGGCGCTTGCCGCGCTCAGTGGTCGACCACCAGATGCGGTGGTCATGGACGTCCTCATGCCGGAAATCGATGGCCTTGAAGTGTGCCGACGCCTCCGCGCCGCCGGCGATCGAACGCCGGTCCTCCTCCTTACGGCCCGCGACGGCGTCAGCGACCGCGTCGGTGGCCTGGACGCAGGGGCAGACGACTATCTCGTTAAGCCGTTTGCGTTGGAAGAACTCCTCGCGCGTCTGCGCGCGCTGATTCGGCGCGTGGTGCCGGGCGGCGGAGAAAGCGTGCTCACGTTTGCGGATCTTTCCCTCGACACGACCGCCTACACGGCCAGCCGTGGCGACCGCCGAATCGAGCTGACCCGGACCGAGTTCGGCCTGCTCGAACTCTTTCTGCGAAATCCGCGAATCGTCCTGACCAGGAGCGTCATCCACGAGCGCATCTGGGGCTACGACTTCGGCCCCGGCTCGAATGCGCTCGGTGTCTACGTCGGCTATTTGCGGCGAAAGCTCGAAGAGGACGGCGAGACACGCCTCATTCACACGATGCGCGGCGTGGGGTACGCGCTTCGCGAAGAATGAAACTGCGGCAACGTCTTGCGCTGGGTGCTGCCCTGGCCGTCGCGCTCTCTGTGGCCACGGGCTCGCTCGCAGCGTACGTCGCGGTTCGGTCAAACCTTCGTGCCGACATTGATTCCGCGCTTGCTGAGGCGCCCCCACGAGAGTCCCGAGGTGACGGCGATCACCATGGTCCTCGGGGCGGGGTTCCGATCATCTCTCGATTTGTTGACACTGAGGGAAACTCCCGAGGAGATCAGACGCTTCCATACGACAGCCAGACCCTGGCCGTTGCCGCCCGAACGAGAGACGCCTATTTTAGCGACGCAGAGATCGAAGGCCAGCCGTACCGCCTTCGTACAAGTGCGACGCAGGTGGCTGGCGTTGCACTCATTCAGGGGCGGCAGGTGGGAGAAATTCAGAATGCCCTCGGCCGCCTAAAGCTCGTGTTGCTTACGGTCACGGGGAGCGGCCTTCTCCTCGGAGCGGGCCTGGGCTGGCTGACCTCCGGCCGTGCGCTTGCACCGGTCCGCCGTTTCACTGCCAAGACTGAGTCCATTGCTGGCGCTCCCGATCTCAGCCAGCGCCTTGACGTCACCGGCAATGACGAACTGGGGCGCCTGGCCGCATCGTTTAACACCACACTCGATTCATTGGAGCGTTCCGCGGACGCGCAACGCCAACTTGTCGCCGACGCCTCCCACGAACTGCGCACCCCGCTCGCGAGCCTACGCACCAACATCGAGGTCCTTCAGCGAGGCAGCGCGCTCGCAGCGTCGGACCGAGAGGAGCTACTCAGCGACGTCGTTACCCAGACCGATGAGCTCACCAACCTCGTGGGTGACGTCGTGGACATCGCGGGGCGTGGAGAGACGACCGACTATTTCCAGGACCTCTCACTCGACGAGATCGTGGAGGCGGCGCTCGTGCGCGTGCGACGGCTCGCGCCCCAATTGGAGTTCGCCGGTGAGGTGGAGCCCTGGGTCGTGCGGGGATCCCCCGAGCGGCTGACCCGCCTCGTGGCGAATCTCCTCGACAATGCGACGAAGTGGAGCCCCCTGGGCGGGCGCGTTGAAGTGGGACTGCACGCGGGCGAATTGTCCGTCCGCGACCACGGACCGGGAATCGACCCGAAGGATCTTCCCCACATCTTCGATCGGTTCTACCGCGCTGACGCCGCACGCAGCCTTCCGGGCTCCGGCCTCGGCCTCGCGATTGTCCGGCAGGTGGCCGAGGCACACGGCGCGACGCCTGTGGTCGAGAATGCGGACGGCGGAGGCGCCCGAGTCACCGTCCGTTTCCCCGCCGCTCCGTGATCTTCCGGCAGGTCGAGGATCCCGACGATCCCGCTGTCAGCGATTACATCGGGCTTCGTGACCCCGATCTCCGAATCTCCGTCGAGGCCCCCGGCGGTATCGGCACACCGCATGGCCGGTTTATCACCGAGGGGGCCCTCGCACTGGAGCGCCTCCTCGACTCGCCGTACCCCATTCGCTCGATCCTGGTGAGTGAGTCCCAGGCCACGAAGCTCGCTGACCCGCTCGGCACCGTGCCCGACGGAACGCCGGTTCTGCGCGCGTCGCAGGCCGTCCTGAACCGGATCGCGGGATTCAACCTCCACCGAGGCGTGCTGGCATCCGCCGAACGCCTTCCCCTTGCTTCGATGCGAACGCTCACCTTCGGCGCCTCGCGGATTCTCGCGTTAGAGGGAATCGTTGACCACGAGAATATGGGTGGCCTTTTCCGGAACGCAGCAGCCTTCGGAGTTCAGGCGGTTATCCTGGACCGAACCTGTGCAGATCCGCTCTATCGGCGGGCGGTTCGCGTCTCGCTGGGCCATGTGCTGCGCGTGCCGTTTACGCGCGTCGTGGATTGGACAGGCGGCCTTGATCAGCTTCGCGCTGACGGCGTGCGTACGCTTGCGCTCACGCCCACCGGCTCGGTGCCGATCGGCGAGATCAGGCGGGACAAACGGCCGATGGCACTTCTGCTTGGAAGTGAGGGGCCAGGGCTGACGGCAGCCACGCTTGCCCGCGTCGACGAGCGCATTTGTATTCCGATGGCGGACGGCGTCGACTCGCTAAACGTCGCGGCGGCCGCGGCGGTTGCGCTGTACGCCCTTTCTGGCTGAACCTTCGCTCGCCGCGTCGCGGGCGAACGTCACCAGAAGATGCCGTACACCTCCGGCGTACACTAGAGATTGATCGGTTTCCTACCGGGAGAACGTCTTGGAAGCGGTACGCCGCCAGTTGGCCCGCATGAACGTCAGTGTCACGTTGATCGCGGCCTTCACCGGGCTCCTCGGCGTGGGAGGCGCGGTGTCGGCGTTGACGCCGCGACTCGACGAACGGGCTCACGTGCTGCGCGCGCTCTATCCGCCGGGGGTCGCTTCGGCCGCTCGTGACCTCGTCTTCGTGATGAGCCTTTGCCTCATTTGGCTGTCGCTCGCCCTCGCCCGTCGACGCCACGGCGCCTGGCAGGTCGCCGTCGCGCTCGTCATCGTCACGACAGCTGGCCATCTTGTGAAGGGTCTGGACGTCGAAGAGGCTGGCGCTGGAGTCCTGCTCCTCGCACTACTTCTGCGCTACCGAAACCAGTTCGACATTCCCGGGGACAGT
>JAYTQG010000218.1:0-17224 GCA_043746815.1 Thermoleophilia bacterium | reverse complement strand
AACACCGGTGGTCTGGCGGCGATCAGTGCTTCGGCTTGGCGTTCGAGATCCGATGAGAAGCGCTCCGGGAAGACCGGTGGGGCGACCCCGGTATCGCGATACAACGGGGCGATGGCGTCAACGGCGGCGTCGAAACGCGCTCGTGTCCTGTCGGACTCCGGCATGTCACGGGTCGACACCCACAGGTTAATGTTGAACGGCTTGTCGGTCGCGGCGCGTAGGTCGCCAACCAGTGCGGTGATCTCCTCCGGTGAGAGGTAGTGCGCCCCGAACGAGCCCAATCCGCCAGCGTTCGAAACACATGCAGCCAGCGTGACGGTTGACAGGCCGCCACCGAACGGGCCCTGAACAATTGGGTAGCGCACCACCAACATGTCACTGACGCGCGTCGCTGGCCACATCTCGCGGGGGGTGTTTGAGGTCGTCATGTCGGTTACCGTAGGTGACCTGTACCTCATAGGCAATCAACTGCTAGTGCCCATTTCGTAACCAGGTGAACCGATGGTCACCCACCGCCCATCCCGCGTTGTTGCGCCTCCGGACACGTGTCCGCTTACCGAGTGCTTGTCACTGATCGGTGGCGCGTGGACACCGAACATCCTGTGGTACCTGCGCGACGGGCCGCGGCGGTTCAACGAACTGCGCGGTGACATCGGTGCGATCTCCGCGAAAATGCTCTCCAGTCGCCTCACACGGCTGAACGCCGACGGCGTCGTCACCCGCACCGTCATGACCACCAGCCCACCCACCGTCGAGTACGCCCTGACCGAACTCGGACGAGAACTCCTCCCCGCGATCGACGCGATCGTCAGCGTCGGTCACCGCCTCAAATCGGTTCGCGACAACGACGACCTGTTGCCGTCCTCATGATTCTCTTGCGCCGCCGGAACGCTCAATCGGCCTTGCTGCTGCACCTGCCGTACGCGCGGGTCAGTCCCGTCTGCGATGGCACCCCGATTCGGGGCAACGAGGCAGCCGCTGTTGTCGGCTTTCATCCAGGTCACGCTTGAAGGTCACCTGGGTGATTCGGATCGGATGGCGCTGATCGGTGCGAGGAAACTTCGGCGCTTCGCGTTACCGTCAGAACTTCCTACCGGTCTCCTGAGTCTCAAAGTCCGCACGGCCGGTGAGCGGCGGTTGGTCCTCGTTGCAGCGAGGTCGGAGCCTGTGGTTGCCGTCTGCGACGCAACCGCCGGTGCTTGCCGCAGCTTGGTGCCGGCCGGGCGCGTGATCCGGCGTTGGACTGACGGTAACGCGAGTGCGACCGTCATTGTGGTCCCAGCGTCCGGCCGGGTCGCGGCGTCCTTGTCGGCGAGCGGCGTTTCCTTCTGGCGCACCGTGCGCCTCACCGAAGGACCCACGGCCTACCTCACGAGGTGAATTGTCTCGGCGGTGAAGCCCGGTACGCTGCGTCGGTGGGCCGCGACCTGAAACGGGTCGTATTGAGAACGCCCAAGCCGGTGGTACCCTCCCTGGTATGGCAGAGCGCCCAAATAGGACGAGCGATGTGCGCGCCTCTGAACCTGCGCCAGCGCAGTCTCCTGACGGAGCTGCGATGAACGGGAAGGCGTCGAAGGTTTCTGACGCTGAGTTCGAGGCGCTCCTCGCGAAGGTTCTCGTCGACGATGCCGAGCTTCTGGAGCGTCTGTCGAGGTGAGCGCAGAGGTCGAGTACATCGACCTCGACAGGTTCGTTCGGATCGCGGAGCACGTCACCGGCATGAGCCGGAAGGCACTGCGGAACCTGCCGAGGATTGGACTGGCCGAATCCGCCTTGCACTCGCCTGCGGCCGGATTTGGTGATCACGAGGAGTACCCGGCGTTCGAGACGAAGGTCGCGGTTCTCTTGCACCATCTCGCGAAGAACCATCCGCTGCCGGACGGAAACAAGCGGTGCGCCTACGTCACTGCGAAGACGTTCGCGTTGATCAACGGCAGGTCTTGGGCATCAGGAACGATCGACGACGATGAACGGTTCGTCCGTGGCGTCGCCGCCGGTGACATCGACTTGCCGGAGATCGAAGTGTGGGTCCGGGAGCGCATCGGACCCGTCTGAGGGCGTTACGCGTCCGTGGTCACCAGGGGGTGTTGGGCAAGTCCGAGGAAGCGCAGGACGTCGGCTGCTTCGATGTGGAGGCCGTCCATGTCTCCCTCCGAGATCGCCTCGAGTGGGCGAAGGGTGACGACGCCACCGGAAAGGCCCCAGGTTGCAACGACGCGTCCTTCAACGAGGGCGGTTGGTCGGCAGACGCCGTTGGATGTGACGACACCGTGGTGGTCACCGACCAGCAGTTCGCGTGATGCCCAGCCGTGCAGAATCGGGTCGAACGCGCCGAGGAGACGGGGGTGGGGCATTTGTCGGAGGGTCGATTCAAGGGGTTGGTTTGGTTCGATGGCGAGTCTGGCTGATGTGAGCGTGATGCCTGCCCATTTCGCGAGGTCGGGCGGACTGGCAGGTGCGTGCCCCATGAGGTAACGCTCACCCAAACGCCGGAGCGCAGCCTCACGGCCGACCTCGGGAAGTGGTCCGAGCCATTCACCGACGTCAACGAATGCTTGCTCGTGGCCGACGACCGGGCCACGGATGATGTGGCCGGCGATGGACGCTGCCAGAAGAATGTGGATCAGCGCTTGCCGCGCGGTCGGGATCCCTTCTGCATCGAGGCGTTCCCGTAGCTGATCACGTGTCTGCGGGCCGTCCGTTCGCACTGCATCTAACGTGACCTGTACGCCGTGCACCGCTTGGGTTTCGCTGACACCCTCCTGGCGAAGACGACGTGCGTTGCCAGCGGCAAGTTGAGGTGTGGTCAGTGCCTGCAACCAGTGGTAGTCCTCAGCGAGGACGAGGTGCAGGGTCCCTCGCCCAAGCCACGTAACGATCAGGCTGCGCCGTTCGGTGAGGGCGAGGTCAACGTCCCTTGCACTCAGGCCGGTCGAACGACTTCGTATTGCAAGGCGAGCACCGCGAAGATCCTGTGCCTGCACGGCGAGGACCCGCCGGACGACCTCCTCCGGATGTCGGGCCGTGGGGGCCGTGAGCCCCTGCGCAAAGAGGCGCGCAGCGATCATGCGTCGAGCCTACCGCCACCTCGACGCATGTGAACCCTGCCCATCTCGCGAAGCGACGCCGTACCCGCCGTCCTCGTGATCCTCAAAAGAACGCGGTAACGTCGGGGCCGAAGCAAAATTCCTCGACATGGAACACCTGTGATCAGCGCACGTGAGCGGAGGATGCAGTTCAGGAGTCTTCTACCGGCAGTGTTCGCCCTGACGCTTGTGGCGGCTTCCGGGGGCGTCGCGGCTCCGGTCGTTCTCCCGGGTTGGCCGGTGGCGGCTCCGAGCGGCTCGGTCGACGAAGGGCCCGGCGGCGGGCCGGTCGTCACGGGAGAGGTTCTGGTGGGAGGGCCTGAGTATCCCGATGTCGCTGCGGTCGCATACCGTCGCAATGGGACTCGGCGCTGGATGACAACCGTGGGGTCCTGCATCGAGTGCGGTGGATTTCGGGGAGCACCCCGCCAAGCTGACGGGACGTATGGCCCGTTTCTCTTGCTCCCTTCGTTCCCATACCCATCGCCCGCAATCGATCGGAACGGTGTCATCGTCAGCGGTTGCACCGGCACGGTTCAAAGCGATGGCACCTGCACGTCGGTCCGCCCCGTCGTCGATGAGTCCGGGGTTTCAAGATCCCCCGGCGAGTGGCGTCTTTCCTCCTCGAGGGGTGCAACCACCCTCTGGACGTACACCGAACTCGCTGGCACGTTCGACGTTAACAGCAGCTCTGCCATTTACGGCGTTCCGAATGTTGTCGCCGACGGCACCGGGACGGTCTATTCCACCTATGGGTACACACTGGACGCGACCGACCATTCCGTGAGATCGAGAGTGCTTGCCCTCGACGCCGCGACCGGGACGCGCCGTTGGCTTCGGAGTGGGAACTTCCGTGTCCTCGCGGGTCTGACACGGGGGGTCGTCGTGGCCGATGGCCTCGACGTAGCTGCCCTTCGCCAGGACACCGGTCTGGAGCTGTGGCGTACACCAGGCCTCGAACTAGGATCCGGTCAGGTGGTCGTGGACACGGCGCACGACCGGGTCTACGTCACGCCCAGGGGGAGTCATTCCTACTCGCAGGGGGTAGGGCAGGTCGTTGTCCTCGACGCCACCACCGGCGCTGAGCTGTGGAGGACGCCCGGCAGCGATTTCACAGAATTGCTGTCGATTGACGGCCAAGGACGCCCGCTCGTCGCCGTGTTTCACAAGAAGCGGTATTCGCTCCGGGCGCTCGGGGTGAATGGCGAACCGGTGTGGCAGTTCGACACCGCCACGCGGGTCGTCGGCGCGCACGATCTGTCCGACGGGACCGTCGCAGTGTCCCTGGCAGCGAGACAGCGCTACTTCGAGCGCTCCGAGCCCTACTCCTCCCCCGGGCCGCCCTACTACTTTTGCTGTGGCGGGGGTGAGGGCCTGCTCGCTCGGATCGATCCTGCCCGAACCGCTGCGAGGGTACGCCGCGCTCGCGTCGGGCTGCGCGGCAATGTCGTACGGGTCCGTTGCGACCAGCGCCACTGCGATCTTCCGGGCCGCTCGGCCATACTCACCATGGCTCTGCCGACGCCTGCGAACGTGCGGGTGAGCGTCGTCGCGCCACGAACGTTACGTCCCACCAAGTACGACTTTCCGTTCACGGTCTCGGCGCCTGCGGGCTTGAGCTTCGTCCGGATACTGACCCGGCCGTCGTGGGCACAGAAGAAGACGGGTCGCTATCGCGTGAAGGTGGAGTGGCACGACCGCAACGGGGCGCACACATCGTTGTTTCCGGTCCGCTTCGTGTGACCGCGTAGCACCCGAGTGTGGGACGTCGCGTGTCGCTTCGCTGGCCCACCGGTATTCTCGTGGACGTGCCTGTAGAGGCCGCTGGTCGCCGTCGGTTGGTTGGCCTGGAGGAGGAGAGCGGTTGCTCGTTTGGTGTGGCCGCGCGCCTTGCCGGGGAAGGTCTGATTCTGAAACGTGAGTTCGGCCTACCCGTCGACACGACGCTCAACATCATCACGGCCGTGAGCAATAACCCGACCACCTAAGAAAGTCCGACACGTGCTCCCAATCTTGCGACGATGGCCCACGATAACGATCGGGGTGCTCATCGCGGTCTTGGCCGGTTGCGGGTACAGCACGAAGAGCAACGAACGGGAGATCCTCGGGATCTTGGAGAGCAGGTTCCCGGAAGCACGCTGGGGTGTCACCTGCGTCGACTACGGCGGGGCCGACTCGAACCCGCATTGTGGCGTGGGTTTCGAGCTGCGCAGGCCAGTGAACCCGACGATCGCTGAGCTGTTCGCTTTTGCTCGACGGACTGAGATCGATGCCAACGAGGACGGCCGCATCATTCATTTGCATTACGGGGGGATGTCCGCGGCCCGCAGCGACGCCCAAGGGGCACTCCACCAGGTCGAGGTCGTTTGTCCGGGTAACCCCGCCAAGACCGGTGAACTCTCGTTCTCATCTGCCCAAATCACACGAGACGGTGAAGCGGCCGCGATGATCAAACGGTTCGGCTGTCACCTCATGGTCATTGGGAACCCGTATTCGACGGTTGGGAAGTAGACATCCGCTTCTTCCAAGAACTGGGCGGAGGAACTGGTCGGGGTCAGGTCTTGCGTTCGATCTACGGTGTAAGGCAGCCCGCGGCCGACACGATCAGCGTCGAGTGGACTTCTCCGAATTCTCCTATTCGACCTCCAAGTGGGGTTGCAGAGACGACGACTGGGAGAGACTTACGCTGTAGACGGAACGCAAGACCTGACCCCAAAGCGGAAGAGTCCTGCTCAGAGACGACGACTGGGAGAGACTTACGCTGTAGACGGAACGCAAGACCTGACCCCAAAGCGGAAGAGTCCTGCTCGCTTCGAACGCCGGAGCGCGCGAAGCGAGCAGGGGAGGGCCGGAGCTACGCGGCGGGCGTGTGAAACGTCACAGTGGTGCCCGGCGACTGCACGTCGCCCGTCTTGCCCGTCTTGGGGTCGGTGTAACGGAAACGGACAACCGTCGCGATGTACGTGCTGTCAGGTACCAGGCCGGATACGGACAGTCCGCTCAGGGTAAACGGAACCGAAAACTCACTCGGGTAGAGGTATACCGGGCTGACATTGTGAGGCCCGATCACGCTGATGACGCGCGCCTGAAAGCCGCTGCCCGGGTCGGCCTGGAAGGTTGCGCTCGTGGGGCTCACGCTTGCGACCGTCACCACCGACGGTGCTGGCACATGTGGAATGCACGGAAAGCCCGGGGGGAGATTCTCGCCAGGGCAACCACCCGGGGTTCGTCCGGGTCGCGTGGTGTGTCCCGCGAATGCGGCGGGCACAAATGCACCAAGGGCCACGGTCGCGGCACATGTCGCAAACGCGGTAGCCCTGAGACGAGGCAACTTCGAGCGCGCAGGGATTCGAGGAGTCATGTTGGTTCCTTCCAAGTTGAGGTCACGGCGAAGCCTTCCTCCGGGCGTGTATGGCACACCCCGGCTTCACTGGTGAACGTATCGACCACATCTTTCGGGTTGCTTGCGGACGCCTTAACTCTCCGTGCGCTACAGGCCACTCAGCCGTTCCATCTCGTCCGGATAGCGTGCCCCGTCGATCGAAATTTCCGCGGCAGCGCTGCCAAGGGCCTCGACGGTCATCGGCGTCAACTGGATGGAGGCCGCGCCGATGTTCTCCACCAAGCGCTCCCGTTTGCGCGTTCCGGGAATCGGGACGATCCAAGGCTTCTGGGCGAGGAGCCATGCGAGCGCGATCTGCCCCGGGGTGGCGTCGTGCTCGCGTGCGATGTCGCGCAGAAGGGAGACGATCGCGGCGTTGGTCTGGCGCGCGGACGGGGCAAACCGTGGAATCTGGTTTCGCAGGTCCGACCGGTCGAACACGGTGTGCTGGTCAATCGTCCCGGTGAGAAATCCCTTGCCAAGCGGGCTGTAGGGAACAAATCCGATGCCAAGCTCCTCCAGGGTTGGCAGCAGGTCGGTCTCCGGCTGTCGCCACCAGAGCGAGTATTCGCTCTGCACGGCCGTGACCGGTTGCACGCGGTGGGCGCGCCTGACGGTGGCAGCGCTCGCTTCTGAGAGCCGGAAGTGGCGGACCTTGCCCGCGCTGATGAGATTACCCACAGCGCCAGCCACGTCCTCGATCGGGACGTTCGGGTCAACACGGTGCTGGTAGAAGAGGTCAATCACATCGATCCGGAGGCGCTTCAGACAGTCGTCGGCGACCCTTCGGATGGTTTCAGGCCGTGAATCGAGAGTGAGAAATGGCGGGGTTGCACTGGGTTCGAGTTTGAATCCAAACTTGGTGGCGATCACCAGCCGGTCACGCAACCGCGAGAGCGCATTGCCAACGAGATTCTCGTTGGTGTAGGGCCCGTACACCTCGGCGGTATCGAAAAACGTCACACCGAGATCGACGGCGCCGCGCAGAAGGGCACCAAGGCCGCGCCGATTCCCCGCGGGACCGTAGGACTGACTCATTCCCATGCATCCGAGTCCCACGGCCGAAACCGTGAGGCCCCCGCTTCCGAGCGTTCGCGTCTGCATTCGGCGCAAGCGTAGCGTCAGCAGACTGGAGCGCGAACCGGTCGCAACCAACGGTTGCACCTCGGCTCAGACGCAGGCTGCCTACTGCCAGCGCCCGCGAGTCGCGGACCACCGTTGCAGAGTGGCGCGCCCGTCGAGAACCGGATCGAGGAAATACGCGGAGGTACGCAGGGCGTCCTCGAACGTCACCGGTGCTTGTCGGATGAGGGTGTTCCACCTGCGTCGCCAGTCATCTGCTTGCGCGTCGTCGAGTTCGAACGCGGGCGGGAGCCCGTCGGGGAGTGTCTCGGCGCGTCGCGCGGTCTCCTGCTGGAGTGAGTGAACGACTGCGCTACCGTCGATCCCGTCGACTTGTAGCGCGATGCTCGCGACGTCGGCCAGGTCGCGAGCCCGCGAAGAGTGGGCGCCATGACGCCGTTCGAAGATGGCGCAGGTCTTCTCGGCGATCTGCTGCTCGATGGCGACTACGGCGATGGTTGGGTGCTCGTCGAGTTCCGGGATTCCGAGAGGGATAAACGAAAGTGCCGCGGATTCGATCGGTACGTCGCCGCGCGGTGGGGCGAGGTCGACACGGAACTCTTCGAAACGTTGGGCGCCGATGTAGGCGGTCACCGGCACAGTGAGGGCGTGATCGTCGCGTGATTGGCGGGCTTGGCCCAGCTCGAACGCAAACCGATCGCCGAGGTCGAGCGCGGCTGCAGTCCGGAGCGCGGCCTCGGTTTCGGCAGTCATCACCGAGTGGATGAGGCCGATGTCGATGTCCAACGTGGCTCGGCTCGGGTCGAGTCTCAGTTGCAGGGCCAAGCCACCCTTGAGGTACCAGGCGCCGGGTTGGGCCGCGTCAAGCCGCGCCAGTAGGCGCCGGTAGGCCAGCTCACGTCGGAGTCTGACGATCCAGGATTGGCGGGCCGTCCGGTCATCGCCAGCGCGCTCGCTGGCGATGCGCTCGATTCGTGACCGAACGCTCTGCTCGAGCCGGACGGGGTCCGGGAGCGTCACGTTCCGATCAGCCGGGTGACGTTGGCGACCCGTCGCGGTGAGCGACGTGCGGTGGCCGCGATCACCGCTTCTCGCGTCGTGGCACGTCGCTCGATGGCGTCGTCGAGAGCATCAAGAACATATCCGCGCTCAATCGACGAGACAGCGAGGTCGGCCACCGTGCGCGCTGGGGTCGTGACCATGATTCGTCGCTCGTTCGCCCATTGCCAGTCGCTGGCATCGAGAGGCGCGACGTGGAGACGAATCGCCGGGAGGGTGGTGGTCCGCCGTGTCGCGCTCGTCATTTCGACGTGATCATCGGGAAGCGTGCCGAGCCCGTGGAGCTTGGCGGCCGATGCGTGAGACAGCACGACGATCGGCTCACTGCGTTCCCACGGCAAGCGTTGCCCGTCGAGGGCCAGCCATGCGGCGTAGGTGCGCTCGTCGACCCGGGGCGAGGGCCTGCGTCTCACGAGGACGTAAACCGAACGGACGACTGGCTCAAGGTCTCCGGCCTTCACGAGGGCGCTGAGCTTGGAACGGCGGACTCCAAGGCGCTCGGCCTGGTGGGTGGTAACGAATCCGTCCTGCTCGCGCAGTGCGGCGTCGAGTCGTTCGAGGAGTGCTCCGGTGGTCTCAGGCATGGAAATATGATTGCAGACTTTGCTACCCCACGGGGGGTTGCAAAGTCTGCGTCAATGGAGCCGCGCCCGGCTGCTCCCTCAACACTCCACGGGCCGCCGGGGATTGGGTGCTTCGGGTTCTAGGATTTCGCGAGTGTCGCGTTCACCTCGAACCGTAGTGCTGTGGTGATCCCGGTTGGCTGTCCCGCCGCTAGCGAGAGCGGGATGGTCTTGCGGACTGCGATTGTGATCGTGGGTGCTCCGATCTTGGATACCGGAAACGGGCTGAACAACTTTTCCGCAAGTCCCGGCTCATCCAGGAACACTCGACACGCTTGGTCTGGGGCCACCGACTGCAGGATGAAGGAGTATTGCGACGGGGTGACGTTGACCAGACGCTTGGAGCCTCGCGCGAAAATTCCGATCTGCGCGCCGAGTGCGGAACTCCCTTTGCCAAAAATCGCCTGCAGGCCCTTCGATCCTGCGCAGGAGATCGGCGCTGCGCCGGTGGGCGTGACACTTCCGGTCAACGTGGCGGTCCCGACGAGCGGACCGTAGGGCGGGCAGTCGTTGTTCACACAGAGTGTTCTCTCCCCGGCGGCGGGACTTCGGTTCAGCAAGGAGGCTCCAGAGGAGCGGGCGGGGCCAGCCTTCCACGTGATCACGAGCCTGAGCGCGAGTTCGGCTGGTGCCCCGGCGACGGTCGTCGTTCCGCCAAAGGTCAGGGTTTCGCGTGCACTGACCGTCCGGACCTTGTACGGGGTGCCTGCTAACGCCAGGCATTCCCCGGCGGCACTGAGGCTCGCAATGACGCACAACAGGGCGTGTCGGGCGAGGCGGGTGTTTGACATGGTCGAAGCCTTCCAGTCGGTTCTCGGGTCGTTGACGTTCGGCGTGCCGGGTTCACGCTTTGGCGAGCCTCGCTCGGAACTGCGCCTGGAGGGTCCCGGTTATGCCATTCGGTGTTCCGTCCGAGAGCGCGATCGGAGTGCGTGTTCGGGCCTCCAGTGAGAGGCTTGCCGCGCCGAGCTTGGACACCGGGAACGGCCCAGAAACATCGATGGGAACACTCGCGTCGAGGGCAGCCCCGCAGGATGCAGGCCCGAGGTTGGGGAGCAGCGCTTGATACTGGCTTAGGCTGAATCTAACTGTCGGCCGTGATCCTTTGGTATTGACGCCCATCTCAAGGCGACTGGAGGCGACCCTCAGGTAATCCGTGCCATAGAGCGCTTTCAGGCCTTTCGACGTTGCGCACGAGATCGGAGTCCCGCCGGTCGGCGTGACGTTCCCCGTCATTGTCGCGGTACCAACGATCGGACCGTATCTCGGGCAGGTGTTGTCGCCGCAGATCCGTCCCTGCCCCCCAGGTGCCGTGCGGGTGAGCGTTGTAGCCTCGCCTGAGCGGGCCGTCCAACGGACTACGACCTTAATCGCGAGGCTGGCTGGCACGGACGTGGGCGTGCCCGCGACGTCGACCTTGACCATGGTCGGCCCGCTCAGGTTCAAGGTCTCGACCCCGGTAACCGTGCCGAGTTTGTAGGTCGTTCCTGCCGCGGCGAGGGCGTCACCCCCAACGGCGAGGGTGGCAACGGCAGCAACGAGAATGCATCGGGTGGCGGCTATGTTCGACATGTTTGGTGACCTTCGTTTCGGGTGACTCGGGGACAGTTGAGTTGCGCGTGGCACACCCCTACGTTTGGTGCGGTGAGCGTCGTACTCCAAAGGATCAAGAAGCAAGGCCGGTGGACCACCGGTTCGCTACGGGCTCTTCTGCCAGCTGAAGCCCGCGAGGCCACCGGGAATCCCGCGAAGGCACGAGCCAGCGGCGGCGTAGCCGTGAGCGTCCGGCAGCCCCTTGCAGAACATAATCGGGGGCAGCTTGCCAGTCATCCTGGCGTAGCTACCAACCGGGCCGGTGAGGCGCTGCTTCGCGAGGGTCGGGATCCACTTCTTGGCCAGGGCGCAGGTCGTCGGGCCCATGTGGCTGTAGGCGTAGACCGCCTTGCCGATCTTCAGCGTCCCGCACGCCTCCGGCGCAGCGCTCGCCGCCACCTGGGTTGCGAGGACGGCTCCTCCCGTTGTGGCGACGAGCAGGGCGACTGTGATGCGACGGTTCACAACGATCTCCCGGTGGTTGGAGCTACGAGTTGAGGTACGCGCCGAAGTTGTCGACCGTGCGTTGGAAGACGGTTGGGTCGATCGGTCCGCCGGGGGCCTGCGTGGTGCGGATGGTCTCGGCGATGGCGGCGAGGCGGTCCCTGATGCCAGCGGATGCGTCGAGGGACTGCCAGGTCGTCATGAGCGCGTTGCCGGTTCCTGGGGGCGCGCCTTTGAAGACGGCAATGACGCTGGAGTACCAGTTCCAGGTGACGCCACCGTTGAATGAGTCGATGTACGCGCTGAGCGCGATACCGTCGACCTCAACGGTTTTCGCGCCCGTGACGGTGGCGTGGAAGCTGACCAAGCCACTCGGTGAGCCGGGGATGAAGTTCTCGGTCCCTGGAATTGGCGTGACTGAGGTGACGGTCGCCGTGACACCGGAGTAGTCCTTGAGTTCCTGTGGCCAGACGTCCGCGAATGCCTGGGCTGGTGATGACCAGGTCGCGACGATTGGACCGCTTGGGAATTGGTTGGCTGGTGTGTTGACAAGGAACGGCTGGCCGAGATGAACCGACCCGTATCCGTCTGCTCCCCAGAGGAAGCTCCCCTTGGCGCCGTCGCAACCGACGCCGGGAATGTCGATGACCTGGGCATGCGCTCCGGGGGCCTGGCAGTCGCGCATCGGGAGGGGAAGCCCAGCCGGCACGACGGGTTGCGCGGTGCGCTTACCGAGGAGGCCGAGGACGTCGGTCAGTTCTGTCGTGTCCGGGGGTCGGAAGGCCCCGTCGATGGCGTGCGACTTCCTCACAGGCTTCTTGACGACCTTCTTGACGACCTTCTTGAGGACGCACTTGGCCGCCTTGCCTTTCACCTTCACGATGCGCCCACGGCATCGGGCCGGGGTCTTCGTTTTCGTGGCGGGGCCCGCTGGGCCGGGAGCTGCGTCCGCGGTGCGCGCTCCGACCCGGAGGACGTCGAACTGGCCAGCCGCTGACCCAGCGCCCGCAGCGGGTTTCACAAGGACCTGGTATCGAGACCCGCTTTCGGCCATCGTGAACGAGTAGCTGTCAGCAGTCGTGGTCGGCGGGGAATCGTGGGTCGTGACCGCCGCGTAAACAGCTGCTCCCACACCGGCGAGTGGTTGACCGGACTGCACCCGTACGAACGTCACCCTGCGGGTGTCACTGGAGAGCAGGAATGAGCCACTGGCGGTTGTCGTAAGGGTGTATCCGGCGGGCGCGTCGATGGACACGCCGCCCGCGGTCAGTACCTGCGCCGCGGCGGTCGTCTGAGCGACAGCGGCGATCGCCATCGCGAGGACGAGTGTCTTGAGCGGACCTCGGAGCACGGATTCTCGATTCGGTCGGCACGACGAACGGCGGAAGCACCTAATTCAAGTTAACGCGGAGTGGGCATCGTCGTGACTACTCGCGCGGGGGGTTCCAAGCGTGACCTTCGGGGAGTCATCGGGCCTAAGCCCTTGATGTCTCAGCTAAGGGTTGGGAGTGTCGGGCCACTCGGAATTGCCGTGTTCGCCCCAAGACCAGAGTGGAGTCCCCTGAGATGTCGCACCGTGTGCGCAGTTTATTCCCGGGAATGGTCGTCACCGCCGGCGTTGTTTTTGGGATGGTCGGCCCTGCGAGCGCGGGGAGGCTCGGCCCGCCGCCAGCAGTCATTCAGACGGGCCTTGCAAGCTTTCATCTGAACGACCACATTTTTCGTCCCGGTGACCGGATCGTGGCAACCGTGCACATCAACGCGGCAACGTGCTTCGTCCCCGGCCAGTGCATCGGTCGCTTCACCTGGTCAACCCCGGGCGCGGGCGAGAAGGGTGGCTGCCCCGTAACCCAGATCGTCCCGCCCGGCAACCCGACCCTCTATTGCCGTGGGCGAGCTCGAACTGCGCTTAGCGGGTGGACGACCGCAGGCGCCGGATTTTCCTCGTCCGGCGGCGGGGCGACGTCCGACGACTACTACACGGTGGTCGGGAAGAAAGCGGCGATCATCGAGGGGTACATCAACAACCGCGACGGTGGCGGGGTCGCCGGGACAACCGTCGAGGCGGTTCCCTCGTCACTGAAGCGCTCGGGCACCGTCAAGGCCACATCCGCTGTCGACGGGTACTACGAGATGGAAGTCAAACCCGGGACCTACCATGTCGTGCCGACCGGGGGCCCGACAGGCAAGAAGTCAAAGTCGAAATACAAGCCCGTCGGCACAAGCATCGCGGCCAAGGCAGGCAAGAACGCCCACGCGAGCTTCACGTTGGATGCGGGGCTTGAGCTCAACATGCACATCGATGCGCCGTCGGTTCCGGCTGACGGCCAACAGGTGATCTCGGGGACCATCGATGTCACGGAGTACGGCAAGCCGAAGGCGAATGCGACCGTCCGGTTGAATCCCCTCCCGGACTTGGCCGCGTTGGCCCGTGTCACGACGGCACCCCACGTCGCGATCTGCGGCCCTTCCGGGATCGCCTGGCCGAAGGGAAACCTCGCGGCGCCGCTCGGCAACTCCGTCGATGTCCAGACCGACGCGAACGGCAGCTACAAGTTCACCCTCTCGGCTGGCACTGTTCCGGGGACGTGGGCACTTGAAGCGGAGGCAATCGCAGCGAAGGTGTCCGCGGACTCCCGCGAGGTCCAGTCGGTGGTCCTCACGCCGATCGGAAACGCTGGCACTGCTGACTTCGTTACCGCCCTCAAAACCTACGCGGGCTCCGCCGCATTGGCGAGCGTTGGAGATCCAAACGCCGTTCACGACGCCCTGATAAAGCTTGCCGTTCCGGGATCACCGCTTGCCGGCCTGACATTCGATAACGCCGCTGGGTCGGATGGAGTCGAACTTTTGGTCTCACCAGCCCAATCCCCTCCAAGCGTCGCAACGGATGCGAAGATTAGCGCGCCGAGTTCTCTCGTTGTGCCATTCAGCCGTTGGGCTGGCGCCAGCCTCCCAACGCCACTGGCGAGCTTCTATGAGGCATTTCAGCGGGGCCGGTTGGAGCGCGTCCCGACCTTCGCCCAGTGGGCAAACGGCGACACCAGTGTCGCGGGGTGGAGCCTCGTCGCGGGCAGTACGACAAGCGTCAGTCGGGGGAATTTCTACGGGTTCGGGTGGGGCGTTGGAACTGCCCCCGGAGCGTGCGCCTAGCGTGACCTGCTCGACAGCCAACCGCACTGGGACGCCGCCGAATTTGGAGACTCATGCCCAACGAGCCATTTTCGTAAGGTCTGTTCCACACCGTGCTGGCAAACCGCGCCGCGATGTCCAACAGGTCATGGCGCCGCCCCTCGAACGATTTGGAGATCACCATGAAGTGTTGTGCCGCTGCGCCACTGGCCCTCGTTTTGGCTGCATCGCTTCTCGCCGTCCCGGTCAACGCGGCGCCAACTGTGAAACGCAAAACGGTCATCCACAAGAAAAAGACGACGCCAGTCCACAAAAAGAAGGCACCCGTTAAGAAGAAAGCACCCGTGAAGACCAAAACGCCGCCCGCGACCCCGGCGACGCCAGTCGCCACCCCGACACCTGCGACACCGGCTGTCCCCGCGGGTGGCATCTGGGTTGGAACGTACAGCGTGTACGGCGGAGATGGATCAGTCAACGCGTCGTTTGGCACGCCGGACGTGGGTGCTGCGACGATCACGCTCCTGACCGGGATGAACTGCAACGACGGCAGTACGATCGGTCCCCTTGTGACCTTCAGCGGTCCACTCGTGGTAACCGACGGCACCAGATGGACCATTTCTCCCACGTCGGTAAACGGTGCGACGTTGACGGCGACAGGGGTGTTTCAGTCCCGCGACGGCCAGGCCGTCGGACTGAGCGGAACAATGAGCGTGAGTGGGTACGTCGTCGACGGCAAGACCTGCAACACGGTCGGGCGAGATGGACGTGTCTACGCCGGGATTCCTGCAGAGGCATACGTGAGTCGAGCCTAAGAGGACGTTGACGGCCCCCGACGTCAGATCCCGGTAACGGGACCTTCGCGGAGCGCGCGCATCCCCAGGTGGGGACGGTCGCCGGGGCAATGTGGTCGCCGAGGAATCCAGCCAGGAGAAAGCCGACGGGCATCAGCGCACCCCCCGCAACCCAGCTGATCGAGCTGACGCGGGAGATGGCGTGGGGCGGAATGAACGCCGCGAGGGACGTCTGCCACCAGACGCCGAACAGTGTGAACAGCGAGCCTCCGATCGCCATCAGCGGAATGACAACCCACGTGGTGATTCCGAGGGAGAACAGGGCGATGGCCGCGATCCAGACGAAGGGCATCATCATTGCGCTCTGCATCGGATGCTGAGGCCGCCACCGAAAGCCGAGGAAGACACCGAAGAGTGCCCCGCCCCCCGCGGCGGCTTCAAGCCAACCGAACACGCCGGGGGTGCCATATCGATCGCGCGAGACGACGGCGCCGACTGCGAAGTACGGCGCGAGGCAGGCGAAGACGAACACCAGGGTGTAGAGCATGGCGGGGCTCGTCGACGGGTCGTTTCACGCGTCGACAGTCAGTCGGTCGTGGGGGCCGACACCTAGTCGCGTGCTGCGTTGAGCGAAGCTGACGTACTCGAATCGATGAGTTCGTCCAGCACTTGGAAGTGGCCAGCTTCGCGCCAGAGGGTGCGATTGCCGACAACATAGAGGCGTTCCTTCGCGCGGGTCACAGCGACGTTCAGGAGGTTTGGTCGCCCTCCGGCCCAGCTCCGCGCGCCGTGCTGGGCGGTGCCGGGTGCTCCGAGGATCAGGATGATCGCCTCGGCTTCGCGACCTTGGACGGTGTGCACCGTGCCGATGGGGAGGGGGCCGTCGCTCCCCCGGCGAAGCCAGCGGTTGAGGGCGGCGTCCTCGGCAACTGCGTCGCTCAGCCGACTCGCGACGATACGAAAGGGCGTCACGACGTAGAGGTCCGGTGGGGCACCCCCGTCCTTCAGCGCGCGCAAAATTTCGACCACCTTGGCGGCCTCCGCTGGGCACCATTTGTCGTCGCCCGTTCCCGCGACGTCGAACCAGGCGCTTGGGCCGAGCACGTCCCCGATGGTCGATGGGCGGGGCACCTTTGCCTGCACCATGAGACCGCCGTACGCGATCTCGTTCGCGATCTCGAACATTGGCTCTGAGCAGCGGCGATGGACAAGCAATGGGAGCCCGATCGTCCTCATGCCGTCTGCGGTATCGATTCGGGTCGCATATGCCGATGCCCGGTCGGCGAGGGATTGACACGACGCCACCGGGGCATTGAAGGTGGCGTCATCAACGTTGAAGTGGTCGCAGATCGCCTGTGTGAGGGAAACCGGCAGGGCGACGACGGGCTCGATTTGCAGTGGATCACCGACGATGATCGCGCGGCGCGCCCGCACCAGTGCCCCGATCGCGGATTGCGGCGTCGCTTGCCCGGCTTCGTCAACAAACAGCCAGCCGATCGACTCGGGCGGAAGGATGCCGAGCATCCGTCGCACGGACGCGAATGTCGTCGAGATGAGCGGCACCACCAGGAAGAGCGACGACCAGAGATCCGGAACGATCGCCTCCTGTTCCCCGGTTTCGGGCACGCGACCATTGATCAGGCTCATCACTGCCCCGATGTTGTGGCGCAGGGGCTTTGCGGCGGCCAGGATGAATACACGGTGCAGGTCGATCGCGGCGACAAACACCTCCTCGCGCAGCCGCTGAACGTCTTGGTCAAGCCAGGCGACGGCGGTGTGCGTCGCCGCGTGATCCATTGCGAAGAACTGATCGTCGATCAGCCCGCCGCCCACGTCTCCCCGCACGTCCTCGAGTTTCTGGTGCGCCTCCCCGAGGTGTTCGGAGGCGGTGCGGGTGTCGAGGTCGGCCACCTCCCGACGAGTGTTCAGCGCGCGCCCGCAGGGCAGCGTCGTGCTCCGCCAGTCGAGTACGGGCCACCTTCGCTGCGCCCCCAGCCTCCGCGACCGATCGCGCGGCGTCATCGGTGGCAG
>JAYTQG010000217.1:0-7264 GCA_043746815.1 Thermoleophilia bacterium | reverse complement strand
CGGTGGGGCCATCAGGTGCTGGGAAGTCCAGCTTGCTGCGGGCGATCGCTGGCCTGGAGCAACCAGAAGCGGGTCGCATCACACTCGGTGATCAGGTTTGGTTTGACGCCAGCCGTCGGGTGTCGCTGCCCCCGGACCGTCGGTCGGTCGGCCTGGTCTTTCAGGACTACGCCCTGTTTCCACATCTCAGCGTCCGCGACAACGTGGCATTTGGTGGCAAGAAGCGCGTCGCCGAGTTGCTGGAACGGCTCAGTATCGGGCATCTCGCCGCAAGCTTCCCACGCGATCTCTCCGGGGGAGAGCGCCAGCGCGTTGCCCTCGCCCGGGCACTGGCCCGTGCCCCGCGGGTGCTCCTGTTGGACGAGCCAATGGCGGCGCTCGATGCCCACACCCGAGCAACCGTTCGCGCCGAGCTTCGTTCCCTGCTCACTGAACTTGGCCTTCCAACCCTCCTGGTGAGCCACGACTTTGACGACGCGAGTGCCCTCGCCGGGCGCGTGGTCGTCATCGAAGCGGGGAAGATTGCCCAAATCGGAACCCCCGGGGAGTTGATTGCCCGCCCGGCCAGTGCATTCGTCGCGAGTCTCACAGGGGCGAACCTCGTGGAGGGTGACGGGGCTTTGACGGGGTCGGATCTCTGCGATGTTCAGCTTGCCGATGGCACTGTGCTGAGGTCGGTCGACCGGCTGGTTGGCCGTGTCGGAGTCGTGGTGCAGCCCAGCGACATCGCCGTCGCGACGGTGCCGCAAGCGGGTTCGACGACGAATCAACTTCGCGGTCAAATCGGGTCGATCGTCCGTCTCGGCAGTCGTGCCCGCGTTCAGATTGGTCCGTTGACGGCGGAGATCACCGCCGAGTCGGTTGACCGTCTCGGGCTTGCCGAGGGGCAGTGGGCAATCGCGTCCTTCAAGGCGGTCGCAACGCGGTTGGTCCCGCTGGAAACCGCTCTACCAGCGGACGAGAAGCCGTCGGCCGACGAGTAGGAGCCCCGTCGTCACGACGGCGACGATCACAAAGGCAATGGCAAGGCCGCGGCCGCTGACGGCACGCAGGGCGAAGGCGACGGGTAGGGCGACCGCGAAGGCGCGGGCGGCGAGCCCAGGCGACCCTGGGTGACGCCAAACGCCCAACGCCGTCGCTCCGACCGCCCAGCCGGCAAGGAAGGGCCACGCCACGCTCAGTACTCCCGCGACCGACACCCCTTCCTGGTGCGAGCGCCGTCCGAACGTTGCGAAGGCCAGGATCGCGAGGGCGTCGACGGCGAAGGGAAGGTACCGCCGGACGGACGGTTTCACGATCGACGAAACGCGGCGCGTGCGGCGCGTAGCCATGCGGCTGGCAAGCCGCGGCGCGAGGTCGCCAAGGCATCTGCTAGCGCCCGGTCCGCCCCAATCGTGACCGGGACCCCGTGACCGACGGCGATCGCGGTGGGGCGGAGTGATCCCAACGCCCCGCGCGGCGGCCGCACACGAAGGAGCGGGTGGATGCCCAGGTGGTCGCCGCGGTGTGCGAGGAAATAGGACGCGGTGCCGACTGCCTCCATACACACCAAGAGGCCAGTCGCTGGGAACCACAGGGCCGTCTCCTCCCAGCCGGGCATCGCGGGAATCGGAATCGCGGTGGCCCCGTCCAACCCGTTCAGCCGAGAGGGTCCCACAACCTGGACCCCGTGCCGGGAGGCGACCGCCTGACCGTCGCGATTGTGGCGACTCAGCAGCCGAACGACGGCTGACACTGGCCCGAGTGGCATCAGATGTGCGTCGAGGTCCGGGTGGTCAACCGGGTCGATCACAAGGACTCCGGAATCGGTGACAACCGCGCACGAGGCCCGTTGCATGACCTCACTAGGATCTGCGACCCAGGCGAAGCTGCCCCGGTCGTCAAGCGGATGTGTCCTCATCGTCCCCTTCATCGCTAGTCGCTAGCCTCTCCTCATCATGCCAGCGATCTCCATCCTCGATCTCTCACCCGTACCGTCGGGATCAGCCAGCGCCGATGCTCTGCGCAACAGCGTTGATCTCGCTCGCCATGCCGAGGCCTTCGGCTATGCCAGGTACTGGGTGGCAGAGCACCACAACACCGGTGCAATGGCCTGTTCGGCACCTGAGATTCTGATCGGGCAGATCGCCGCCAATACCACGCGAATTCGTGTGGGCTCCGGCGGAGTGATGTTGCCCAATCACAGTGCCTTGCATGTGGCGGAGTGCTTCAAGGTCTTGGAGGCGCTGCACCCGGGGCGTATCGATCTGGGCATCGGGCGTGCGCCTGGGACGGATCAGGTGACGGCCTCTGCACTTCGCCGGGGGCTTGACCTCACGTTCCCCAACCAGATGGCGGAGCTCCTCGCCTTCGCGGGCGGCGGCTTCCCGACTGGGCATCCCTTTGAACAGGTCACGGCTCACCCGGCGGAGGTCGCCCTTCCTCCCATTTGGATCCTTGGCTCGAGCGACCACGGCGCGCAGGTTGCGGCCGCGCTTGGTGTCGGGTTCGCCTTCGCCCATCACCTCAACCCGCGCGGTGCTTGGCCCGCGATCGCGCTGTACCGGGAGCGCTTCCTCCCGAGTGGCCAACTTGCGGAGCCGCGCGCGATCTTGACCGCGTCCGCGATTGCCGCCGACACGGCCGAGCGCGCCGAGGAGCTGTCCTGGTCACTCGCACTGGGTGTCATTCGCCTCCGCCAGGGCCGCTCTGGGCCGTTGCCCACTCCTGAGGTAGCGATGGCGCACGCCTACACCGACGACGAGGCGGATCAGGTACGTCGCTATCGGCGGGCACAGACGCTCGGAACGGGGGAGGACGTTCGTTCGCAGTTGGTGGAGATGCTTGAGGAAACCGGTGCGGACGAGCTGATGATCATGAGTACCGTCCACGGCCACGGCGAGCGGGTCCGGTCGTACGAACTAATCGCCGAGGCCTTCGCGCTCCCCGGCGGCGCGGCTTTGCAGAAGGCTAACGCGACCCACTGATGTCTTAACGCAAGGGGCCGGTAGCGTCACCCTCCGTGACCAAACGCCCCCCGCTTCTTGCCGCGGCCCTCGTTGCCGCCGCCCTCGCCAGTCCCGCGGTTGCCGCTCCTGCAGATGGTCTGCGGGTCATCTACGCCGTTGGGGCAGCGGCCGACGCTGTTGAGGCAGTCGCGCCCGGCGCATGGTTGGAAACTCCCACTGACCACGCCGCTTGGCCAGTGTCACGGCGGCTTGGGAAGGTGCGGGGCGCGGATTTGGCGCCGCTATCAGCCCCCCAGATGGCAGCAATGCTGCGCGCGGAGATTCGCCGGACGGATGTCGGTGGCCTCGTCGGTGTCGACGAGCTGGCCCCCGGCGACTGGACCGAGGTGCGCGCCAAGACACTGTCGGCTGCGTTGGCTCGCCTTGGCCCGGAAGCGGAGCGCGTCGTCGTCTACGTCAGCCCGTCATTGACCGGGGGGCTTGCTCGGGCGGATGTTCGCCAGCCCTTGGAGGCGCGCCACGCTGCCGTCATCGCGGCACTCCGCCAAGTCGGGGCGGTCTTTTTGTTGTCGTACCACGGCGACCGCACGCCAATGACCGCGGAGGAGTTCGCCCGCAACGCAGCGAACTGGCGGCAGCGGTTTGCGCCTGGCGATGTGACGCGCCTGCACTTCCTGCTTGGCCCGGCGGTTGGCACGACGCAGACCGACATCTGGGCTCGCGCGCGAGGGAGTGAGGCCGGTCGCGCGATCCTGTCGAACGGGCCAGGACTTTGGGGCGTCACCGACCCAGCCGAGGCGCGGGCGTGGGCGACTGAGTATCGAGCCTTTACCGGCGCACCAGCATCTGCGCCCCCTGCGGGCGA
Organism: Thermoleophilia bacterium; assembly: GCA_043746815.1. Taxonomy (GTDB): domain Bacteria; phylum Actinomycetota; class Thermoleophilia; order Miltoncostaeales; family Miltoncostaeaceae; genus JAYTQG01. Next base: position 3,451 of record JAYTQG010000217.1, on the reverse strand, counting down.
CACCCCGGTGATCAGCGGCGGTGGCCTCACGATCGTCCCGGGCCCTGGCAAAGCTATGACGGTTGGCCTTGTCCGACGCGGGCGGGCGGTGGTGCGCATGATCAAACGCGGCGACACCGACGGGCGCGTCATTGCCTTCCTCACCGGTCCAGCGGGCCCGACCCGCATCGCGATTCCCGCCGACACACGCCCCGGCACGTACCGAATGAACGTGGTCGCGCTCGGCGACGGGCTTCGGGATGAGGCGTCGCAGCCGGTCGTTGTGGCGCCGCTCCGCCGGGGCTAATAGGCCGATGTGGGCGTGCATGAAACATAATATTAGTTGCTTTGAATTTGGGTCCGTGTTTCGCCGAAACACCCCGTTCGCTGGGCGATCGACGGCTCCGCTACCCTGCAGCCGCAAGGCCAATTCAAGTGCTGTTGAGTTGCTGTCGATACACCTCGTGAAGGCTTAACGTGGGTTGAGCCGATCGAACTGAAGGGGATGCTCGATGACCCGTCCACTCTCTACCCTTACCGCGTCAGCTGCCTTTTGTCTGGCACTGGCCGCAACCGCAACCGCGATCACCGCGACCGGAACGACCACGGTCAACGCGACGGTCAACGAGTCGCTCGGTGTCACCGCGACCGCCAGCATCACGATTCCCGCATTGAACGTTGGGGCGACCTCCGCTGCCATTGCAGCTCCGGTTACCGTCATCAGCAACGTGACCGGTGGCTACCAACTCTCGGTCGCCCGGACGGCGTTTACCAACGGCGACATCCCGCTGTCGTTTCTCGTGGCGACTCCCGCGGACGTCACGCAGCTGCTTGACGTCGCCGCGGCGACTGCGACGGCCGTGCCAACGAGCGGCGGCCAGAATGTCGGCCACCGTACGGCGACGATCACGGCGGCCCTGGGTGACACATGGGCAACCAGCCTTCAGCTCGGCCCGGTTCCGTTCACGCGGTCGGGTGCGCACGCGTCGACGGTGACCTTCACCGCAGTGGGACTCTAACTCGGGGTCCGCGCGGCGACCTCCCCTTTGGGTTGGTAGCCGAACGGGACGCGACATCAGATATGACAGCACGTCGATTGACCACCAGCACGCGGTTGTTCCCGACGCTGGTGGTCTGCGTGATTGGTGCGCTGCTGGGTGCCACTCCGGCACTCGGTGCGTTGACCTTCGCACCGGCGGTGAACTACCCAACCGGCGCGAGTCCAACGACGGTGATCGGCGCCGACCTGAACGCCGACGGGAACGTTGATCTGATCACCCCGAACAACGTCGGCAATTCGGTGTCAGTGCTTCTCGGGACGGCGGTCGGCACCTTCGGCGCAGCGGTCAACACCACCGTTGGAGCGGGTCCGTACTCCGCTGCCGCGGGGGACGTCAATGGCGATGGCAAGGTTGATCTTGTCTCGGTCAACTTCACCGCGAGCACGATCTCCGTTCTCATCGGTACGGGCTTGGGAACCTTCGGCGCGGCGACAAATACCTCGACTGGCGCCGGGAGCACGCCGACGAACCTGACGCTGGCAGACGTCAACGGTGACGGAAAGCTGGACGTCATTACCGCCAACTACGGACAGGCCAAGGTGGGCGTCATGCTCGGTACCGGCTCTGGGGGGTTCGGCGCCCCGACGACCACGACCGTGCCCGCTGGGCCGTTCGCGGTCGCTGCAGCAGATGTGAACGCCGATGGGAAGCAAGACGTCGTGGTCGACTCGTACACCGCCGGGAACGTTTCCGTACTGATTGGCAATGGTCTGGGAGCGTTCGCGGCACCGGTCACCTACGCGGCGGGAACAAGCCCGGCTGACATCACCACCGGCGACCTCAACCTCGACGGCAAACCCGACCTCATTGTTGCCAACTACGGAGGCTCAAATGCCTCGGTGCTCTTGAATACGGGAACGGGCACGTTCGCTGCCGCGGTGAACTATGCGGCGCAGGCGGGCCCGGATAGCGTGTCGGTGGGCGACGTGAATGGCGACACGATCCCAGATGTCGCCGTCGCAAACTCGACCCCCGGCACGATTTCGCTGCTTGTGGGGAACGGAAATGGGACGCTCCAGGCGGCGCAAAATGTGACCGTTGGAAGCCAGCCAGGCGGCGTGGTGATCGCCGATTTCAATCATGACGTCGCCGTGGATTTTGTCGCCGCCAACTACGGGGCGTCGAACCTCTCGGTTCTCCTTGGAACGACGCCGATCCTGAGCCTGACGGCACCCAGTGCGTTCTCGTTTCCGGCCATTTCGGTTGGCGCGAGCTCCGCGGCGACCCTTCGACCCGTTGTGGTGCGAAGCAATATCCCAAACGGCTATCAGCTGTCCGTGTCGCGCAGCGTGTTCACCAATGGCGACATTCCACTCAAGATCAGCGCCCCGACGCCGACGATTCCTACACAACTGCTCGATCTGGCCGCCGGGGTTCCGACCCTCGTACCAACGGTCGGAAGTCTGAACATCGGCCACCGCACCGCAACGACGACCCTGACAGCGGGGGACACATGGAACACCAGCTTCATTCTCGGTCCGGTTCCCTGGGTGCGATCCGGAAGCCACGCAGCAACAATCACGTTTACGGTGGTGGGTCTGTGACCCGCTGGCTGGGGGCCATGTTTGGTGCGGTTGCGGCCCTCGCAGGTGCCGGGTCGGCGCTCGCCGACTCCCCGCCGAGCCTGTCGGTCAGTCCGCCCTTCGTGGTATTGGACGGTGCGGCGCCCGCCACCCTCACCGTTACCAATACCGGCACCGAGGCGACGACGATTGCCGTCACAACGGGGAATTACGTTGTCCGTGCGGACGGGAGCGTGCAGGTCGACCCGCCCTTGACGCCTGGACGCTCGGCGCGCAACTGGTTGCGGGTCAGCCCAGCGAACCTCCCGTTGGCTGCTGGGGCGAGTGGCACCGTCAGTGTCAACGCCGTCCCAGCTCGCGCTGCTGCCCCGGGGGACCATCAAGCACTGGTCCTCCTGACATCGGCGGGCGCGACGGGCGGCCAAGTGGCTATTCAAGCCCGTGTTGGCGTGAACGTCCTGGTGCGTGTTGGGGGCCCGCTTGTTCGCCGGCTCGCCGTCGCGCGGCTCCGTGTTGTGACACTGAAACCACCCCGTCGCACCCCGACATCGGCGACTCCTCGCGTGCGACGCCGCGTCCTGCGGATCAGGATTGCAAATCAGGGCAACCTCGCGGAGCGACTGCTGCGCCGCCAAGTTGTCGTCTACCTCCGCAGAGGCCGGGCGAAGCATGTCGTCGCGACGCTCCTCGCGAAGTCGACGGTCATCCTCCCGGGCCTTGGTGTCACCTTTGACCTTCCGTACTCGCCACGCCTGAAGGGCCTATTCCGCGCAACCCTTGTGGTCCGCCCCGCCAGCCAGGTGGCCGCCGGGCCGGGATCCCCGGTCCTCCGGCGGACAAAACGGACGGTGTCCGTTCGCCTGTAGCGGATGCCGCGATCCTCAATCT